>JBDTZF010000182.1:0-3578 GCA_040005265.1 Verrucomicrobiota bacterium
CGGCGGTTTTGCCGCGAGGTTATTTGGGTCCAGACCCGCATGTCAATCCTTTTCCTTGAAATCAAAAATCCACGCGCAGGGTAGCGCACACGTCTCGCGTGCCTGGCGATGGCGTCCCGCCATCGCGAACTTTCATCTAACCCTGACAGCTCCTTCAACCTTGTTTCAAGGATAGTCCGTCCCGGCGAGGCGCCGAAATCAGACGCGCGAGACGCGCGCGCTACCGGAGGTCACGATTCGATCCGCGGAAACAGCGGCACCGGTTGGCCAACGACATGCCCATCCGGCAAGCCACCCCACTTTGTATCCTCGAGCCGGAATCGGTCTTCCTTCCCACTCAACTCCATTTTCCAGTTCAGTTGATCAAAGATTCCGTGCGCGGCTTTCGCTACCACGGGTGAAACGAGAATCGCGATGATGCGAAGGGATTCGGCAAGGTGATACAGAAGGGCGTCGAGTTTCCCGCTTTGCGTCTCGTCTTTTGCAAGTACCCACGGCTTTTGCGCGTCGATTTCGTAATTACAATCGTTCGCAATCTTTAAGCAGCGTTCGATACCCTCACTGATCAAGAACTCATCCATCCTTCCAACGTACGGCGCGAGATCCTCCCCGATCCCGCTGTCTGGCGCCCGCAGTTTTCCGGATCTATACCTTTGCGCCATGTTCAGACTTCGATTGAGCAGATTGCCCAACGAATTGGCCAGATCAGTATTGAACCGACCCACCAGCCGCTCCTCAGAAAAATCGGTATCCTTGCCGGTCGCCATGTCGCTCATCAAATAATAGCGCAGCGCTTCGGCGCCGTACTGATCGGCGAGCGCGTTTGGATCGACAACGTTGCCGGCGCTCTTGCTCATCTTGGAGCCGCCGAGATTCCACCAACCGTGGACTAATAACTGCGGGATCGCCTCATTCGGAAATCCGACGGCGTGGAGCATGATGAGCCAGTAAATGCCGTGCGCGGGAATCAGAATGTCTTTGCCGATGATTTGGAGCGTCTCTTTCGTCCACCTGTCTCGGAACTCCTGCGGTTGTTCTTGGTACTTGTCGATCTTCGGGTCGTAGCCAGCGAAGCTGATGTAGTTCGTTAACGCGTCGAACCAGACGTAGGTGACGAATTCTTTGTCGAACGGAAGCTCGATTCCCCAGTCGAGTCGCGATTTCGGACGCGAGATGCAAAGGTCCGAGCCGGACTGGCGTGCGCGGTCGATTTTCTCAACCGCATTGCGCAGCTCCGCTTGACGAAAATCTGGAATAACGGCGTCCTTGCGATTGTCGATGTACGAAAGCAACCACTCCTTGTGCTGGCTGAGTTTAAAGTAATAATTTTCTTCTTGGCGCTCTTCGACCTGGCCCCATTCCGGGCCGAACTCGCCATCCGGGCCGCGTTCCTTATCGGTCAGAAATTGTTCCTGGCGAACCGAGTAGTACCCCGATTGTTTGTCTTTGTAGATTTGCTTCTCGTCGAACAGACGTTGCAGCATGCCTTGCACGACTTTCTTGTGAAGCGGATCTGTCGTGGCCGCCCATCGGTCATATTTCACATCGAGCTTTTTCCAAAGATCGACAAATTTCTGGGTGGTTCCTTCAACGAATTCAGCCGGGCCAACACCTGCCTTGGCAGCAGATTGCTGCACCTTTTGCCCGTGTTGATCGACGCCCGTTAGGAAAAACACTTTCTCGCCCTTGAGCCGGTGATAGCGGGCGATGACGTCGGCCAGCACCTTCTCGTAGGCGTGTCCGATATGCGGCGCCGAGTTGGTGTAATCGATCGCCGTGGTGACGTAGAAAGTTTTCGACATGAACGCGCTCATCTGTAGCGGCAGTCTATGACTGTCGCAAATATCCCGAAGGCGACGATCGTGGCCCGCTGTTACGGGTGGTAAGCGGGAATCCGCTATCTCACGGCCGCGCCATTGATCCGGTGAACCCTAATGCTGCTCACCTGCGTGGCTGTGGTGACAAAGTCTATGTCGTACACGGTGCCATCTTCGCTCCGCATGTCGACGCATGTCGTAGTGCTGTTGGCACCGGAGCTCTTTTGAGCCCAAAAGTGGAACGGCGTAAGCGGAAGATCTTTGCCCTTCGCCGTGAGGTGAAATTTCTGGTCTTTGGAATTTGCCAGCTGGCGGTCCAGATAAGCTTTAATGTCTGGAGCGGGCACCGGGGTCGGCGTTGGTTTCACCTGAACCGAAATCGGCGCCGGTGTTGGGGTTGGCCGCGGCTGAGTAGCCAGCCGTTTTGATTGAATCGGCGTCGGAGTTGGATTCATTCGGGTCCGCGGAGGCGCAACGGTCAGGTTCGACCGAACTGGCGTCGGTGTCGGCGTGGGCGACGACTTCGGACGGGTATAGGTCGATTGGCCAAGCGCGATTGAAGAAACGCACAATGCGGCGACCACTGTAACGACAATTCGCGTAAGCATGGAAAAATTGAAAAGGTTTCCCGTTTCGGCTCTCAATTATAAAGCCAAAATTGAAATTACGCCGGTTATGGATGCCGGCGTTTGGCTCCGGGCCTCTGACGCGCCGCCGGAGGTAGATTATTATAAGCCGGCGTCGGCGTATCATAAACCACTCCGCATCGCGGCAAAGTCGGACACACCTGAACCGTGCAACAAGAAGCTTTATCTGACATTAGAGAGACGAAGAAGCAGACCTTCTCTCCCGGCTTCACGTTGCTGATCGTCGTCGTGACAGTTGTCGACTGACCGTTTTGCAAAGGCGAGGAAAGATTCGAGAGCTGTGGACTAACGGTAAACCCACTGCCCGCGCCAGGTGTAAGAAGCACTTGCGACATCGCACTGCCGGAATTGTTGGTGACACTAAACGTGTAGCTGTAGCTACCGTCTGGCTGACAGTGAGCTTCTCCCGTAACTTGCGCGCATCCGCCCCCTCCTTCGTTTCCTCCGCCGCCGGGCTCTGCGGCCGACGCCGCAGTAACTATCAGTGCAATAGTACACCCCGCGACCATTCGGAGCACTGTTCCATTGCAGCAGCTTCTTAAGGACGCTGACACGATGGTAGAAAGCGGCCAACGAACGTTTGTCGTTAGCCGCGATGATACACTATAACTTTTCTGTATTGATAATTTGTTCATACAATTTCTTCTTGTGAAAACCATTACCTCTAGCCGCGGCGAGTACGCTTTTTCGTCGGTTTATCTGGTGTCTTACCGCCACCGCCGGAGCAACTCCTGGCCGCTTCTTCCCTGGAACTGAAGCAGGGCAAGCCTCGCGCCCGGGCTTTGGATTCGGCCATTTGTCCTACGCGGCCGCTAATGCAGGTCCAGCAGTTGGTTTCTTTTTCTTTTTCCTTTTCCTTTGGGCGACAATTGCTTTGCGCTTCTTCTCTGGAAGCGAAGCATTGCATGCCTCTCGCCCGAGCTTTCGTCAGTTGGACCACCTTGCCGTTTACGCAGGCCCAACAAGTTTTGTCATCGCCACCGCCGTTGGCGCCGCCGCCGCAACGTGCGCGCGCTTCCTTTTCTGAGCGATAAGTTTGTCCACCCTTCGCCCGGCATTCCGCTTCAGTTGATTGCCCGACCCGGCCATCGATGCAGCACCAGACCTTTGGTCC
>JBDTZF010000011.1:0-36667 GCA_040005265.1 Verrucomicrobiota bacterium
ATTCTTTGGTTGCGGAGTCGTTTCCATTTAGTCGACTCAAATCGAGATCCATCGTCACCACTCCATTTCCGACGAGCAATCTTTGCCGTGTGCCAGTCTGGCCGTCCGGGCTTTTCCAAGGCGCTGAATTCGCCGAGCTGCCGCCCAGCAAAAGCATCGAGAGCGTGAAATAACACAAAATCTTCCTCATGAACCTATTCTCCAATTAATAGCCGCTAGATTTGTGCTGAAAGTATTACTCCTTCTCGTCTTCCTTGAATAGCACTTTGATCTCATAACAAGGCCTGCACGGGTCGCGCACGTTGATTTGTAGAGCCGCGGATGCTAGGTAGCCGCGCCGACATGAGCCAGAATTACAAGGACACGCTCAACCTCCCGCGCACGGATTTTCCGATGAAGGCTGGCCTCGCCACGCGCGAACCGGAATTGCTCAAGGCGTGGGAAGAGATGGGCCTTTACCAGCAGATTCAAAAATCGCGGCAGGATCGGGAACTGTTCGTTTTGCATGACGGCCCACCTTTTGCCAACGGCGATGTCCACATGGGTACCGCGCTGAACAAGATTCTCAAAGATTTCGTCGTGAAATCGCAGACCATGCTCGGCAAACGCGCGCCCTATGTGCCCGGTTGGGATTGTCATGGCCTGCCGATCGAATACAAAGTTGTG
Organism: Verrucomicrobiota bacterium; assembly: GCA_040005265.1. Lineage (GTDB taxonomy): Bacteria > Verrucomicrobiota > Verrucomicrobiia > Chthoniobacterales > UBA10450 > JBDTZF01. The sequence goes on from JBDTZF010000011.1 coordinate 667, forward strand.
CGGGAATCGCGCGATCTCTCGCCTCTCGAGGTCCGCAAAAAATCCGAAGCTTTTGCGCGCAAGTACGTCGATATCCAGCGCGAGCAATTCAAACGTCTCGGTGTCCTCGGCGATTGGGATCATCCTTACCTGACTCTCGATCCAAAATACGAAGCGGAAATTTTGCGCGCATTCGCCGTCTTCGTCGAAAACGATCTCGTCTATCAATCGCAGAAGCCGGTCTATTGGAGCACCGGCGCCCAGACGGCACTGGCCGAGGCCGAGGTCGAATACCAGGACCGCGACGACACCTCCGTTTACGTAAAGTTTCCGATCGTCAGCGATGAATGGAAGGACAAGGCCAGCATCGCAATCTGGACCACGACGCCATGGACTCTGCCCGCCAATCTCGCCCTCGCTGTCGATCCAAAGGAAACGTATGTCGTCGAAAAGTTTTCGCGCGACGGTCTGTCCGAAACATTACTGCTTGCTGAAAAACTGATTCCGCAATTTTGCGCTAACACGAATTTCGTACAGACTGGCGAACGGCTCGCGGCGTTTGCCGGCAACAAGATCGACAAAATCAAGGCGCGCCATCCGTTTTTGGATCGCGAAGCAATCGTGCTCACGGCTGATTTTGTCACGATGGATTCCGGCACCGGCGCCGTGCACATCGCTCCCGGACATGGCGAGGATGATTACAATCTAGGGCGGGTCAATAAATTGCCGGTCTTATCACCGGTCGACGATCACGGGCGCCTGACCGAAGAAGCCGGCCTGCCGAATTTGACCGGCAAATATGTGTTCGATGCCAATATCGACATCGTCAATCTGCTGCGCGATCGCGGCATGTTGCTCGCCGCCCAGAAATTTCATCACTCATATCCGTACTGCTGGCGCTCGAAAACGCCGATTATTTTCCGCAACGTCGAGCAGTTCTTCATCCGGATTGACGCCATCCGCGAGCGCGCGCTCGAAGCCATTCACAAGGAAGTGCGATGGATTCCGGGCTGGGGAGAAAATCGTATCGCCGGCACCGTTGAATCGCGGCCCGACTGGGTAATCTCGCGTCAACGCAGTTGGGGCGTGCCGCTCCCGGTCTTTTATTCGACCGAGGGCGAGCCGATCCTCGACGCCAAGGTCATTCGAAAACTTGCAGATCTCGTCGCGGAGCGCGGCTCGAACATCTGGTTCGAATTGAGCGATGCCGATCTGGCTGAAAAGCTTGGACTTCCATCAGGGACGACCAAGCGCAACGACACGATTGACGTTTGGATCGACAGCGGCGTTTCGCACAAAGCGGTCTGCGCGCTTCATCCCGAGCTGCGCGATCCCGCCGACATGTACCTCGAGGCGACCGATCAACATCGCGGCTGGTTCCAATCGTCGCTCATGACCAGTATTGCCATGAACAATCGCGCACCTTACAAAACGTGCGTCACCCACGGTTTCGTTGTCGATGTTGACGGCAAGAAAATCTCGAAGTCGAGCACATATGACAAGCCGATGGACGCGGGCCATTTCGTTAACAAGCACGGCGCCGATCTTGTCCGGCTCTGGGCCAGCAGCATCAATTACGCGGACGATGTCCCGTTCTCGGAGGAGATGTTCACCCGTCTCGGCGACACGTACCGCCGGATTCGCAACACGCTGCGCATTTTGCTTGGAAACCTATTTGATTTTCAATCTGGAAACCAGGAAGCCAAGAAGGCTCTTACATTGAGTGATCGGTGGATTCTCGAGCGGCTCAATGAAGTAATCGTCGATTGTCGTTCCGCCTATGAGGCATTCGAATTTCACAAGGTTTATCACACCTTGAATCATTTTTGCGCCGTCGACTTGAGCAGCCTCTATATAGATATCACCAAAGACCGGATGTATTGCGACGCGCCGGATTCGCCGCGCCGCCGGGCGTCGCAAGTTGTGATGCGTGAGGTCTTCGACGCCCTCTGCCGATTGCTTGCGCCCGTTCTTGCGTTCACCGCCGAGGAAGCGTGGCGCCATTTCGGTGAGGTCGGCTCGATTCACGTTCACGAGTTTCCGCAATCGCAGGCTCGAAGCAGCGAAGCAAGCAGCCAAATCGAAGAGCTATTGAAATTGCGGAGCGTGATCGGTCAGGCAATCGAGAAAGCACGCCAGGAAAAGCTAATTGGAAATGCGCTTGAAGCTGCCGTTACCTTGAATTCAAATTCCGATGTTACGGCTAAAATCGACAAAGCCGAGCTGGAAGAGTTTTTCATTCTGAGCGACCTAACAATTGTCCAAGCCAAAGAAGCGAGCGCCTCAGTTACAAAAACGCCGTTTGCAAAATGTGCACGCTGCTGGCGGCATCGCGCTTACGTCGGCACCAGTAAATCACATCCAGAGTTGTGCGACCGGTGCGAAAGCGTAGTGACAATGCTCGAAAAAGCAGTGTGATAATTGATACTTTCACCTGGCGCTTCGCGTCCGTGAAAGAGCGAACACAATAACAACATGAAATTTATCATTTTCCTTTCACTGCCGCTCTACATCCTTGATCAGGGAAGCAAGTACCTCGTCCTGAAAAATATTGATCCGAGAGATCCGCCGCACGCCGTCGTCGATGGATTTTTTCACCTCATAAATATCACCAATACCGGCGCAGCATTTGGCTCCTTTAAGAACAACAACACGTTCTTTGTCGCGGTTTCCTGTATTGCGTTGCTCTTGGTTTTGATCCTGCTCCTCCGCCGGCGATCACCTGATGCCTGGCGCGACGTCTCGCTGGCATTGCTACTAGCCGGCATACTTGGAAACCTCACCGATCGCCTTCTTTACGGACACGTAATCGATTTTCTCCTGTTCGATCTCCATGTTCCATTTGCCCATCCCTGGCCCGCATTCAACGTGGCCGATTCGTGCATCACTATCGCAGTCACGTGCTTTATCCTTCACTCCTTCGGACAGAAGAAGCCGGCCGCCCGATCCGAAAATTCCCTTAGCACCGGGCTTTAGCCCGTTCTGTTCGCGCGCAACTCGCACAAGCCCGCTCTGACTTGCCAACCACCGGACTCGCGTCCGGTGCTAATGTGATATGCGACGGTCACCGACTACCGCTACAATTAGAACAAGTTAAAATGACGCCCATGGAGAAAACCGCGCGCGCGATCGCAGCGCGACTTTGTACCGCCGGCCATACCGCTTATTTCGCCGGTGGTTGTGTGCGTGATATGGTTCGGGGATTTCCACCGAAGGATTTCGATGTGGCCACCGACGCGACCCCGGAGGCTGTGCAAAAGATATTCCCGCAAACCTACGCGGTCGGCGCGCATTTCGGTGTCGTAGTCGTCGTTGATAACGGAATGAACTTCGAGGTTGCCACCTTTCGTTCGGACGACGCGTACATCGATGGCAGGCGCCCGGTATCGGTCCACTTCTCATCGCCCGAGGAGGACGCGAAGCGGCGCGACTTCACGATCAACGGGATGTTTTTCAATCCCGAAAAAAATGAAGTAATCGATTTCGTGGGTGGGCGCGCGGATTTGGAGGCGAAATTGCTCCGCGCGATCGGCGACCCGGCACAGCGTTTCGCCGAAGACCGGTTGCGAATGCTGCGGGCTGTGCGCTTTGCCGCAGTGCTCGACTATAAGATCGACAACGACACATGGAATGCCCTCCTGGCCAGTGCGTCTTCAATTGCTGAGATCAGCGCTGAGAGAATTCGTGATGAACTGGTTAAGATTTTTCTTTCGCCGAATCGCGTTCACGGGTGGGACCTCCTCGACCAAAGCGGATTGATGCGCGCGATCCTTCCCGAAATTGAAAAGATGAAAGGTTGCGAACAGCCTGAGCAATTTCATCCCGAAGGGGACGTCTTCAAACATACCCGGTTGATGCTGCAGCTCTTGCCGGAAAAAGTTTCCGTTCCACTTGTCTTCTCGGTCCTGTTTCATGACGTGGCAAAACCGCGCACCGCGAAGGTCGACGAAACCGGGCGAGTCCGCTTCAACGAACACGATCGGATCGGCGCGGAAATGACGGAGGAACTCATGCGGCGTTTGCGATTCTCCGGATCCGAGATCGAAGCGGCGGTTGAAATGGTGCGTCAACATATGGTGTTTAAAGATGTTCCGAAGATGAGGGTCGCAAAACTGAAGCGATTTATGGCGCGACCGACCTTCGATGAAGAACTGGAGCTGCATCGGGTGGATTGCCAGGGCAGCCACGGAATGCTCGATAATTACGAATTTCTGCGCGGCAAACGTGAAGAATTCGCCAACGAGCCGATCATCCCGCCGCCCCTAGTCCGTGGCGACGACCTTATGGCTCTGGGCTTGAAACCCGGGCCGAAGTTCGGCGAAATCCTCGAAGCGGTTGAGACGCGCCAGTTGGAGGGCGCGTTGCGTACGCGCGAAGAAGCGCTCGAGTGGGTGAAGAGCCAGTATTCCCTTGAATCAAAAGAGTGATTAGAACTGCATCGGATGAGAATCTTAATGATCACTGCAGAAGGCCCGCCGTTACAGCGCGCCGGGGCGCTCATCGATGTGATGGACACGTTGCCTCATGAACTCCGCAGGCGCGGACACGAGGTGAGCGTGGCCCTTCCTTTCTACCGCGAAATTCGCGACAATCCGGCGTTCAAGGAACAAGACACACGAGTGACCGTCGATGTTCGCGTGGGAGACAAGACCTACACTGCCGAATATCTCGAGGGGCGCAGCCCCGACGGCGTCCAGTTGTTCCTGATTCGGTGCGACGAATTTTTCGATCGACCGGAAATCTACGGAGAACAGGGCACGCCCTACGAAGATAATGCAGCTCGTTTTATTTTTTTCTGCAAAGCGGCTCTCGAGCTGGCGCGCCGTTTGACTCCCGCAGTGCAAATTTTGCACGCGCACGATTGGGCAGCTGCATTGGTTCCGGTCCTTGCGCAGGCGCACAGGCTACCGTTCAAAACCATGTTAACGATTCATCACCTGGCCGAGCAGGGCAGTTTCTGGGGACTCGATTTCGCGCTTACTAATTTGCCCGAACGATTCTTCACGCTACGCGGAATCGAATTTTTCGGCCGCGTGAATTTCCTCAAAGGCGGAATTCTCTACGCCGACAAAATTACGACGGTAAGCGAACATTACCGGCGCGAAATTCAAACGATGGCCGGCGGTTGCGGTCTCGACGCGGTCCTCCGAGAAAATGCGCATCGCCTTTCCGGAATTTTGCACGGCGCGGACACCGATCGATGGGATCCCGAAACGGACGAGCTACTTCCGGCTAACTACCGCGCCGATTCGCTTGCCGGGAAAAAGTTTTGCCGGGACGCCCTTTTGAATGGAGCGCAACTGGCACCAGAACCGAGCGGCCCCGTCTTTGGAATGGTTACGCGTCTAGTCCAGGCAAAGGGATTCGAGATTCTAGTGCCGCTTCTCGATCGGCTTCTTTCCGATGACGTGCGCCTGATCATTTTAGGCGAAGGCGATCCGTCCTTTGAAACGGCGCTGGCTGTAACTGCACGCAAATTCCCGGCTAAGTTTGCTTATCGTAAAAGCTACGATGAGAAAACAGCCCACGTTATTGAAGCCGGCATGGATATCAGCCTGATTCCGTCGCGATTCGAACCGGCGGGCTTAAGCGCGATGTACAATCTCCGATACGGCTCGCTTCCGGTTGCCCGCGCCACCGGCGGTATCCATGAGATTATCGAGGACTATGATCCGACCATGGACGCCGGCTATGGCTTCCTTTGTTACGAACATACGACCGAAGCGTTCTGGGATGCCATCAAGCGGGCACGTGAGATTTTTCGAAGCAACGACCTCTGGGTCACACTGATGCAACGCGCAATGGCAAAAAGCTTTTCCTGGGAGACGTCGGCGGAGCGTTACGAAGCTCTTTATCATGAACTCGTTGGCGAAGAAGACGAAGCCGCAGCGTAGTCTCTAGCCAGCGCGGATGCGCACCATGGGCGCGGGCCCCATGTTTCCGAATAAACCGGTCATCGACCCGTCAAACTCCTGCCGCCTGAATGGCCTCTCAAAATCGGATTAAATGCGCTGTATGGTTGCCCTCTCTCTAAGACCTAGTCCTTGCAATGAGAGGAGCTTTCGTATCTGCTCGGCGGTTCCCATCCAGGACGTTATGATTCGCTCGCTACCGCTGTCCAAGCCACTGCTAACCGGGCTGTTGCTCACCTTGGCGCAGATCGCCATGGCCTTGTTTCTTTTGGGCCCGGAAGGACCAATTTCCTATCGATATTCCAGCCTGATTCAGCACGATAGCTTCTGGTTTATGAACATTATAGACCGGGGCTATGCGACCACTGTGCCCCCGATCGATCACAAAGTGATGGAGGTCTCCAATGTCGCTTTTTTTCCGGCTTATCCGGCAATCGCCGCTTTGGTTCGATACGCCTTGCAGTGCGATTCCGAAAAGGCGCTCCTGATCACGTCACAGACGGCGGCCTGGGGTTTTTGGACTTACTTCTTTTTGTTTTGCGAGCGCTGGAATCTTTCACCCACGCTCCAATTCTTTGGCGCGTTGTCCATCTTCGCTCATCCGGCGGCTTTCTTTCTAATCGCGGGATATTCTGAATCGCTTTTTCTGATGGCGCTCGTCGGTTTCATTTATTGGAGCAGCGCGGAAGGACGATCGGCCAAAGTTTGGGCCGCGATTCATGGATTGGTGATGTCAGCGACGCGCATCGTAGGAATCCCCTGCGCAGCCTTTCCGGTCGTGCGTTCCATACTTGCAAAAGGATTGGCTGGTCTGCGGACTCCGAAATTGTGGTTGAGAGAGCATATCCCGGCAGTCGCTTTGATGTTTACCGCGATGCTGGGCGCTGCTGCATTCTTTGTTTATTGTCTATTGCGCTGGGGCCGCTGGGATCTTTATATGCTCACTCAAGCGGCTGGATGGGGCATCGCGCCCGATTACCTGGCAGTGTTTAAGCCATCCAGTTATCCATGGATCCTTCCGGCGTTGGATGATCCAATCGAAGTGAGCCAGATGTCTGTTACATTGGGCGCTCTTCTTTTGATCGCGATCGCCATCTGCGAACTTTTCACGCCGATCCGCCGCCGGATGAATTGGGCCACGCGTGCCGGCATTTATTTTTGCGCTGCGGTAATCTTTTATGTTTCGATGAGCGGTGTGGCCTGCGCCTCGATGCAAAGCATGCTTCGCTACGAGTTTTGCGCGCATGCGCTAATCGTGCTCGCGTTTTTGAGCTTTCTGAACCAGTTTCGCGTCCCGCCGTTGCTCGTACGCGTTTTCGGGATGGCCGCAGTCGCTTTAGTCTGTGCTGCCGGCTTAAGTCTACAAGTTTGGTACGTTTGGAATTTTACGCGCGGGCACTGGGTCGCTTAAAGGTCGAAATGAAAACAACTGTTGCCATAATTGGAGCTGGTCCGGCGGGACTCACTGCCGCCTATCTTCTGGCGAAGAACGATGTTGATGTAGTCGTCTTGGAAGCCGATCCGGTTTACGTCGGCGGCATTTCCCGCACGGCCACTTACAAAGGCTTTCACTTTGACATCGGCGGCCACCGCTTCTTTTCCAAATCCAAGGCCGTCGAGGATTTCTGGACCGAGATTCTGCCGAACGACATGCTGGTTCGGCCACGTTCCTCGCGCATCTATTACGACGGCAAATTCTTCTCCTACCCGCTCAAGCCTTTTGAGGCGCTTCTGAAATTGGGCATCTTTAGATCCTGCTTCTGCGTCCTATCGTGGCTAAAGGCCCGCCTCTTTCCGGTGCGCGATCCGCGCAACTTCGAAGAATGGGTGAGCAATCAATTTGGAAAGCGACTCTTCAATACGTTTTTCAAAAGCTACACCGAGAAAGTTTGGGGCATGAGCTGCAAAGAGATTTCGTCCGATTGGGCGGCGCAACGGATCAAAGGTCTCTCTCTCGGAAGTGCCATCAAGAATGCGCTCGTGCCCCAACGCTACAACGGCGATCGAACCAAGGTAATCAAAACGTTGATCAACTCATTCCGTTATCCACGCCGTGGGCCGGGCATGATGTGGGAAGCCTGTGCCGAAAAGACCAAGGCAATGGGCGGCCGGATTGAAATGGGCTGCAAAGTCATACGCTGTTCTTGTGATGATGTCTCCAGGACCTGGACGCTGGAGTACAAGGATAGCTCCGGAAACGTGGAGACAATCGAGGCTGAACATGTTGTCTCGTCCGCGCCGATGCGCTCGCTTGTCTGCGGCCTGACGCCGGCTGTGAGCGAACGGGCCAAGCGCGCCGCGGAAAGCTTGAAGTATCGCGATTTTCTCACCGTCATGCTCATTTTAAAGGAGCGAAACGTTTTCTCCGATAACTGGATTTACATTCATGACCCCAGCGTAAAAGTCGGGCGTGTTCAAAACTTCCGATCGTGGTCGCCGGAAATGGTGCCCGATCCCAACAAAGCCTGTTATGGGCTCGAATATTTCTGTTTTGAACACGACGGTCTCTGGAATTCAACCGATTCTGATTTGATCGAGTTGGCTAAGCGCGAGCTGATCCAAATCGGCCTCGCCAAAGAAGGCGACGTTGTCGATGGAACTGTTGTTCGTCAGAAAAAAGCGTACCCGGTTTACGACGACAATTACGCGCGCCACGTGGCAACGGTTCGGCAGGAACTCGAGGACCGTTATCCCAATCTTCATCTGGTGGGCCGCAACGGCATGCACAAATACAATAATCAGGACCACGCGATGATGACGGCAATGCTGTGTGTAAAGAACATTTTGGCCGATAGCAGGGTTTACGATCTCTGGCAGGTAAACAGCGATGCCGAATATCACGAAGGAGGTCCAGCGGCCGTCGAAGAAACAAGCGGAACAGCGCTCCGCCTGGTTCCAACGCGTGTCGTCGCTGCTCCCGAGCTGGCGCCGGAAAGCTAATTTCCGGTAGCGGCGGCGGTCGCTCTATTCGTCCTGCATCTCTTCGACGGCCGGACACGAGCAAAACAGATTCCGGTCGCCGTAAACATTGTCGATCCGGGCGACCGTAGGCCAGAACTTGTGCTCGCGCGTCCATGGCGCGGGAAACGCGGCTTGCTCGCGCGTGTAGGATCGGTCCCATTTGTCCGACGCGATTTGTCGCATCGTGTGCGGCGAATTCTTTAGCAGATTATTTTGTCGATCTTGCTTCCCGGCTCCGATTGCCTCCATCTCGGCGTGGATCGACATCATCGCTTCGCAAAACCGATCGAGCTCGTGCTTCGGTTCGCTTTCGGTCGGCTCGATCATCATGGTGCCGGCCACCGGGAACGAAATTGTCGGCGCATGAAATCCGTAATCCATCAGACGTTTGGCAACATCTTCCACTTCGATGCCCGCAGTCTTCCATTGGCGAAGATCGACAATGCATTCGTGCGCCACGAGGCCGCGTTTGCCTTTGAAGAGCACTGGGAAAAAGCGATCGAGACGCTTCGCGATGTAATTGGCGTTTAGAATTGCGACCTCACTCGCTCGTTTCAATCCATCCGCACCCATCATGCGAATGTACATCCAGGTAATCGTCAAAATGCTGGCGCTGCCGTACGGAGCCGCTGCAACTGGACCGGGAGCGTTTCCAATTCTTGATCGCCCGTCCGGCTCGAACCGATTTTCAATTGAAGGAATGCCCGGCAGGAACGGCGTGAGATGCTTTGCCACGCCGATCGGTCCGACGCCGGGCCCGCCGCCTCCATGGGGAATGCAAAAGGTCTTGTGCAAATTCAAATGACAAACGTCGGCGCCATAATCGCCGGGCCGGCAAAGGCCGACCTGCGCGTTCATGTTCGCGCCGTCCAAATAAACCTGGCCGCCGTGCGAATGAACGACCTCGCAAATTTCGCGAATGGTCGGCTCGAACACGCCATGCGTGCTAGGATAAGTCACCATCAGTGCCGCCAGATCGCGCGCATGCGCGTCCGCTTTTGCCCGCAAATCCGCAATATCGATATCGCCATCTTTAAGACACGCCACGGGAACCACTTTGAACCCGGCCATGGCCGCACTGGCGGGATTGGTTCCGTGTGCCGAAGTCGGAATAAGACACACGTTGCGATGCGCCTCGTTCCGCGACGCGTGATATTCGCGGATCGCGAGCAATCCGGCGTACTCGCCTTGCGAACCGGCGTTGGGTTGTAACGAGACGGCGGCGAATCCGGTGATCTCGGCAAGCCACGCTTGCAATTGCTCGCACATCTCCGTGTAACCGCGCGTCTGATCTTCCGGCGCGAAAGGATGCAGCTTCGCAAATTCCGGCCAGGAGATTGGAAACATTTCAGCAGTCGCGTTCAATTTCATTGTGCACGAGCCGAGCGGAATCATTGAGTGGCAGAGCGACAAATCGCGCGACTCGAGTTTGCGCATATAGCGCAATATCTCGGTCTCCGTATCGTGCGTATTGAAAACCGGGTGAGTGAGAAATTGAGATTTGCGGTTTGCGATTTCCGGTTTGCGATTTGCCGCAGGGGAAAGCTTTCCTCCCAAGAGCTGGCAAAGATCGGCGAGATCTTTCTCCGTTGCCGTTTCATCGAATGAAATGCCGACGGAGTTATCCCCGAGTTTGCGCAAATTGATCCCGATATTCGCTGCGCGCTTCAAGATTTCATCGGCGCTGACTTTCCCAAGATCAACATGCAGCGTGTCGAAGAAGTTTTGGTGAACGACGCTCAAGCCGGACTCAGCAAGCCGGCGGGCCAAATTATGAATGCGTTTGGCTATCGCGCGCAATCCGCGTGGTCCGTGATAAACCGCGTACATCGACGCAATGACGGCAAGGAGGACCTGGGCCGTGCAAATATTGCTCGTAGCTTTGTCCCGCCGGATGTGTTGCTCGCGCGTTTGCAACGCCAGTCGATACGCCGGACGGCCCTCGACATCGTGCGAAACTCCAACGAGCCGCCCAGGCATGTGGCGTTTATATTGGTCGCGGGTTGCGAAGTAGGCCGCGTGCGGTCCGCCAAATCCTAGCGGAACACCAAGGCGTTGCGTGCTCCCGATCGCAACGTCTGCGCCGAATTCTCCGGGCGGCGCCAGAAGAGTGAGCGCAAGTATATCGGCAGCCACGACAACTAGCGAGCCGCCATCATGCGCTTGTTTTACGAAATCGCTGTAATCGTAAATCGCGCCGTCCGTTGCCGGATATTGCAATAACGCACCGAAAACTGAGTCGTCGAATTTGAATTTGGCGAAATTGTCGATCTTAACTTCGATGCCGAGCGGTTTAGCGCGCGTTTGCACGACGGCAATTGTTTGCGGATGACAATCCTCAGCGACGAAAAATATTTTCCGGTTCGAAGCAACCGCGTGACAAAGCGACATCGCTTCGGCTGCAGCAGTCGCTTCATCGAGTAAAGATGCATTCGCGATGTCGAGCGCGGTCAGATCCGTGACCATCTGCTGAAAATTGAGCAATGCTTCGAGGCGCCCTTGCGCAATCTCCGCCTGATAGGGGGTGTAAGCCGTATACCAACCGGGATTCTCCAAAATATTTCGCTGAATGACCGGCGGCGTAATGCAATCGGAGTAGCCCGCACCGATGAATGAGCGGGAAACCTTGTTTTTTTCCGAAATCGCACGGAGTTCAACCAGCGCTTCCCTCTCAGATTTCGCTTTCGGCAAATTCAACTCCCGGTCTGATCGGATATTTTTTGGAACGGCCGTGTCGATTAAGGCATCCAGATTATCGAAACCAACTTCCCGCAACATCTCCTGCACTTCATCGTTATTTGGTCCGATGTGACGGCGAGCGAATGACTCGATGTCGACCTCTTCCAGCGATTGCATTCCTGACGGTATGGAACGCGGCGACTCATTCAAGCATGCAAGCCGTTGGCGCAAACCAGCCGGTCCCCCGATCTATCGAAATCCCTTACCTGGCATCGTAAGTTTCGACGCCATGGCTTTTCAGCTGGGCGAGGAGCTCCGCGAGATGCTCACGGTTGCGAGTTTCCACAGTGCAAAGAACACGAACAGCGGAAACATCGCTGCTGGCAAACGCCCTCTCATGGACAACTTGCTTGATGCTGGCACCCGCCGCTGCAATCTGGCTCGACAGGTCAGCCAAGCCGCCTGGACGGTCGCTGATGATCGCCGTAAACCGGCAAAGACGGCCATCGGCGACCAATGCGCGTTCTATCACGCGGCTCAAGACATTGGGATCAATGTTACCCCCGCAGATCAAAAGCACCACGCGCTTGCCGGCGAGTTCTTTCAGTTTTCCAGACATGCACGCGGCCAGCGGCGTGGCAGCAGCGCCTTCGACGACGCTTTTTTCCAACTCGACCAACCGCAAAATCGCGAGCGCAATCTGTTCCTCGCTTACGGTAAGGGCTAGATCCACCTGGGCTCTTGCAATCTTAAATGCATTCGTCCCGACCTGCGGAATGGCGAGCCCGTCGGCGAGGGTCGGGCGCATCTCGATCGTCATGGGCTTGTCGGCTTCCAGCGCAGCGGAAAAACTCGCAACATTCTCGGCTTCGACTGCGATAATCTTGGCGTTCGGCCGAAGCGTTTTCACAGCCAATGAAACGCCCGCGAGCAAGCCGGCGCCACCAACTGGGATGATTACGGCGTCGAGATCGGGAACTTGTTCGACAATCTCAATGCCCATCGTCCCCTGGCCGGCTATAATGGCCGGGTCGTCGTACCCGTCTATATAGGCGAAGCCTTTTTCCTTCGCGATTTCGTGCGCGTGGGCCTTGGCATGGGCGAAATCTTTGCCTTTCAACACAACGGTCGCGCCAAGTTTCTGGCAGTTATTCACTTTGATAAGCGGCGCAAATTTCGGCATTACCACCGTGGCGGGAACGCCAAGCAACTTTCCTTGATAAGCCAACGCCTGGGCATGATTTCCCGCCGATGCGGCGATTACCCCGCGCCGTTTTTGTTCCTCTGTAAGTTGCGATAAAGCGTTACGCGCGCCGCGCTCCTTAAAGCTTCCGGTACGCTGCAAATTGTCGAGCTTGCAGAATATCTCCATGCCAGTGATCTCACTCAATGGGATCGATGAGGCGCAGGGAGAAAGATAAACCGCGCCGGAAATCCGCTCGCGGGCTTTTTCGATGTCTTTAAAGTTTACCACGCGCCTGCAATCTTGGCGCAAGATCGACAATCGACAACTACGACGGTAGTCGCTTACGAATCCAAGGCCTGCCGGATTGTCGTGGCAAGTTGCTCGGGATCGAACGGTTTGGGGAGAAAGAATACTCCGTTGTCGATCCTCTCCCCCGGGCGCAAGGAATCGGCCAAGTAGCCTGAGACGAAAACGACTTTCGTATGCGGGCTGATTTTGCGCAGCCAATCGGCAAAGTAACGCCCGCTCATTTGCGGCATTACCACATCGGTCAACAAGAGATGAATCTTTCTTCCCGCGTCCTGGGCAATCATTCGTTGGGCGTCGTCGCCGTTGGCGGCTTCAATGACTTGATAACCAAGCTTGCGCAGAATACGGACGGAAATATGCCGCACGCTAATGTCGTCCTCGAGCACCAAAACTGTCTCCGTGCCGGTGGGGAGTTTTTTTGAGCTCGGCTTTTTGTAAGCGGGTAAAGGCGGGGCAGGCACCTTGGGAAGATAAATTTGCGCGGTGGTCCCTTCGCCCTCCTCGCTCTCGATGCGAATGTGCCCGCCACTTTGATAGACAATGCCATAACTGGTGGCGAGACCGAGTCCGCTGCGCTGGTCCTTGGTTGTAAAAAATGGCTCGAAGAGATGTGACTTCACTTCCTCGCTCATACCCGCACCCGTATCCTTGACGCTGATCAGGACATATTCGCCAGGAACAAAATCGCCACATAAAAAAGGCGGATGGTTTTCGACCGTAAGATCGACAATCGCTGTTTTCAGCGTAAGTCGACCGCCCTTTGCCATTGCATCGCGGGCGTTCACCGCGAGATTGAGAATGATCTGCGTGATTTGGCCCGGGTCGACCTTAACGTGGGCACCCTCTTTTCCGGGATGCAGAACGCAATCCACCGAAATATTCTCGCCGAGTAAGCGAAGGAGTGAGCGCTCGAGATTGGTGACAATGGAATTGATGTCGACCACCTGCGGTTCGAGGGCCCGTTTGCGGCTAAAGGCCAGCAACTGCCCGGTAAGATCGGACGCGCGGCCGGCTGCCTGGCGAATCTCCGAGATATGGTTCGCCACTGCGCCTTTTATGCCGGGCTCAGTCAGGACAAGGTCGCTGTAGCCGAGTATCGTCGTAAGAAAATTGTTGAAGTCGTGGGCAACGCCGCCGGCGAGTTGGCCGAAAGCTTCCATCCGTTGGGAACGACACAACTGATCCCGAAGTTGCTTGCGAGCGGTGACATCCATGAGCGAGCCGACAAAGCGGGCGGCTTGTCTCTGGTCATCGCGCTCGATCAGTGCGCGTTCCAGTAATTCAAGATAAGTTCCATCCGCGCGTTGGAACCGATATTCACCGCTCCAATGCGCGTCGGTTCCATTGAGTGCATCGCAGATACTTGAGGCGACGCGAGTTCGATCGTCCGGATGAAGACGGTCCTGCCAGAACCCAATGGTATTATTGCCGGCAAGGGTTTTGTAGCCGAGCAGGCTTTCCAATCCTTGGGGCCAGGACAGGACGCCTGTTTTTACATTCCAATCCCGAATTGCATCGTTTGTAGCCCTGGCAACGATCTCAAAATGGTCCGGGCCTTGAGGCGAGCGATCTTCAGATAATATAAGGTTCTGGTCTTCATGGTTTGCAGGTTTGTCGTTGGGTTTGGTCGATCCGCCGATGCCGGGCAATTGTGCTACGCCCTCTTCTGTATGATTCCCTGTAGCAAAAAGCATGCGTCACAAACGTTTCTAAACCCGCGCATGAGACAGCTAGTTCCATGCCTTGGCTCGAAGCAGCACAGCACGAAAAAATGCGCGCTCAACTTCATGCTTTGAGACGAGAATCGCCCACAAAACGGGGATAAAGGCACTGCGCTTAATCGCGCAAAGTTGAAGGGATCTGACGGCCAATATATCCAACTCTTAAACCTTCCGACGAACTCAAGGATGCAATCGGAGTTTCCCTCTTTGCGCCAGCTACGGAATTGTCCACACGAAAAGATAACTTCACGTATTTCGCTTCGACGCCGAGCATCGAAAGGTTGAAAAGCCGTTTGCGGGCAAATGGAACGGCGCCGTCGACCGTTGTCCACGCCGGGCTATCGGCCTTGAGCGGAGCGTTTGAAACCGCAATCTGTAATTCGCCACAAGCCGCAGCATTCTCATTTACAAAAGTAAAACGATCCAGAAGCGCGATCTTCGAAAAGGTGATGATGAAGACAGTTTCGCCCTCACGAAGGGGACAGCTGATGGTGTCGTCATTCTTAATTGTGGCGGGCGCGCTTAGGTTCGAACCAGCCGCTTTCGAAACAGGGGAAATCCGGCCATCTGGCGTGATGCACTGGACTTGAGTGACAGCACTCCGCGGTTCGGGCCTGACGGTAAGATCCCCGGGCCCAGCCGCAACGGCGGACCCGATAGCGAGACCGGAGGCGACTAGTCCGGCGAGAAGGTGACCGAAATAGATATTCGAGGGGGAGGGACTCATAACACCCGATCTAGAGCTTAGACCGGGCCAATCCGGGGCGGTTTTCCGGGTCACCTGCTCATCCGACGAAGGCCCCCGACCCTTCGTATGGTTCCCCTTCTAGGAAGAGAAGAATCGCGCGATTTTCAGTCGGATTTCGCTTGCTAGCCCCCTGAACGATTTAGTAGAAGTAGCGACACAACCAAAAAATAACCGTAATCAGCCATTCACTGTACAAAGAAGACGTGTCGAAAAACGGACATCCCTAAACTAAACTTTCTTTGGTACCACAACTGCTATCCTAAAAATTGCCTGACCTGTCTATGAGCCGTCAACCCATCTCCTACCCGCTTTTCGCAAAGCGGATCGCCCTGGTCTTTTTGCTGCCGTTTCTTCTGGTGCCGTCGGTGACTCGAGCGCAAGACGCAGTACGTCCTTCGCTTGCCGGCGAGGCGTCCAGCGAAGCGCGCCGACAGGACATCGAGCGAATTCCTTACAATCTTCTTGTCGGCCCGATCCGGTTCCGTATCGGCGCAAGCATCGGCGTCGAGTACAACGACAATATTAACTACGCCGACAGCGGCTTTGAAGAGGAAGACGTGATCATTCGGCCGCAGATAAATTTCGACGCCATCTGGCCGGTGACCCAGCTAAACACCCTCCGTCTGGACATCGGTATTAGCTACGCCGCTTACATCGATCACTCCGATGCCAATACCAACGGCATCCTGATCGCCCCCGGTTCGCAACTGGCCTTCGATATTTTCGTAGGTGATTTCCGAATCAACATCCACGACCGGTTCTCAGTTCAGCAAGATCCCATCGCCGAACTAGGCCTGAGCAATGTGACCGATTATGGGCGTTTCCAGAACTATGCCGGTATTTCGATCCTGTGGGACCTGAACAAAATTTTGGTCACCCTGGGTTACGATCACTACAACTATATTTCCACGACTAACCGATTCGATTATTTGGATCGTAGTGCCGAGCAATTGTCAGGAACAATTGGATTCAACGTAACCGAGACCATGATCATCGGAGTGGAAGGCAATGCCGTTTTCACCACTTACGACAAGAGCGTTCTGAACGATAGTAAGACCTACAGCGCCGGCGGATTCTTTGAGACTCAGCTGAGCAGCAATCTACGGGTGCGTTTGGCCGGGGGTTATCAGTGGATCGATTTCGATCACAATTTCCTGGTTTTTAATTTCGGGCCTCCCTTCGGATTGGTCACGCTCCCAGACAAGAAAGACCAGGCAGATTACTACGCCAACGGCCTCCTGACCCACCAGATCAACGCCTCCATCAGTCAATCGATCAGTGCCGGTCACGAAAGCCAATTGGGCGTGAACTCGAACTCCATCAGAATCAACTACGTCCGGCATACCGTGACCTGGAAAGTCCTTCGTAACACATTGCTTTCCACGGAAGCCTTTTATGAGGATGCAAAGGATTCGGGTGGTTTCGCAGCGTTCCCATTTTCAGCCAAAGGCGAGCATCTGCAGCGCTATGGCGGAGCACTTACTGTAGGCTACCAATTGACACCCCACGTCACGCTTGGCCTGCGTTACCAGTACACCCAGAAGGATTCCGACGTCCCTCTGCGTGACTATAAGCAAAATCGTGTTTCATTAGATGGGACATACAGTTTCTAAAGGGATGAAGTGGGAATGTTAATGAGAGTCCGTGTTTATGCGCTGATCTCCGCCGTTTTTGTCTGGGTTTCGCCGGTAGCGCACTCCCAGCAGCGATCCTCCTCACAGGAGCCTGTATCTACCCCAATTCCGCTGACCAGCCGATCGACTTCGCCAGACATTTCTTCGAGTACGAGCACCGTGATGCTCACCAACTCGATGGATGTTCTCGACGACAAAAAGAAACTCGGTTCCAACGATTTTGTCAGTTTCCGGGTCGTAGAGGACCGGGATAATGAATCGCAACGCCTGCGCGTAAACGATAATGGCGAGTTGGAGGTTCCTTATATCGGCCCAGTCCCGGCCGCAGGAAAAACCTGCAAGCAACTCGCTCGCGACGTCAAGTCGGCACTCGAGAAGGAATACTATTATCACGCCACCGTAATTCTGGCGCTGGATCGGGTGAGCGAGAAATCACGCGGCCGAATTTACGTTTATGGCTCTGTGAAGGCGCAGGGGCCCCAGGAAATTCCGCCCGATGAAACTTACACCGTCAGCAAGGCGATCATTCGTGCCGGGGGCTTCGGCGACTTCGCGAACAAACGCAAGGTCAAGCTCACCCGCATTGATGGCAAGGATTATACTGTCGATCTCAAACGCGTCATCGAAGAGGGACACTCGGATGAAGACGTTGCCTTGATGCCCGACGACACCATCTATGTGCCGCAACGGTTGATTAATATGTAGCTATGCAACTTCCTTCCGCGGAAAAATTCACACCCAGTTCCTGGTCCACCGGTTTTGTTACCCGGCTCCACCGCTACAAGAGCCTTATCGCCAGACGCTGGTGGATCCCGGTTTTGACGATTTGCCTCGGACTCTTTGTGGAGGCTTGGATCACGGTTCAAACCCCGCCTTCATTTCTCTCTCAAAGCAAAATGATGATGCCGGGGCAGTTGCGGATTCCGCAGGGCGCGGTTTACAGCGAGGAATCTCAAAACTTTTTCGGTACCCAGATTCAATTGATGCAGAGCGCCGAAGTGAAGCGCGGAGCGGAAGCGCTGGTCCGCTCGATCCATCCGGAAATGCAACCCGCGCCGGTAGTGCTCGGCATCTTCCAACGTCCACGAACATCGATCTTTGAACTGCAGGCAATCGGACGCTCGCCGGATTATACCCAAGCTTATCTCAATGCCGTCATGCAGAAGTATCTCGACTTCAAAAAAGGCGTGCGCGAAGGCCAGGGCCAGACCGTTATCACCGGCATTACCGAGCAACTCATTCAGACCGAAAAGGATTTAAGGACGGCCGAAGACGAAATGCTCGAATTCCAAAAGCAGAACAATATCGGCTTCATCCAGGAAGAAGGGAACAGCGCCGCCGGATATTTGGTCAAATTGAATCGTGATTACGCAGCGTTCAAAACCGAATACGAGCTGCTCGATTTGCTCGACCTCGATCAAACGCTCGACCGGGCAAAAAACAAAGCTGAAGGCGGCACCGCTGCGCAAACCGATCAGCAGGTCATGCCGTTTTCTGGCGTGGGGCCGGAGGCCGATTACTTAAAGGCCAAGCAGCAGGTTCAACTACTGAAAGCCGAGCGAGATATTCTGGCGAAAAATCTTAGACCGAATCACCCAAAGATAATCAAAATCGCCGATGAGGTTTCGAAGCAGGAAAAACTTATCGACCTTTACAGAGGTGACGCTCTCGAAAAACTCAAGACTCGACGTGAATCTCTCGGCAAGCAGATGGAAAATCTCCTGACCAACATTAAAGAATGGGAGGCCAAAGCACTCGACCTTAGCCAACGCCTTGCCCTCTTTAACCGAGTCAAAGGTAAAGTGGATCGCCTCAAGGTTCTTTATGAACGACTGGCGAACAACCTGAAGGAAGTCGACGTCTCGCAGGTAGTCGATTCGGCCGATCAAATCGCGATCATGGAGATGGCCACCCCACCAGTTTCGGTCCACCCCGGGTTAATCAAGAGTCTTTTGATCGGTTTGGGATGCGGCATCGTAGCTGGAATCGCTATTCTTATTCTTCTCGATCGCATCGATGATCGCATGGCCTCTCTGAGCGAATTCCAGCGGCAGTTCTCGGAGAATGTGCTCGGCCAAATCCCGAAGGAACGCACGAAAGGTTCGGTCACTTTGCTCCAGCCGGACGATGCCCGCCACGTGTTTGCCGAGTCCTATCGAAACGTCCGTTCCTCGATTTTCTTTATGCCTTACGAAGGGCCGCGCCCAAAGACGCTGCTTATCACCAGCGCCGTCCCCAATGAGGGTAAATCTACGATCGCTGCCAACCTCGCCATTACCCTGGCTCTTTCGGGAGCGCGGACGTTGTTGATTGATGCCGATCTCCGGCGGGGTGCTATTCGGGAAACATTTGGCATTTCATCGAAGATCGGGTTTTCGGAAGTGCTGAAACAAGAAGTAAATTGGCGCGAGGTGGTTGTGCCCACGTCATATCCGAGCCTCTTTGTTCTGCCACGCGGTCGCACCTTGTCGCAGCCAAGCGAACATCTGCTGCGCGAGTCAACGGAGGTCCTGTTAAAGGAAATCTATAACGAATACGATTACATCCTGATCGACAGCTCCCCAATCCTCGCCGCGGATGACACGACCAGCATCGCGCCTAAAATTGACGCCACGCTTTTCGTAGTGCGCCTGTCTTATACTTCGGCGCGCCTGACGCGTAAATCGCTCGAGCTCCTCTACAATCGACAGGTGAATGTGCCGGGTGTTATTCTCAACTTCGTCGACACAACACTACCCGAATATTACTACTACCAGTATTCGGAATACTACAACACACCTCAGCCTGGCGCTTCGAATGGCGAGATGGTGACCGCGCCGCAGCCCCGCCGTTCTCAACCGCGGCACGCTGAGACTTCCTGACGTCGAAGCGTCGGCTCTACCGGTTCCATTCCTTTTCGGACACAGTCGGTTCGGTAAACAATTCCTCTTGGCACTTTGGCAGCTCATTGCTCTCTTGAGCAGATGATTGTGTCATGAGTTTCTTTGGCTCTATCTCACCGCCGGCTTTGGATGAAACATCCTCGCCGATGATCCGGCGTGCCTTACATCGGGCAAAGATCGTAGGTAATTTCGCAATCTTCCAGGCCGTCGCGCAAATCATCGGCTTTGGGAGCGGAATCCTTCTCGTTCATAAATTGGATCAGCGCGAATACGCCTATTTCACCATCGCCAATACGATGCAGGCGACGATCAATATTCTCGCAGACATCGGCATTAGCGTCGGATTGATCTCGATCGGTAGCCGCATATGGCAGGATCGCTATCGGTTCGGGGAACTCATCAATACAGCGCTCGACGTCCGGAAGAAACTCGGGGCTGTGGCCATCATTATCGTCACGCCGTTCCTCTATTTTCTGCTCGCGCGAAATGGAGCACCAATCTCCTACAATGCAATCCTGATTCTGTTAGTCGTAGTCGGGCTCCTGATTCAGTTCTCAATAGGGGTGTTGGGAGTTGTTCCCCGGCTTCGGGCCGATATTCGCTGGATCCAGAGAATCGATCTGATCGGGGCGATCGCCCGCTTCATCGGGTTGGCCTGCGTCATGTTTCTCTTTCTGGACGCTGCAATAGCCGTCGTAGTCGTTACCGCGACATGGCTTCTGCAATATCTGCTACTACGAAACTATGTGGCAGGTGCGATCGACCTCAACGCACCGCAGAACTCAGAGGATCGAAAGGAAATGGTCCGGCTGACCAAGCATCTCGCGCCCAATGCGATCTTTTATTGCCTCCAGGGGCAAATCACCGTTTTTCTCATCAGCCTCTTCGCCACACATGCAACTTCAGTTGCGGAAGTGGGAGCCCTCGGCCGCCTCGCGATGATTTTTACGGTGCTTAGCAATCTGCTCACTAACGTCTTTGTTCCGGCATTTGCCCGGTGCCATGAGCCGCGAAAGCTTCGTTTTCTCTATATAGCAATTGTTGGCGGTGTAACCGCATTCAGTCTGGTGGTACTCGCCGGCGCGGGATTTTTTCCAAGGCAATTCTTGTTTGTCCTCGGAAGCAAGTATGCGCATCTCGAGCACGAGCTGTTTTTGATGGTGTCCGTTGCGATAGGCGCGGCGATGACCGGGACTTTCTGGGCCTTGAATGCTTCCAAGGCATGGGTGACTGGCTCCTGGCTTTACATTCCACTTACCCTGGCCACTCAAGTCGCATTAATCCCCTCAACTGATTTTTCCAGCGTCTCTGGCGTCCTTGTCTTCAACCTCATTTCCATCCTGCCCAATTTGTTTCTCAATTTGGTGCTGACTTATCGCGGCTTTCGATCTTTGCCGCACCCTGCCGGATGATTAATTTCCCATATCACATTGCCCGCGCCGAAGGCCGAGTCAGTCGAGAAATATACCAGGCCACGCTCCCCCTGATTGTGCGTAAAACAATCGAACCACCTCGCAAGATCGACATCGACGTGTTCGCCTACTCGGGTGAAGGCGCGCTTCCCGAACAAGTGGCCTCAATTCGGTCCTTTCTGCGATGCTGCGGCCGGCCGAAACGCTTCACGGTCGTGTCGGATGGGACTTACAGCCCCGAAAGCATTCAATTGCTCGAAGGAATCGATTCGTCTGTGACAGTAAAACAATTCGCCACCATCTTTCCGGCCATCACTTCGACGAAACTGCAATCTTATCTCACAGCTCATCCCACTGGAAAACAGCTTGCTCTAATTATGTCGCTGCCACTGAATGATCCGGCTCTGTATGTCGATTCTGATGTTCTATTTTTCTCGGGGGCAGCCGAATTAGGGGCACGAGCCGCCACACCCAACGCGCCCGCTTATTATCTACCAGATTGCCAGTTTTCCGGTGATCCCCGGCTCCTATTCGATGTGTCCGAGCAACAGGAGCCAGTGAATACTGGCGCGTTACTCTTGTTCGAAAAACTCGATTGGTCCCTCAGCATCGATCGGTTCCTGAAGCTCGATGGCGAACCTTCCTTTTTTACCAATCAAACGATGACGCATCTGGCCATGCACGCAAATCGCGCTCGCCCGTTAGATACCGCGAAATACGTGCTCCGGCTCGATGATCAATTTATTTACCGGGACAAGTATGCAAATGCATCGTTGGTGATGCGACATTACGTAAACCCAGTTCGACATAAATTCTGGACCCATTTTGCCCGGTGATTCGACAGCATTGAACCGTGGATAAACCACTGCGAATTCTTGCGATCGTGAACCTGCCCTGGGACCCGCGCCTGGGCGCTGCGCGCGTGTTCATGGAGTTGACCGAGCAATGGAAAACAGCAGGCCATTATGTCGAACACTTTTGCCTCACGGACGCCTTTACCAAACCGGTCAAGTCCCGGTGGCTATCGACATTGCGCCAGCTGTTGTTCCCAGCTCGCGCAGCCGGCTTTGTTCGACGCAACGCTGCTCGTTTCGATGTCGTCGACGCGGCGATTGGGACCTTGCCATTCTCTAAGGAAGATCTCCGGTTCGACGGCCTCCTTGTCGCGCGTTCTGTGGGATTTTATAGATCATTCGAGCGATTCATAAGAGTTGGCCGGAAACGATGGCCGGACCAGCCGCGCGGCAAATTCCTTGGTCATTTTTTTTATCGCTCTTCGCGATGGTGGCAGGCTCGAAATTCCGAGATTTCCGTCCGGCATTGCGATTTGGTGAATTTGCCAAATGACGATGAGCTCGAACTTCTACCCAAGGCAAAGTCTGCGATCGTCGAGCCCTACGGGCTGTCTGAGGGCGATCGAACGGCCTTCGCCAGCGCCGCGTCGTCGGCCGAGACTCGTCTGGCAAGAAAAGAAATTTGTTTCGTCGGAATGTGGAGCTTGCGCAAGGGTTCGCGCGACTGGCCGCAGATTATTGAACGCATTCGCAAAATCATTCCCGATGCGCAGTTCATGTTGCTCGGCACAATGACCAACGAACAGGCGGTCTTCAAGGACCTCAGACTTTCAGCTGAAGACGGTGTACGTTGCGTTTCGACTTACGATCCAGAGCAACTTCCGTCTCTTCTCACATCTTGTACGGTTGGGCTTTTTCCGAGCTACATCGAAGGCTTTGGTCTTGCCGTGCTCGAACAACTCGCTTGTGGCATTCCCACCGTGGCCTACGACGTTCCAGGCCCGCGCCAGATTCTCCAACAGTGTCGCGCTAGCCTGCTAGTGAACGAAGGCGATGCCGCCGCGATGGCGAACCGCGCCGTCGACATCCTGAAAATGAGCGTCGGGGACTACGGCGCGCTATCGGCGCAATGTCTATCCATCGCAGATCAATTTCGCTGGAAACAAATCGCGACCGATACCGCGCGCGAGTACGTCGAAGCGTTGCGGGAATTGCCCCACCGAAGATGATGAACAGATCATCAGTTCTTCAGATTGTGCCCCGAGCGCCGGGAATACACGATGGCGTCGGTGATTACGCCTTAACTCTCGCGCGGAACATGCGCGACCGATTCGGACGTGACACAATTTTCGCGGCTGCTGTTGTAGCGGAAGCCGTTTGCGATAAATCAGCCGAGATGCCGAAGGAGTTTGAAGCCATACCGTTAGCAGGGTCGCTTACCCGCAATGTCGAACATGTAATTCTGCACTACGTTAATTACGGCTACCAGAAGCGCGGCGTCCCCTTCGAACTGCTGTCGATCCTTCGCCAACTTCGCCGGGATTGCTCCGGCCGTTTGCTTACGATCTTTCACGAACTTTACGCCTCCGGACCGCCGTGGACCAGTGCCTTCTGGTTGCGCCCGCTCCAGACCCGGATTGCCAGATCGATCGCTCAGTTGTCCGACACGTGCATAGTAAGCAGTGAAACGTTGCTCGCTTACGTCAAACGCCTGACGCCACAGGTTAATGCCCGAGTGCGTCCCGTCCCCTCGAATTTTGGCGAGCCGGCCCTCACGTCCGATCAACTTACCAATCGTTCACCTCGTCGCTGGGCTATCTGCGGCGGAACAGCTTCCGTCGAACGGTCGCTACGATCTCTTCGCGCGATCATGAATCGGATTCCGGATTTTTTTAGCCCTCAGGAACTATTTATCATCGGCGGGAAAGAAAATCAGGCAATTCGATCGCTGCTGCTCGATCTTCCAAATATTCGGACTGAATATCGTCCTGACATCTCGCCCGGGGATGCATCGCAGGTTCTCTCTTCTTGTTCTCTTGCCTGGCTCGATTATTTCCACCGCACCGATGTCCCTACCGATGTGATTCTCAAATCCAGTGCCTTCGCAGCGGTTTGCGCTCATGGCGTGATTCCGATTTTCCCGAACCGCGGGTCGATAATCTCTCTGGAAAGAGATCTCTTGCCTGGGCCATTTTTTGTCGATCGGAATTCTCATCAACTTCCAGCCGTCGAGGACCGGGCCAAAATTTCAGCGGATTTTTATAATTGGTATGTGCGACATGCTTCATCGGCGCAATTAGCGCATGATGTTACGAGTGCGCTCGGTATCGCTGCAAATGCCTGAGCCAATGAAACGTTTTCTCAAAAATCACATTGGCCGATTCCTTCCCGACGCGCTGCGCGCTTCGATAAAAACCCGGATGGCAGCGAAGTTTACTCAATCGGTCAGCACAAAATTCTCCGTTAAGGAGTTGCCGTCTGCTCTCAAGTGCACCATCGACAATCTCTTCTCGTTCCTTGCTCCGCTTGTATGCAAGAACGACCTGGCAAATCTGACCGATACCGTGGAGGGACGCGCCGAGTTTCATAGCCTGGCTCTCGCTGCCCTAGCGGGCGGCATCCTTTTCGATGTCGGCGCGCACTCCGGGTTAATCTCTGCGATGTTCTGCGCCGCGCAGCCGCGCAACCGAGCCGTTGCCTTCGAGCCGTCGACGGTCCTGGCCGAGAGGCTCGCCGCTATCCGCGAGCTCAACCAATTTGGCGAGCGGATGCGCATCGAATCGATTGGCATCGGTAAAGAGACCAAGATTGTGGAGATGGTCTTGGATCCGGCCGGCGGTTTTATTCAGACTCAACGCTTCGATCACACCATGTGGGCAGCGCCGGAGCCGGTGCAGATAAGGATCGAAAGCCTTCAGGATGCGGCATCGCGTCTCGATATCATTCCGCATTTTATCAAGATCGACATCGAAGGGTACGAGTTCGAAGCGATTCAAGGCTCAGTCGAATTTCTTGCCCGTCACAAGCCGTCGCTCTTTCTTGAGTTGCACCTGAATTATCTTGAGCAGCGCGATTATTCGGCAAAACGGCTGGTCGATATGTTGCAACAATGCAGCTACGCCTTTTACACCTCCACTGGTTCGCGTTTGAAGCCGAGCGACCTGTATGATTCGCCGCTTCCAATTGTTCACGTAGTCGCCCGATGAACCAGATCGGCGGGCCCATCACTTTGTTCGTCGTTCACTGGAATCAGCCAGATGAATGTGTCGCCACCGTGCGGAGGCTGCTGGCCCAAAAACCAGAATTGGAGGTTGTCGTCATAGATAACGCATCCACGTCCGATGCCTACGACCTTCTCCGCGCACAACTTGATCGCAATATCGAGATCGTTAGGCTGGAAGAAAACAAGGGATGGGGGCCGGCTCTGAATCTCGTGCTGTCAAAATGGCTCGCGACCGGCCAAAGCGGCTTCTACCTGGTCAGTGCCCATGACGCGGAACCGGCTGAGGATTGCGTGCGATCGCTGATGGCGGCAATGGAAAGCGATCCGCGGCTCGGCATTGTTTGCCCTCAATATCCGGACGCAACCGTGCCGCGTCTCTCCTGTCTCCGCGGCGTCTACCAGGATCGCGGGATACCCCTGGCAAGCGGTTCAGTGCAACTTGTCGATGTCCCGCATGGTACGCTGATGCTCGTCCGCCGCGAATGTCTGGCCGAGATCGGACTGTTCGATCAGCGTTACTTTGCATATGGAGACGAGCACGAGCTGGGTGCGAGGGCGGTTCGTCATAACTGGAAAATTGGTCTCGTGTGGGGGGCAATCGTAACAAACCGCGGCACTTGGACACCCAGCCCTTGGCGTAGCTATCTTTTCACGCGCAACTCGTTGCTGCTGGTGCACGATCATTGCGGAAAGCCATGGGCCTGGGCCCGCGCTGCCCTGATCCTTATCAACACCCTGCGGCTCTTTATTTTTTCGCCTGGCATCGGGTTTGCCTTCTTACCAAAAGCGCGGTGGCGCGGTGTCGTCGACTATTTCGCGGGGCGTTTCGGCCGGCCCACATTCGGAAACGAATAACTCTCCGTGTGATTACTTGAGTTTCCCGTGGCCAAAGTCCTACTCCTCTCAACGGCGGACAAATGCGACGACGGTTCCGATTACAACCGCGGCGCGTTTCTAAAGCTTCAGCAGAGTGCGAGCATTGACATCTTTCACGATCACCAACTGACCGACGATCCTGAGTCCGCCGATCTGATTCTCTTTGCCGAATTGTACGGCGCGGGAGATTACTTTGACTCTGTTAAACAACATCCTCTTGTTAAGAAGTTCCGAGAAAAATGCTTTCTTTTTTGTTCGAATGATTTCGTTATTCCTTTATTACCTGGGATCTATGCATCAATCGAACGACGCTGGTCGTCGGCACGGACTCGATCCGGATTTTATCTGGGCGTCTTCGAGAACGAATTCGTTGAATTTGCGCCACCCACGAATGATCTAAAATATCTGTACAGCTTTATCGGCAATTGTGACACTGCACCCATTCGCCGGAAACTGGGCAGGCTTGTACATCCGCGCTCCCTCTATGTGGATACCTCCGCCGAATATCCTGATTTCTTGTATAACAAGCTTACGGCGGATCAAAAGCGCGCGTACTCGTTCCGTTACACGGAGATTTGCAAGGCGAGCAAGTTTATTCTTTGCCCCCGCGGTTTCGGCGCCTCCAGTGTTCGACTGTTTGATGCCATGCGTATGGGCCGGGTGCCCGTAATCTTGTCAGATCAGTGGGTCCCGCCAGCCGGACCTAAATGGGAGAAATTTAGCCTGCGACTTCCGGAACGTGAATTTACCTCTGTCCCTGAGTTGCTTGAAAGGCATGAACCGAGCTTTATTGAAATGGCCAAACTGGCACGTGCGCAATGGGAAGAATGGTTCTCGGAAGGCGTGTGCTTCCACCGCGTCGTGGAGTGGTGCCTCGACATAAAAACGCACCGGCACATCCCGGAGCGCGTGGCGCGCTTTTCCGTTTATATCCAGTTCTTGCGGCCATTCCACTTTCGCCATTTTCTTCGCACGAAATATCGCGCATGGCAGAAGAAGAGGCGGGCAGACAAATACGAGGTGTCAGCGACAACATGAAGATTCTGTTTTCGTCCTACACATTTTCGCCGAATATCGGCGGAATCGAATCCGTTTCTGCAATCCTTGCCGAAAAATTCGTCGAGGCCGGATACCGAGTTGAGTTAATCACCCAAACTCCAGGCGAAGAAGATAGGGGCGCTAAATATCGCGTTACCCGCCGCCCTTCAATCTGGAAGGTGCTGCGCCTTCTTCTCTGGAGCGATGTCCTGTTCCAAAATAACATCAGCCTGGGCAGCCTCTTTCCCGCCTGGCTCTTGAGAAAGCGCATCATTGTCATTCACCAAACTTGGCTGCGGGGTGTCGACGGAGAGGTTGGCTGGAACAATCGGATTAAGCGTGCACTGTTACCGCACGTCGAAAATGTCGCAATTAGCCAGGCGATTGGCGACGACATTCAGGTGCCTGCTCGTGTTATAGGCAATCCCTACGATGATCGTGTCTATCGGCTCCTGCCTGCGGCCGTTCGCGACAGAGCTCTCGTTTTTCTCGGACGTCTTGTCTCCGATAAAGGCGGTGATCTGCTCCTTCGTGCAATGAAGATCCTCAAGGATGACGGACTTACCCCCGACCTGACAATCATCGGTGGCGGACCAGAGGGCGAAAAGCTGCAACAATTATCGCGCGAACTCGGACTGGATCGACAAGTAACTTTCACGGGTCAGAAATCCGGCCGTGAACTCGCCGAGCTGCTTAATCGGCATCAAATTTTGGCAGTTCCATCGCGATGGCCGGAGCCATTTGGAATTGTAGCCTTGGAGGGAATTGCATGTGGCTGCGTGGTTGTGGGATCCCAGGACGGCGGACTCAAGGAGGCAATCGGACCTTGCGGGTTAACCTTTGAGAACGGAAACGAGAGAGCGCTTTCTGAATGCTTGAGGACACTCCTGCGTTATCCCGAAACGCTGAATAAATTTCGTCAGGACGCGCCAATGCATCTAAATCGGTTTCGGGCGGAAACTATAGCGACCGTTTATTGCCGCCTTTTGGAAGACGCCTCGTCATGACAATCAAGAAAATGCTTAAGAAGCTGACTCCGGTGCCGCTGCTTGAGGGTTACCGGCGAATTCAACGGCAACGAGAAAAAGACCGAAACGCTACCAGAACGACTGAAGAGGTGTTCACAGAAATCTACGCAGCCAATAAGTGGGCTCCCGGCTCGAATAGTTTTGATTCAGGTGTTGGTTCGACGGACCAGAGAATCATGGCCGCGTACGTTGGGGCGGTCCAGAATTGGTTGAGCAGGATTTCATCGGCGAAACTGACCATAGTCGATCTGGGCTGCGGAGATTTTCGGATTGGCCGACAGTTGGTCGATTTCTGCGCTCGTTACATCGGAATCGATATTGTTAAGCCGTTAATCGATTACAACGAACAACATTTCGGATCGCCCAATGTCGAGTTCCTTCATCTCAATATGATCGAGGATCCTTTGCCGGAAGCAGATGTTTGTTTTCTGCGCCAGGTGTTACAACATCTCTCAAACGATCAGATTCAGACTGTCTTGCGCCGAGTGGAGAAGTATCGATGGACTGTTATCACAGAGCACCATCCCTCGAATGCTAATCTTACCAGAGCTAATGTCGACAAACCTCACGGCGCTGATATTCGCCTCTTCGATCGATCTGGAGTTTTTCTGGATCAGCCACCCTTCAATGTTTCGAGGCAACGCCTTAACCTCCTGTTGGAACTGGAGGGGCATGCATTTTCCGGCTGGCATGATCCTGGTGTGATTCGAACCTATGTGCTGACGCCGTAAAGGGGCAGGCGCCCGTCACTCATGATTCTCCTTTCTCATCCTACCGGCAACGAGAACGTCAGGCATGCGCTGACGGCATTCAATGAGGCGAATCTGCTGGGGGAATTCTGGACCACGCTTAGTTGGGATCCGGACAGTCCCCTTCACCGGCTACTGCCGGGCGCCGTTCAAGAACTCTTGAAACGCCGGTCGTATCCGGCATCTCTTCGCTCGCGAACGCATACCGCTCCGTTCCGCGAAATCGCGCGTTTGTTCGGCGGCGTTCCCAGCATGGATGCCGTATCTCTGGCTCTCGACAAGAAAGTTGCCGCGCGCATTCGCAACATTGATTCGGATAGGGCGCTCAAATTAATTTACGCGTATGAAGACGCGGCTCTGCAAAGTTTCCAAACCGCATCCGAGCGGGGGATTTCTCGCGTATACGATTTGCCAATTGGTCATTGGCGTGTGGCGCAGCGTCTTTTCGCTGAGGAGAAGGAGCGCGAGCCTGAGTGGGCTTCGACCCTGACTGGAACGCGTGATAGCGCTGAAAAACTCGCCCGTAAGGATGAAGAACTGAAACTTGCCCAGCGCATCATTGTGGCAAGCACGTTCACTAGGACCACGCTCGGCGAGGCACCCGGGACAAAGAAGATCGACATTATCCCCTACGGCGCGCCACCAGCGCTATTTAACGACATCAAGAAAGCCGCCGGCCCATTGAAAGTGCTGTTTGCTGGATCGTTAGGCCAGCGTAAAGGCTTGTCCTATCTCGTTAAGGCCATCGAGATGCTAAATAACTCCGTTGAACTGACATTGCTTGGCCGGAAAGCCGCTCCGGATTGCCGTCCGTTGGAAGCAGCCACTCGAAAATATCGCTGGATTCCAACACTCAGTCACCAAGATGTCTTGCGCGAGATGAGCAACCACGACCTGCTTCTTTTTCCTTCGTTGTTCGAAGGCTTTGGCCTGGTCGTTCTCGAGGCAATGGCCCAGGGCACGCCGGTTATTACTACCGCGCACACGTGCGGCCCGGACATTATCGAGGATGGAACCGATGGATTTATCGTCCCTATTCGCTCTGCCGAGGCGATCGCAGAAAAGATCGACATTCTTTCCAGCGATCGCGACCGGCTGATGTCGATGAAAATCGCTGCTCGGCACAAAGCCGAATCGCACCCTTGGACAGTTTATCGCCAACGCCTTGTAAGAATGGCACGGGAAGTGATCTCAACGTAAGATGCCGCACTCATGAGATCAGTCTTTACACCGCGGCCGGAATACACTTCTGGACCTCTTACGCTCGATCGCAGCAAGCGTGTCCGCAAAGTGTTCTGGCTGATTGTTGCATACATCTTCCTTCTCATAATCGAAGGCGCGCTGCGGAAGTGGGTTGTACCTCGTCTTTCTAATCCTCTTCTCATTATCCGGGATCCGGTCTTAATCTTGATTTACTTCATGGCCTTTCGGGCGGGCGTGTTTCCACGCAACGGTTTCGTGATGTCGCTTGCCGTTATTGGCTTCCTCTCTGTCGTTCTGAGTATCTACGTCCTCGGAGATTACGTTACCTCGCTGCCGCTTTGGATAACCGTCATCTACGGATTCCGCTCCAATTTTTTCCATCTTCCGCTCATCTTTCTGATGGCGAACGTTTTTGATGAAGGCGATGTGAAGCGAATCGGATGGTGGATTCTTCTTGGAATGATCCCGATGGGCTTGCTTATGGTCGCGCAGTTTCAGGCATCGCCTGACTCATTTATTAATGGTACGGCCGGCATGGTCGAAGGGGCGGAGCAATTGACTGCTGGCGGAGGAAAGATTCGGCCAGCTGGCACATTCTCTTTTATTTCTGGCCCGATTTTTTATTGCACGGCGTCGGCGGCATTTTTGCTTTACGGAATACTTTCACGCGGGACGTACAGGATATGGATCTTGATTCCGTCTGGGATCGCATTGGTGGTCGCCGCGGGCGTCTCTGGCAGTCGTGCCTGCGTGGTATCGGTGCTTCTCGTGGTTGCCACGGTGTTGGTAATTTTTATCGTTCGTCCACAAGCTGTTAACCAATATGGACGTCTTCTTCTTATCGGCATTATAGCGATTTTTGTTATCTCGCGTCTCCCTGTGTTCAAAGAAGGGGTCGATGTCCTTTCCGAGCGCTTTGTCGCCTCCGCGGAAGCCGAAGAGACCGGAATGATGCGCGGTTTATTGGCCCGCACAACGGAAGGATTCACCGAAAGTCTAACCAACATCGACAAGTTTCCGGCCGGCGGATGGGGACTCGGCATCGGGACGAATGTTGGCGCTCATTTTCTGGTGGGTGGTCCGGCTTTCATCCTTTCCGAAAACGAGTGGACGCGCGTGTTATACGAAAGCGGGCCGATTCTTGGCCTGGCATTTCTGCTCTGGCGAACAATACTCACCTTTCGCGTTGGCTACCTCAGCTTGGTTGCTTTACGACGCGGCTCCACCCTCCCGATTCTTCTATTCAGTTCGGCGTTTTTTGTGCTGTTGAATGGACAGTTCGGCCAGCCGACTTCTCTCGGCTTTGCCGTCGTGCTCACGGGTCTCTGTCTCGCTTCAATGCAAAAGACAAAACAGGATGCTGAAGCACTTTCGGAAAACGACGCGATTGCTCGCGGGCCTGCTCCCAGACCGATTCCACGGAGCTCGCCCTTCGCCAGCCGGCTTCACGATCCACCCCCCCAAACCGATCAAACCAATGGTGTTGTTGATCGGTAACTATTTGCCCGATCAGCAGCAAAGCATGCAGCGCTTCAGCGCCATGATGCTGCAGGGATTGACAGCGTCTGGCTTAACCGTGGAGTTGATCACCCCGGAGCCAATCGCGGGCAATTTCAAATTAGCGGGCCGATTCATCGGCAAGTGGCTCGGTTATCTCGACAAGTTCATCTGGTTTCCACTTCGGTTGAAACAAGCCCTGGCAAAAAAACCCGATGTCATTCACATCTGCGATCATTCCAATGCCGTTTATGTTCGAGATTGCCGGGGGGCACCTGTGCTCGTTACATGCCATGACTTGCTCGCCGTGCGCGCGGCTCTTGGCGAAGATACCGGATGCCCGGCATCGCTCACCGGCCGAGTTCTCCAACGCTGGATTCTGAACGGCCTGCGTGGGGCCGATGTAATCGCATGTGTCTCCAGCGCGACTGCTCGTGACGCGGAACGTCTGGTTACGCGCGGGGCCGCCAACCCCCGCATTGAAACCGTGGCACTGGGACTTAACTATCCGTACGTCAGACTTTCAGCCAGCGATTCCCGCACCCGACGTGCAAAGATCGGCACAATCGATGTCGATGTTCCGTTTGCTCTGCACGTCGGATCGAATCAACGACGCAAGAATCGTGAAGGTGTGCTGCGTATTTTCGCTCTCTGCAAAGACAAATGGAATGGCCGGCTGGTTTTCGCGGGAGATCGATTGAACCCGGAGCTGACAGCCTTGTCTGAAACACTCGGCGTTGCCGATCGCATCACCCAGTTAGAGAATCCCGACAGCAGTGTCCTCGAAACACTTTACAACTGCGCCGTCGCTCTCTTGTACCCTTCGCGTTTCGAAGGCTTCGGCTGGCCGATCATCGAAGCGCAAGCTTGCGGTTGCCCGGTTATTTGCGGCAATTCAGGTCCCCTTCCTGAAGCAGCCGGCGAAGCCGGGCTCATTCACGATGTCGAGGACGAGGAAGGGTTCGCTAACGATTTGCTGCGGCTCACAGAACCCGGCGAGCACGCCCGCTGGAGTGAAAGAAGCCTGCGCAATGCAGAGCGCTTTTCGACCAAGAAAATGATTGCGCATTATATCGAGATCTATCGCAGCTTGGGGGCACAACTGTGAGGGCAATTTTGATTCTGATCAGCTTTTTTCTCCCCTGGGGGATCAGGCGTTCATTTCTCGAAAAGCAATTCGGTTATCGCATTCATCCCAGCTGCCGGATCGGATTGTCGTGGATTATGCCAACGCGCCTAATCATGGAAGAAGGCTGCGAAATCGGTGATCTCACGATGTGCAAGAATATCGACCTGCTTCACTTAAAGGCGTACGCCACGATCGGCCGAGGCAACTGGATTACCGGTTTTCCGCTTGGCCCTTCGCGTCACTTCGCGGAGGAAAAAGACCGGCTGCCTCAGCTGATCCTGGGCGAACATTCAGCAATTACTCATCGTCACCTAATCGATTGCACCAACTCGGTCACCATCGGCAAGTTTACCACCTTCGCCGGGTTTCAATCGCAGATCCTTACCCACAGCATCGACATTGAAAAAAACTGCCAGGCTTCAGCACCGGTGCGTATCGGCGATTACTGTTTTATTGGCACTAACTGTGTAGTTCTTCCAGGCAGTGTCCTGCCGGACTTCTCGGTGCTGGGCGCGAAATCCTTACTCAGTAAGAGTTTTACGGAATCGCATCAACTTTACGGCGGTGTCCCGGCCCGGCCGATCGAAAAATTGTCACCGAATTGCGGCTATTTCCGCCGGACGGAAGGTCTCGTTGTCTAGAGCGTTGAAGATTTTGCAAATGGTCCACACGCTCGAACCGAGCGTAGGCGGCGTCGCTCCGGCACTCTTGGCTCTTAGTCGCGGGCTTTCCCAACGTGGTCACAGCATCGACATCGTTACTTTGGATGAACCGCATTCGTGTCACACGAAAGAGTTTTGCGTCCATCCTCTCGGTCCGGGCCTAACAAGCTATCGTTATTCGAGCAAATTGCTGCCGTGGCTGCGCAAACAAGGCCAGAGTTACGATCGTGTGATCGTGAACGGACTTTGGCAGTACGTGGGTCTCGCCGCCTGGCGCCGGTTCGGCGGTTCGCCCATACCCTATTACGTTTTCCCCCACGGAATGCTCGACCCCTGGTTCAAACGTGCCTTTCCTCTTAAGCATTTGAAGAAATGGCTTTATTGGCCTTGGGGGGATTATCGAATTCTGCGCGATGCAGCGGCGGTCATCTTCACTTCCGAGGAAGAACGTGTTCAGGCGTCGAAATCGTTCTGGCTCTACAAATGCCGCGAACGCGTTTCACCGCTCGGCCTTGAAGCCCCGTCCAGAATTCCGGAAGGCGCGAAACAGGCATTTCTCGACCGCTATCCGCAACTAAAGAACATTAAGGTCCTTCTCTTCCTCGGACGGCTGCATCCAAAAAAAGGGTGCGACCTTTTGATCGACGCTATGGCGCGCGTTTCCCAGACTAGTGTTTCATTGGTCCTGGCCGGCCCGGATCAAGTTGGATGGCAACGCCGATTGCAGCAGCAGGCGGCCAGCCTCGGCCTTACCCAGCGAATTATTTTTACCGGAATGCTGGAAGGCGACATGAAACAAGGCGCGCTCGCCGCCGCCGATGCGCTTGTCCTCCCTTCGCATCAGGAAAATTTCGGAATGTCGGTGGTGGAAGCGCTCGCCGCTGGCTTACCTGTGCTCATTTCCGACCGGATCAACATTTGGCGCGAGATCGACGCCGATCGCGCCGGTTATGTTGAGAGCGACGATTTTCCGGGAACTACGCGACTGATAGAGCGTTGGATGCAAACGCCGCCCGAACAACGTGAAGCGATGCGAAGGAACGCGCGCGAATGTTTTTCGCGCCGTTTCACACTTGATCGCGCGGTGGACTCGCTCTTGCAGGTTTTAAATGAGGTGAACGCTCCTTTATGAGGGTCACGATTATTCTAGGCGCCTTCTTTCCTGTGCCTCCCATCATGGGAGGCGCGGTTGAAAAGGTCATGTTCGCACTCGGCCAGGAGCTTGCGCGGCGGGGGCACGAAGTTGTGATGGTATCTCGAACAATGCCGCAATTCCCGACAGAGGAAATTCGGGACGGAATCAGACACATCCGGGTTCGCGGATTCAATGCGCCGCGTTCATTGCCGTGGCTAAAATTTCTGGATTTAATTTACTCGATGAAGACGATGTCGATCTTGCCCAAAGCGGACATCGTAATTACAAATACGTTTTGGCTCCCGCTGTTGCTGAATGCGACAAAGCACGGCCTCATTTACGTCCACGTTACAAGATATCCGAAGGGGCAGATGCGCTTTTATTGGAAAGCGGCGCGGTTGCAAGCTCCGTCCCGCGCCGTGGCGCGGGCGATCGCAGCGGAGGCCCCGAGGCTCGCGTCCAAGGTCCTGGTCATCCCCAATCCGGTGCCAAGGCCGGCGCCTTTGCCGGAGCCACCTCCAGTCGAACAACGGGAAAACGTTATTCTTTACGTCGGACGGGTTCATCCGGAGAAAGGCGTCCACCTGCTGGTTGACGCCTTCGCCGCCAGCGCGCGCACGCTCTTTGCTGATTGGAGGCTCGTGATCCTCGGTCCGGCAGAAGACAAATTCGGAGGCGGTGGCGACAAATACCTTACCGATCTCAAACGGCGGACCGCGACCGCACAAGCTAACATAGTTTTTCCTGGCGCGGTTTTCGATCAAAATGCTCTACAGGACAGCTATCGATCAGCGAGAATTTTTGTTTATCCATCGATGGCGGAGTATGGAGAGGCTTTCGGGGTCGCGCCGCTTGAAGCGATGTCCAATCGGGCGGCCGTCATCGTGTCGAACCTTGACTGCTTCCATGATTTTATTACCGACAACGAAACGGGTTTCATATTCGACCATCGCGCGAAAGATCCGGCCGATAAGCTGCGCGAAAAAATGTCGCAAGTAATTCTCAATCCAACATTGCTCTCGAGCGTAGCCGAGGCAGGTTATCAAAAATCAGCGAGCTATTCGCCATCTCAGGTTACCGATTTATTCTTGAACGATTTCAATTTACTCCTTGGAAATTCCGATGACGCACGAACAAGTCGTTAATCCAGCTCAAACGTCCCCTTACGAGTCTCCCTGGTCGGGGAGCCAACGCTTTATGCGCATGCTCTGGGAGTTTTGCTGGTTCGTCTTTTGCGCATGGAC
>JBDTZF010000081.1:0-11895 GCA_040005265.1 Verrucomicrobiota bacterium
ATTGTCGAACCAATTGTGACCCCCGTAGCCGAGCTTGCCCCGGAGAAAATGTCTGCGCCGCTGCGGACTATTGGCTTCTTCACCGCCACCGGGATTGTCATCGCCAACATCATTGGCACCGGCGTGTTTACCAGCCTCGGTTTTCAATTACCCGCCATCCAATCCGGTTTCGCGTTGCTCATGCTCTGGATCGTGGGCGGAATCGCCGCACTTTGCGGCGCGCTCTGTTATGGCGAACTCAGCGCCGCGCTTCCTCGATCCGGCGGCGAATATCATTTTCTTTCGCGCATTTACCATCCGGCGCTCGGCTTCATGGCCGGGATTGTTTCAGCTACAGTCGGGTTCGCCGCGCCGATCGCGCTCGCCGCGATGGCCTTCGGAAAATATTTCCAGGGCGTCTTCAATACCGGCTCGCCGATTGTTTTTTCGATTGCCGTCGTCTGGATTGTCGCGCTTTTTCATCTTTCCAATCTGCGCGTCGGCAGCGTGTTTCAAAATCTCTGGACTCTGGTGAAAGTTCTTTTGATTGTGGCCCTCATAGTCGCAGGATTTCTGGTCGACCCGAAACAACCGATCACATTCCTGCCCCAACCCGGCGATGCGACGTCGATCTTCGCCGCGCCCTTCGCCATAGCGTTGGTTTACGTGATGTATTCTTACTCCGGTTGGAACGCCGCCAGTTACATCACCAATGAAATCAAACAACCGGAGAAGAATGTTCCGCGCTCACTTTTTTGGGGCACGCTCCTCGTCATCGGGATTTACACCGCGCTCAATGCCGCTTTTCTGGTGGCCGCGCCGCGCCAGGAAATGAGCGGACAGCTCGAAGTCGCTTTGATCGCAGGCAAACACATTTTCGGTGAGGGCGGCGGCCGCATTGTCGGCGGCATCATCTGCCTCGGCCTCGTCTCCGCCATCAGCTCGATGACATGGCTCGGCCCGCGCGTAACGATGTCGATGGGCGAAGATCATTCGGCACTGCGTTTTCTCGGGCATAAAAATAGCCACGGCATCCCAATCTATGCAGCACTGGTCCAGCTGGTGCTCGTGAATCTGTTTTTCCTCAAGAATTTTCAAGCCGTTGTGATTTACATTCAGTTTAACCTGCTGCTCTGTTCGCTACTGACCGTTGCCGGCGTCATTGTTTTGCGCTGGACGCATCCCGAACTCGTCCGGCCCTATCGTGTTTGGGCCTATCCGCTGCCGCCGCTGATATTCATCGGCATCACTCTGTGGATGATGATCTATCTCTTGCAGTCCAATCCAATTGAATCATTGTCCGGCGTGGCAACGCTGCTCGCCGGCTTCGCTCTTTATTATTTCGCCGGTAAACGGCGCCAATCCCCCCAATGAAAAATCTGACTCGCCTGATCATTACCGCCTCCCTGTTGTCGATCGTCGCGGCTCCAGCCGATGCCAAGCGACACAAGCGACAGGAATCGCCGGAGCCGGCCGCGCCGCAGCAATCCGCGCTGCCTCCGCTGCCCCCGCCTAACGACACCGCCCGGTTTCTCGCCGGAATGCCAGTGGCGAAAAATTCTCCGCTCTTCCCGCTTACCAGCGATCCGGCCTGGCAGGAGCACTCCGCCTTTTTCGAGAAGGCGTTCGCCAAACTCGGCACCAGACAACTGGAAAAGCTGCATATCTGGCAGGCGAATTATCTCCCCGAATCTACCCAGCCGATTCCGGTGGCCTTTTACATGTTCAGCGGGCCCGATTTTCTCTACGTCGATCAGTTTTTTCCAAAGGCGTCGGTTTACGTCCTGTGCGGCCAGGAATCGATGGGGCCGCCACCCGATCCCCAGCGCATCGCAAACCTGGGGGCCGCGTTTCAGAACCTCGAGAACGCGATGAATTCGTCGCTTCGCTACAGCTTTTTCATCACGAAAGACATGAAGATCGATCTGCAGCAGCAACAGCTTAACGGCACGCTGCCGATTCTTTACGTTTATCTGGCCCGGGCCGACAAAACAATCCGCGAAGTCGCTTACGGTTCGCTCGACGGCGGTGGAAACTTTCAGCCGAGCGCGCCCGGCCGGGGCGGCACGCCGGGCGTGCGCATTAGTTACGTCGACAATCATTCCGGCCAGAACCAGACTCTCTACTACTTTACGACCGATCTGTCTGATGGCGGAATTGGAAAAAGTCCCGGGTTCATGAAGTTTTGCGACCGACAGGGTGTGGGCGCGAGTCTGCTCAAGTCATCTTCCTATCTGATGTTCGAAGGCGGCTTTAACCGCGTGCGCAATTTCGTTATCACCCACAGCAACATCGTCGTGCAGGACGATGCCGGAATTCCGCTGGCCGAATTCAATCGCAACAAATGGAACATCCGCGTTTTCGGCAATTATCTCGGCCCAATCACGATTTTTAAACAGCATTACCAGCCGAAGCTGAAAGAACTTTTCAACGTGAGTAATCCCCCGCCGGTGGGATTCAATTACGGCTACCGCTGGAACTACAAAGAAAGCCACGTCATCGTGGCGACGCGAAACTGACGCCAATCCCCGTCAGCGAAATCTGCCGAACCAGGAATACGGAAATCTGTCGCCCGGACAATCGGTGGACCAACGGGGTGGATTCATTTCCCGATGAGGGCGGACAATAACGTCGTGCCCGTCGACCTGGCCGCAGCGCTGGCGCAAAAAACGAATCAGTTCTTCACAGCACTCAAGCTGGGCCCGGGTCGGCTGGTCGCGGTTGAAATCGCCCACTAAACAAATCCCGAGCGAAATGTTGTTGAGATAATCGCTGTGGACATGGCCGCCGTTGATCTGCCTTCGCCAGCGATCGCCGATCTCCACCTGACCGTTCCCGGTCGACGTGCCATTGCCAATCACGAAATGATAAGCCAGCCCGTTTTGCATCCGGCGGACGTGCTTATGGTAGTAATCGAACACCTTGGCGTTCCCCTGACGGGTGCCGCTGTTGTGCACAACGATGAATTGCCAGCGGCGCCGTTGCACTGGAGCGCGCCGGATTTCTTCCACGACCGATCTGCTCAGATAACGGTAACTACTCGTGCTGCTTTGGCTTCTCGAAGGCCAAAACAGAAAACGGCGAGGCGGCGGCGAGGGTGGCGGCACCAGCTCCTGGCGTCCGTCGAATCCCGATTTCTCAATGACGACCTGCGGACGCTCTTCAGGCGTGGCCAGAGGAATGGCGCGCGGCAGTGGCGCGGTCGGCCGCTCGATCGGAGTCGCCGACGCCCTGGCCGATCCAGTTTCCTTGGGTATCGGAGTCTTTTCCGGCTTGGCGGCTTTCTTCTTCGCTTTTGACTTCGACTCCGAACTCTCCTTCTCAGCCGTCTTGGTTTTCTTTTTCTTCGACTTCGGCTTCGGTGTTGGACTCGTCTTTTCCTTCGGAGCCGGAGTTGATTCGTCCTCGGCTTTCTTCTTGGTCGCCGATTTCTTTTTGGTCCCCTTGCGTTTCGGTGTGGCAGACGGCGATTCGTCGGGCTCGGCTGAACGCGCTTTTAGAAACTCCTCACGCTTCGCCTTCTCATCGTCCTTGATCTGAGCGACAAGGACCGTGCCGAGAATCGCGCTCAGAGCGACGGCAGTAGCAAGACAAAGGCGAAAACGCACCACGGCGCGGAGCGTAACAGAGCGGGCCATTCGATCAACCCCGAACGCAAGCAACTCGCGACGTTGTTGTAGTGTGCGCTGTCCTCAGCGCATTCCGATTGAGCAGCCTCTCTTTATCTATATCCGCTGAGACAGCGGCTACAGCCTGAAGTCGCGACATCAAGCGGTCTGCGGTGCCGAAGTGGGCGCGGGGGAGGTCTCCTCGCGCCGGCGTTCGCGTTCCCGGCGGAGAATGGCGTTCAATTTGCCACCGAGCAATAACAACAAACAAGTCAGATACATCCAGGTGAGCAGCATGATAATGGAAGCGAGCGCCAGGTAGGTGGGATTATAACGATTGTATTTTGCGACGTAAAACTGAAACAGTTTCGTCACCAGGATCCAACCGATCGAGAAAAAGATCGCTCCGGGCAACGCCTGGCGAAGGGTGAGATAGTTTTCCGGCGTGAACAAATACAACATGAGGGCCAGACCAATCAGGGCCACGGCGGTAAATGGCAGGTTTAAGGCCGCGATCCACGCTTGCAACGGAAAGCTGAGTTGAAAATTAACTTCGGCAATCCCGGCCAGCCGAACGCCGAAGACGATGGCGTTGAACGAAAGCACGATGATGATGCCGAACCAGAAAAGCATGAAAAACGAGATGATATATTTGGACCACCAATTTCTATCTTCCTGCACACCGTGGGTCTGGCTCAGTGCGCGGGAGATCGTCGCGATGAAGACCGTGCCGAAATAAATCCCGAGAACGATTCCGGCATTGGCCAACAATCCGCTGGAGCCGGTTACCACTACGCTGGCCATGGCGGTATCGAGAATGTCCTGCACTTTGGTATCCGGCGGCATAAAACTCTTCATGACCAGAAACATCCCCTGAAGTTTCGCCGGGTCGGTCCCGAATAAGCCGAGCAAATGCCATAAGAACAGCAACCCGGGAGCGAGTGCGAATAGAAGCAGATAAGCCATCTGCGCAGCCAGACCAGTGGTAGTGTCGGTGGCTGTTTCCCAAACTAATCGGCGCAACACGCGCCAAACAGATCCAAGAAATTTCATCCTCTTTCAGAGTTTACTTTGCCGGAGGCAAATATCCATTAAACTTGCGCCGGTTTGGGTTTGGCAAAGGCCGCGCCTAACGACGCGTGAAAAAAATCCTAATCCTCACCGCCGGCTTCGGAGAAGGTCATAATGCAGCCGCGCGCGGTGTGCGCGATGGACTGGCGCGCGTCGCCTCGGGCGAGGCCGAGGTGGAGATGCACGATCTCATCGCCCAGACCTACCCGGTTCTATTCAAGGCCATTCTTAAAACGTATCTGGCGATCGTTAATCGCGCGCCGCGCGCGTGGGGCTATTTTTATCGCTGGCTCGAGAAAAAAGATAATTTCGATCAGGATTTGCGGAAATTTCAAAGGTTTAGAACGCAATTCACCGCGTTACTCGAGCGCTTTCAACCAGATGTCGTTGTTTCGGTCTTTCCCTCCTATCCTTACGTCCTCAATCAGCTTCTGGGGCCCGACCGAAAGTGCAAGAGCGTCGTAATCGTCACCGACTCGATCACGGTCAACAAAGTCTGGTACAAATCGTCCGCCGATTTTTTCCTGGTTCCAAACGAACAGAGCGCCGCGGTCGTGCGAAATGGTGGAGTCGCGCCGGAGAAAATCAGGACGCTGGGTTTTCCGGTGAGCCCGAGGTTTGCCGATCTCCCTCGCGACCGGCCTTCGCCTTCTGCCGGAACCGGTCGGCGTGTTCTTTATATGATCAACGCCGGTCCACGGGCGGCGCCAGCATTGGTGAGAAAACTTCTGGATCTGGAAATCGAGCTGACTGTGACCGTCGGCCGGAACGATGAACTACGGCGTGCGGTCGAGCTCGTTGCGGGCGATCGGAAGATCGACATCGTCGGATGGAGCGACCAGCTTCCGCGCCTGTTAACCGAGAGTCACTTGCTGATCGGCAAGGCGGGTGGCGCGACAGTGCAGGAAACGATCGCCGCTGGTTGCCCGATGATTATTAATCACATTGTGTCCGGTCAGGAGGAAGGTAATGCGTGGTTAATCGAGCAGACCAATTCGGGCGTCATCGCCCGTTCGCAGAATGAAGTGGTGGCACAAGTCCGGCGCGCCTTTGCCGATAACGCAAAGCAGTGGAGCGAATGGGCAGTGAACATCGGCAAACTAAGCCGGCCGCGCGCATCCCTCGACATCGCAGAGTTTCTGATGTCGATTTAATCTCTGAGTGACACCGTGGCTTTAGCCCGGTGTTAATGAGACCAGATCTGTTCGCCGTCGACGAATGTCTGCAGGACATCAAGGTCCGGCGAGAGAACAACGAAATCGGCATCGGCCCCGATTTTGAACTGGCCTTTGGCCGTGAGTCCAATCGCGTGCGCCGGGGTAGCGGTCGCCATGGAGACGGCTTCATGCAGAGGAACGCTTACTTTCGTGACCATGGTGCGGACCAGATCGATCATGCGCGACGCACTTCCGGCGAGCGCAGACCGATCTGCCAGGAGACAAACGCCGCCCTCCACGATGCACTTCGTTCCATAGAGAGAAAACTTCGACCCGTCGGGCAGGCCGGCGCCGGCGGTGGCGTCGGTGACCAGGCAAATTCCCCGTGCGCCCTTCGCCTGATACAACATTTTCATGAGCGTCGGCGAAACGTGACGGCCATCGGCAATCAATTCGCAAATGATGTCGCGTTCGCTAATGGCGAATTCGAGCAAACCGGCGACACGATCGATCCCGCGGCGACGCGCCGATGACATGCAATTGAAGGTATGAGTGACGCTGCGCATGCCGTGTTCGAACGCCGTCCGTGCTTCTTCCTCCCACGCGTCACTGTGCCCGCCGCTGGGGTCGATACTATTTTTGCGCAACTCATCGATCAGCTCAATCGCGCCAGTCAACTCGGGAGCGAGCGTCATGCGTTTAATGACATCCGCATGCTCGAGCAATGGTGCGTAAATTTTAGGGGTCGGATTCCGGATAAGCGTCAATCGTTGCGCACCCGGCTTCGCCTTGGAAATGAACGGCCCTTCGACATGCACACCGGCGATTTGTTTGATCGATGTCGAGGTCCGCAC
Organism: Verrucomicrobiota bacterium; assembly: GCA_040005265.1. Lineage (GTDB taxonomy): Bacteria > Verrucomicrobiota > Verrucomicrobiia > Chthoniobacterales > UBA10450 > JBDTZF01. Next base: position 6,670 of record JBDTZF010000081.1, read on the forward strand.
ATTCTCGATCACTTTGATAATCGCTGCGATCGGCGCTGTAGCCGTAGTGAGAAGCAACGATGTTGTGCCGCCGGTCGCGTGATAATCGCAAATGGCGCGAAAGGCCTCCGCCGAGGCTTCCATCGCATCCCGACCATTCCCGCCGTGGACATGAAGATCGATAAATCCCGGTGCGAGATAATTCCCGCCGAGATCGACAATGTCTTTTTCGCCCACGTAGCCTGACTCGCGCAATCCAACGATTTTTCCTTCCTCCACGATGACCTCCAGGCCCTCGCGAATCGTGTCGGGAAAAATCAGGCGCGCGTTGGTAAGGATCATGACTCGGTAGGACGAGACTCTTTCGAGCCGACAAAAGCCCGGGAGAAAACTTCGACGGCTCCGCAGAGCGTCGCCCTAGTGGAACTGATTGCGTTTCCCGACGCCAAAGTCCACCATCTTGTTACGGTGAATTTCGAACACGATGGGGCGATCATATGGAGCACGTGCCGGTTGCGACGGGATTCATAAACGACTCCAATGGGTGGTCCCGCCGCTTTGCCGTTCGCGGGGTTTTTTGGAGGAAAGCACTCGATTGGGCGGTCCTGAACGTCCCGGCCGTCTTTCATCCGCCTCTCATCTGGCTCTGGTCGCTCTTTTTTTTCTTTTTCGCAGCACCGGCGCGAAAGGCAATTTATCGACAGCTCGCTGTCATTCTACCCGGCTCGTCGCGGTTCATTAATTATTTCCGCGTCCTTCGCGTCTTTCACAATTTTGCCTGGTCGCTAACCGACTCGGCAGCGTTTCGATTGCTCAAGGCATCCTTTGCCTACGAACTCACGGGAAAGGATCAGCTGGACGATCTGGTTGCGGCCGATCGCGCGATTATCCTGACCGCGCACATGGGTAATTACGATCTCGGCGCAGCGTTGTTCATTGAAGAACTTAAAAGGGAGATTCGAATGGTTCGCGCCCCCGAGCCCGATGAACTGACTGCGCATCATGTCGATCGTTCGCTGGAGCAATCAAGCGGTGGCGCAATGAAGGTGGACTACAATACGGCAGGCACTTCGCTCTCGTTCGATCTTCTCGCGGCATTACGAGCCGGGCAGATAATTTCCATTCAAGGCGATCGAGTGGTCGGGGATGTCGCCCGCTCACCGGTTAAGCTTTTCGGCCATGAAGTTCTTCTGCCGACCGGGCCATTCGTCCTTTCTCTCGTCGCCGAAACCCCGATTTATCCATTGTTCGTCGTGCGCGATGGATTTCGAAGATATAAAATAATCGCAGAGCCTCCGATCAGATGCAGAAAAGATTCGCCGCGCGAAATCGAAATCGCTGCCGCGTTACAAAAGTGGTCGCAGGTGTTGGAAGAAAAAATCAGGCTTTACTGGCAGCAATGGTACGCTTTCGCGCCACTTTTCGATGAGAAATAATCTTATGGATAGATGAGGCCGACGTACCAACGCACAAACATCTCTCCAAAGAACAGCCAGATCAGTCCGCCGAATGCGAGGTAAGGACCGAAAGGCAGCTTTGCGGACCAGACACGTTTTCCCACCGCGAACGTCAGCAATCCGACAAGCGATCCCAGGAGCGATCCAGCGAAAACACTGAACAGAACCGCGCGCCATCCCAGAAATGCGCCAATCGCGGCCAGAAATTTTAAATCGCCGCGGCCCATGGCTTCGCGCGGAATTTGCAATTCGCGCACCACGCCGGAAATCTCGCTCACGTTGTCGAGCATCATTTCCTGGTTTTCCACCGCAACGCGATTGTAGTGGAAGTTCAATGTCCCCGTTCCAAATGTCTGATTGTCGATCTTCGCCTCATCACACTCGAGCAGCAGCCGGTCCGACTCGCGAGCGAAGTGGTCGCTCCAAAGGCTTTGTTCGCTGCCAACGATAAACTCAGCATCCTCGCCCTGGCGCTTCCACGTAAAGGGAGTGGGCGCTTCGAGGCGAATCCTCTTTTTTCCAAAGGCTAGCTTTCCAGCCTCCAGAACGAGCCAAAGAATCACGTAGCCGAGCGCGGCGGCCAGCACCGAGCGAATCACCGCCCCGATGCGCGAATCGGTCCCCATCAACGCCGGGACAGCCGGGCTGATCAGAATTCCCGCAATCGTCCCTCCGATCGTGATCTGGTCGGGAATGATGAAATGTTCGAAATCGACAAAAGTTCCGACGATGATAAGGGAAACGAACACCCAATACGCGAGCGCCATTGGCCACGGGAACGTTTGCCAAATCGCCAGGAACAAGAGCGCAGTGAGCAATTCGACAGCAAAATAGCGGAAGGAAATTTTGGCGCCGCAGTTTGCGCAACGGCCCCGAAGAACAAGCCAACTGATCAGCGGCAGATTTTGCTGCCACGGAATTGGTTGCTTACAGCTGGGACAAAACGACCGTCGAGGCTTGTTAACGGAAAGATCGAGAGGCAGGCGATAAATGCATACGTTCAGAAAAGATCCAATTGTCGCGCCCAGAACAAACGCGAAGATCTTGAACAAAAGTTCGTAGTCTCGAGTGTCCACGTAATCAGGTGGTCCGCGAGTTGGCTCTGCGTCGCTCCATCAGCCACGCGATCCAGATGCAGCTTTCGTAAAGCAGGCACATCGGAAGACTCATCGCAATCAGAGTTAGAACGTCCGGCGTAGGTGTAATAATCGTTGCCGCGACAAAAATAAGCACGATCGCGTAGGGCCGGGTGCGGGCCATGAATCTGTAAGTCAGTAATCCAAAACGAACCAAAGCAAGAACCACGACCGGTAATTCAAATGAGAGACCGAAGCCGATCGTAAAACGGGTCACAAACGAATAATACTGCTCCACGGTCCAGGTGGGCGCCCAGCCCAGGGACTGAGTATCGCGGAAGAAAAAAAGGATCGTCTTCGGCAGCAGCCAGAAATAACAAACCGCTACGCCGAGGAGAAACAGAGCGAAGCTGACGAAAATTGCCGGCAACAAGAAGCGCTTTTCCACAGCGGTCAGGGCCGGAAGAACGAACTCCGCTAGGAAAAAAAGCAAAACCGGAAAAGAGATGACAATGCCGGCGTAAAACGCCAGATGAAAAGAAATCACGAACGAATCGGTGATACCCAGAGCCTTAAGGGTCCCCACTTGCGACCCCACCGCCTGCAGCGGCGCCTGCATAACCCGCACAAGCAACGAGCGAAAAGCGAAGCACGCCACCATCGCGATGATGAGCGTGATCGCCATTTTGACGATCGACCACCGCAGGTCTTCGAGGTGCTCCAGAAACGGCTTGGACGTTTCGCTCTCAGGCGCTTCGCGAAATTTGAAAATGTCCCGCAGCGCCATGTGATCGATTAACGGGGGGCGAGAGAAATGAAACCGCGCGCGGCAAGCCGGGCACACATTCCGAGAGTACTGGCGTCGCGAATCTCATTTTCGGCAATCATCCGGCAGATTTCCGGAACGCTAAAAGCGCGGCAATCCAGAATCGATTCTGTTTCTTCGTGAGCATCGCCTCCGGCACAAGGCTCTACCGCGCGCGCGAGGAAGAGGTAGCCAAATTCGTCGGTGAATCCGGGGGACGAAAAATAATGGCCGAATGCGATCAGTTCCCCGTCTTTGGCCAATTCATAACCGGTCTCCTCTCGAAGCTCTCGCAAAGCGACTTCCTTGGCAGATTCCTGGCCACTTGAACTGGGTTCGGAGCCGCCAAATGCCACGTCGTCGATTTGGCCGGCTGGCATCTCCCAAATGGTCGAGCGAATCGGTACTCGCTCCTGCCTGATCAGCACAATTTTCTCATCGCGAGTCATCGGCGCGACAATGACGGCTGCTTTACGACGAACGGTGGTCCACGAATGCGGTTTGGCCTGCGTCGGGGACTGCACAGAGTCGGTCACGACTTCGAGATGCTTGTTAGCAAAGTTCCGTTCACTCGAAATAGTTTGCCAACCGTCTTGTTTCACGCGGGAAGTGTAATGGCGGGTGTGTCGCCCGCAAATCTTTGAAATTGCGGCCGACACGGCCGCCTCTACATCAGTTTACCGCGCCAATGCTTGACCTGCGCCGCGATATTTTCCGGTGACGGCGCGCCGATCGCCTTACGCGCGGCGAGCGAACGGCGAACATCGAAAACGGCGATCACATCGGAATCGAACACGGACGAAAGCTTTTTCAATTCCAGGAGCGGGATCTGGTTTAACGAAATCTGTTTCGCTTCAGCATGCGCGACGAGCTTACCGACGACTTCATGTGCGTCGCGGAAAGGCATTCCCTTCTTGACGAGGTACTCAGCCAGATCGGTAGCGAGAAGATTTGGATCGGACGCAGCTGCTTCCATCCGCTCGCGATTAATCCTAACCTCGGGAAGCATCGACGAAAAAATACCCAACGCCGCGGCGACTGTATCCACTGAGTCGAAGAGCGCCTCTTTGTCCTCCTGGAGATCGCGGTTGTAGGACGATGGAAGTCCTTTCATCGTGGTCAGAATTGAAACGAGATTTCCATAGAGGCGGCCCGTCTTGCCGCGGGTGAGCTCCGCCATGTCCGGGTTCTTTTTTTGCGGCATCAGGCTCGAACCCGTGGAAAACGCGTCGCTCAATTCGATGAAACCGAATTCAGCCGTGCTCCACAAAATCAAATCCTCGCTGAACCGAGATAGATGCATGCCGATCAAGGCGAGGCAAAAGAGGAATTCACAGACAAAATCGCGATCGCTTACCGCGTCCAGGCTGTTCTGGCTGACGCCGGCAAAACCAAGTTCGCGGGCGATGAGCTTGCGATCGAGAACGATTGTCGATCCTGCGAGGGCGCCCGAGCCGAGCGGGAGAACGTCCGTTCGCTTTAAACAATCGCGAAGGCGATCCGTGTCGCGCTCCAATGCCTCGATCTGAGCGAAAAGATAATGAGCGAAGAAAATCGGCTGCGCCCGCTGCAAATGAGTGTAACCGGGCATGACAACATCCAGATGTCTCTCGGCAAGCGCCAGCAGTGCACGCTGCAAATTCCCCAAGCGGGAAGACGTTTCCGCAATCTCCGTTTTAATATAGAGACGCAGATCGAGCGCGACCTGATCGTTCCGGCTCCGGGCCGTGTGCAGTTTCCCGCCTATTGCGCCAATTCGCCGGGTAAGCGCTGCCTCAATATTCATGTGCACATCTTCAAGCGATCGGTCCCACTCGAATTTTCCCTCTCCGATTTCCTTGTCGATCTCCCGCAGGCCGCTCTCGATCTTGTCACGTTCAACGTCGGTCAAAATTCCGGCACGGCCCAG
>JBDTZF010000183.1:0-3519 GCA_040005265.1 Verrucomicrobiota bacterium
ACTTACCAGCACGTAGCAAATGTCATTGGTTTGTAAGGTTGCAATCGAAAGGGAGAAACCATGAACGCACTATTATTTGAACGGCCTGTCTGGTTCGCAACCGGTCCGCTGATTCTCGAAGAGGAGGCGCAGGAAATGGAGGATTACACCTATCACAAACCGGTGCTGGTGACTGAAGTCGTCGAACTGCTCGCGCCGCGGCCGGGTTCGCTCGTCGTCGATGCTACCTGCGGCGGAGGCGGCCATGCCGAAAAGATTTTGGGCACCGGCGCCGACGTTCTGGCAATGGATCAGGATCCTGATGCGATCCGTCACGCCACCGAGCAACTGACAAAATTCGGGGGGCGCGTGACCGTGCGGCAGTCAAACTTTCGTTACGCTGACAAAGTCCTCGACGATCTCGGCATTTCCAAAATCGGCGGGGCCTTTCTGGATCTCGGAGTTTCGTCACGGCAGCTGGAAAACGCCGAGCGCGGTTTCAGCATGATGCGCAACGGCCCGCTCGATATGCGAATGGACCCGTGGCATCAGGTCACGACCGCGGCCGATATCGTTAACAATTACAGCGAGGAACAACTGACTCAGCTCTTTCGCGACCTGGGAGAGGAGCCGGCGGCGCGCCGCATCGCCTCATTAATAGTAAAGACACGCAAGATCTCCCCCTTTCTTGAAACGCTCCCTCTGGTGAAAGTGATCGAAAGGGTGGTGGGTCGTCACGGACGCCGCCATCCGGCCACACAGGTTTTCCAGGCGCTGCGCATGGAAGTGAACGATGAGCTCGGTGCGCTCGAGCAGGGCCTGCGAGTTTTGACCAGCCGGCTCGAGATCGGCGCGCGCATCGCCGTGATTGCGTTTCATTCACTGGAGGATCGTGTGGTGAAGAATTTTGTGCGCGATCGCAGCCGCGAATGGCTCGATCGGCCGGAATGGCCGGAGCCGCGGCGCAACCCGGACTACTGTTTGCGCGCTATCACGTCAAAGCCGCTCGAACCCGGGGCGGACGAACAGCGGGAGAACCCCCGGTCGCGCAGCGCGAAATTGCGAGTGGCTGAAAAGATCGCATGAGCCGTTCTCGTCGAAAAAATTGGAACATCGTCAATGCGCGATCGCTGGCGCGCTGGATCGTGGTGGCGGCGTTCTTCGCGCTCACCGCGCTGGGCTATGTTTATCTGAAGGTGCAGCTTTATCATCTCGGCGACCGCAAGAAAGCGCTCGAGACGGAGCTGGCCACCTTGCGCACTCAAAACGATGTGACCAGCTCGCAGATCGCGGCCCTGACTTCGCGGGCGGCTTTGCAGCGGCGGTTGAAGGAAGGGTATCTGAAAATGATCCCAATCCCGGAGCGTAATATTGTGCGATTGACCGTTCCCCCGCGCCGTACCGAGGATGCTATTCAACCTGTATCGAACCCGCGAACTGGCCGATGAAGTGGAACAGCCGGATGCGTTGCGTGGTCGTTTGCCTCGGCCTGACCGCGCTCTTTAGCGTCTTTTCCTTCCGTCTGGTCTATATCCAGATGATCAAGCACGACGCCTACGCCGGGCTCGCTGCTGAAAAACACGTTCACAAGCAGGTCATTTACGCCGAGCGCGGCTCTATCTCCGATGCCAACGGGGATGCCCTGGCGAGCAATGTGCCGGTGCAGACGGTTGTGGCCGATGCGAGCCACCTTACTAACATAGAGGCAACTGTCGATCTTCTGGCAGGTGCCCTAAAGATGCCGACGCGCGAAGTGAGGGAAAAGTTACAAGGCGACAGGCGTTACATCGTCCTCAAGCGCGAAGTGCCGGACGCAGTGGCGAACGTGTTGAGGGCAAATCTGCAGTCCCAGAATTTGAGAGGGATCGATTTCGAGCGCGACAGCAAACGCATTTATCCGAATGGTTCGATGCTTTGTCATGTGATCGGGTTCACCGACTTCGACCATCGCGGGATTCAGGGCGTGGAAGCGTCGATGGAAGAGTATCTGCATGGGCAGGACGGCTTCCGATACACTGAGCGAAACCGGGCCGGGCAGGAAATCGTGTTGTATCGCGGACAGGAACGCTCTCCCCGCAACGGCTCCAACGTTCGCCTGACGGTCGATCTCAATCTGCAAAACATCGTCGAGAACGAGATCGACGCGGCCATGCGCGAGTACACGCCTAACAAGGCAACGATCATTCTCATGCGTCCCGAGACCGGCGAAATCCTGGCTATGGCGAACCGCCCGAATTTCGATGTGAACCTCCGTTCCGACGCCAAGCCCGAGCAAATGAAAAACCGCGCTGTCATCGACATGATGGAGCCCGGTTCGACTTTCAAAATCGTGGCTGCGGCCGCTGCGCTGAACGAACACAAGGTCCGGCCCGACTCGGTCATCTTTTGCGAGAACGGCAAATGGGACTTTGGTGGCACGGCCCTTCATGATCATCGCCCTTTTGGCGATTTGACCGTCAAAGATGTTCTGGTCAAATCGAGCAACATCGGGGCGGCCAAGCTTGCGATTATTCTGGGCGACCAAAAATTTTACGAATACATCCGGCGTTTCGGTTTTGGCGATCGCACCGGGATTGAGCTGCCCGGAGAAATCAGCGGTCTGATCCGGCCGCCTCAATCGTGGAGCAAAATTTCCATCACGCGAATTCCGATGGGCCACGAGATCGGAGTGACGCCGCTCCAGATGGTTGTCGCGATGGCGACGATCGCAAACGGCGGCAAGCTGATCACGCCCCGGATCGTGAAAGCGATCACCGGCGACGACGGCAAGACGATCAGCTCGATCTCTCCAGTCGTGTTGCGGCAAGTAATTTCTCCCCAAACAGCCAGACAAATCGGCGAAGCGCTGCGCGGTGTCGTGAGTGATCGCGGCACCGCGGCGGCCGCCGCCGTTCCAGGTTTTACCATTGCGGGAAAAACCGGTACGGCGCAGAAAGTTGATCCCAAAGGCGGATACGAACAGGGAAAATATGTGGTTTCGTTCAGCGGCTATCTGCCGGCCGATCATCCTGAGTTTGTCGGGCTCGTTGTGTTGGATGACGCTCACACCAGCACACCGGAATTGAACTACGGCGGACTCGTGGCCGGGCCGATTTTCGCCCGGATTGCGGAGAAGGCGGCCCGTTATCTGGACCTTCAACCGCACGAGGAAATCCGTAAGGCCATTCCGGTCGGACGGGTCGCCTCAACCAATGCTTCGCCCCATTGAGCGCGTTGCGCCATGTCGAATCCTCATGCAGCTCAAAACTATTGCCGGTGCAATTCCAATTCGCCAAATCATCGGCTCACTTGATCGCCCGGTGGAAAGCATCGCGTATGACTCGCGGCGCGTGCAGAGGAATGGCATGTTCGTGGCGTTGCGCGGAGAGAAAAATGACGGACACAACTTCGTCGGGCAGGCCATCGAAAAAGGCGCCACGGTGATTGTTACCGAGCGCGAAGAAAAAGATTCGCGCGCCACCTGTCTCGTTGTCGAAAACTCGCGCGCGGCCCTGGCCGGTCTGGCCGCGAGTTTCTACAAACGGCCGGCCGAGAAGCTCA
>JBDTZF010000082.1:0-11843 GCA_040005265.1 Verrucomicrobiota bacterium
TTTCTCGCGAGCTACAGGCGGCCGAGCAAATACAAAATCAAGATGATGATGAGGATCGTTCCGAGGACTCCGTGAGAACGGTAGCCGAATCCGTAACCGCCTGTCGGGAAAGCTCCGACTAACAAGAGAATGATAACGATAAGAAGAATTAATCCCATGCGCCGGTTTTACTTTTGCCAGCGGATTATAGCAAGCATTTATCGCTCGAAAAATCCGCGAAAACAAAGCTTGCTTCAGCACGCGCATTCAAAACACAATCGGCAAGACGCAATTTTACGACCGAGCTTCGCAGTACATCAGAAACAAGAAACACAGTTGGAGAATCGTATTATGAAAAAGACCCTAGCAATCACCATCGGTTGCCTTTTCCTGGCAACCTCCTTCGCCTTTGCCAAACCCAAAGGCTTGACCTTCACATCCTATGACGTCCCGGGTGCCGTGCTTACCGCCGGCCAGGGCAACAATGAGAGAGGCGACATCGTGGGCTTCTATAGCCTAACGGGAGCAACTAGTAACGGTTTTATGCTCAGCAGCGGGACCTTCACGTTCTTTGACGTCCCCGGGGCGACGAACACAGCACCACGCGGAATCAACGCACGCGGCGACATTGTTGGAGAGTGGGATGACACGGTGGATTCCCACGGTTTCCTTCTCAGCGGAGGCTCTTATACTACCTTGGATTTCCCGCTTGCGACGGACACCGTTGCCAAAGCGATCAATGCGAGAGGCGACATCGTAGGTTTCTACTTTGATACCCTCGGCAACGAGCACGGTTTCCTCCGCTCAGGGGGGACCTATACCACCGTCGATTTTCCGGGTGCCTCCGATACGGAGCTATACGGAATTAGCGACTCGGGCGAGATAGTCGGAACGTACTTTGACGCCTTCGGGACTCCTCACGGTTTTCTGCGGAGCAAGAAGGGAAGCTTCACCACCATCGCGCCCCCGGGTGCGATATCGAGCCAGGCCCGTGGCATCAACTCAAGCGGCGACATTGTCGGGACCTTTTCTGATGGGGTCGTCAGACACGCGTTTCTACTGAGCAAAGGTGCTTATACCACCTTTGACGTGCCCGCCGCCGACCCGACTTTGCCGCGAGGCATCAACGCGCGGGGTGATATCAGTGGGAATTACACCGATGGCGCCGGCAACGTGCATGGTTTCGTAGCCACGAAGTAAGTCGTCGCAGGTTTCCAAATGGTGTTGGGCCATCAAGCTGGCCCAACACCTTTCTAAGAATCTCTGCCGCCCCTCAACACGGGGAAAGTCAGAAGGAATACTTCAAGAGTTAAGAAATTAGGAAATGGCGATCATCGCAGCGGCGAGAGGCCGGCGGATTCCAATTCTTTGTTCAGTACCGGCAGATCTTCCGCGATGATCTTTTGCCAGCGTTCGGTGAGCGACGTTGCCCTGGCCCGGACTTCGCTAACAGCGGCTTTGACTCGCGATGTGACCGGCGCGTCGACGCCTTGGATATCGTCGAACAAGCTTTTCACCGAATCGACCGCATCCAAACTCGGCGTCGCGGTGGGCCGCGCATTTGGCGGGCCTAACTCCTTTAGCTTGCCAATAAACGCGTCGCTTTTGTCTTGAACATTCTTCGGCGACGACTCCTTCAGTTTCATCACCTGTTCGACTAACGAATCAAAGGTCTTGCCGATCGGCTCGAGTGTCGCTCGCAGTTCAGAAAGTTGTCGCGAAAGGTCCAATTGTTCCTGCAGCTCGGCCGCCGACATCTTGACGCGCGGATCCATCCTGACGGTCAACGTTTGCGTATAGGTCTTGCCGCCCGCTGTCAGCACGACGCTATAATCGCCCGGCGTGACCCAGGGCGATGTTGGTGATGCCGGCGTATTACGAAAAACCGCGGACATCGGGTATTCCGGTTCGACACCGGAGATCGGACTGTAATGCAGGTCCCAGAGAAAACGGTGCATGCCGCGCTGGCTGGAAAGCACGCTTTGCTCGCGGATCCAGTACCGCGGAATTCTAAGCTTCTTTACATCGGGTTGGACCGGCGTGTCGTTGCTCGAATAACGTCTGACTAAATTTCCTTTGTTGTCTTTGATCTCGAGCGCGACCGGCGCCGCTGAATCTTCCGCCAAAAAGTAATCGATCATGGCACCGTCCGGCGGATTCTCGCCACAAGGCTCGTCCGGTGGGATAGGCGTATCGGTATTGAGACTCCAACGAACACGAAGAGCGGTTTGCGGCTTAAAGAGGACAGGGTTCTGTCCCTTTTCTTTTTGCCCGAGTTGTCGCAGTGGAGTGATGTTATCCAGGATCCAAAAGCCGCGTCCGTGCGTGGCAACGGCGAGATCGTCGTCCTTAATAATAAGATCCCGGATCGACGTAGCCGGCATGTTAAGCCGAAGCGATTGCCATGTGTCGCCGTCGTCATACGAAACGTATACGGCGCGCTCGGTTCCGGCAAAGAGCAGGCCGCGTCGTAACGGATCTTCACGGATCACATTGGTGGTTTGGCCGTCGGGAATCCCCTGCACAATTTCCTTCCATGTTTTGCCGGCATCGTGCGTCCGATAAATGTGAGGACGCATATCATCGAGCCGGAGTGTGTTGACCGCGGCGTACGCGGTGCTGTTCTCGAAATGACCGGCATCGATCAACGAAATCTTCTGCCAGGCGGAAATCGCAGGCGGCGTGACATCGCGCCAGTTCTTTCCGGCATCGGTGCTCAGGTGAATCAAACCGTCATCTGTCCCGCACCAGATGCGATTCGCATCGAGCGGTGACGGCGCCACGGTGTAAATCACGCCGCGTGGTTTTACTTCCGCGGTCGGGTCGCTCTTATATTTTCCGATACTGGCCGGCAGCTCGTACGTCTTTCGGGTCAGGTCCGGGCTGATCTGTTTCCAATTCCGGCCGCCGTCGCGCGTTTGCCAAAGAGTATTGCCGGCAAAGAAAAGAAGGTGCGGATCGGCCGGCGAAAAGACGACTGGCTCCGTGCGCAGCATTCGAAACTCCGGCGAACGCAACGGAACCGGCAAGATTCCTTGCGCCTGCCCGGTTCGACGATCGTAACGGGTCAGCTTGCCGCCGTAGATGATATCGGGGTCGAGCGGATCAGCGACCACGTATCCGTATTCCTCCGCCGCCACAGGGCGCCAATCGCGAAACGTGATCTCGCCGTCCATGCCGCGGCTGGCGATTCCAACCGAGCCGCTCTCCTGTTGGCCACTATATAAATGATACGGAAAAGCGTTGTCGGCGCTGACGTGATAAAGCTGCGCAGTCGGCTGGTTATACCATGAGCTCCAGGTCTTGCCGCCATTGACGGTAACAATCGCGCCCTGATCGCTCCCCAGAAGAATGACGTCGGTGTTTTCCGGGTTGATCCAAACATTCTGGTAATCGTCGCCCCCGGGAGCGCCGCGCCAGCCTTCCCATGTTTTGCCGCCATCAACCGATTTCCAACAAACGACGGTGGGCGCATATACAATCTCGGGATTCTTCGGGTCGAACCTCACCAGCGGCAGCTCGCCGCCGCCAATGCCCGCGGACGGTCGCAGATCGTCGGTTACGACAACCCACGATTCGCCGGCGTCGTCCGAGCGATAAAGTTTCGATGAAATCGATGTTTTTACCAAGGCCAGCAATATCTTGGGCGAGCTCGGTGCGATCCCAAGGTTTGCTTGAACAATTTTTTCCGGGAGACCTTTGCTCAATTGATTCCAGGTCTTGCCGCCATCGATTGATTTGAAGATGCCGCCGTTGACGCCGTTAAACGTGCCGTTTTCCCACGGACCTTCCCGCGATTCCCAGAGTGTCGCGTAAACAACGTCGGAATTAGCCGGATCAATCTGAACGTCCCCTGCCCCGGTATTCTCGTCGCGATAAAGGACTTTCTCGAACGTCTTGCCGCCATCGACCGAACGGAAAACACCACGCTCTTCGTTAGGTCCGTAGGGATGGCCGCCGACGGCGACGAACAGCCGGTCCGGATTGCGGGGGTCAACCGCCAGCTGCGAAATTTGCTGCCCATCGCGCAGTCCCAGATGGATCCACGTTTTGCCGGCATCGATCGATTTGTAAATGCCGTCGCCGATCGAGAGATCTGGCCGGTGCAAACCTTCGCCGCTGCCGACGTAAACGATGTCGGGGTTGGAAACGGAGACAGCAATGGCACCGACCGAACCGGTGGGCTGATCATCGAAGATCGCATTCCAGGTCCGGCCGTAATCGGTCGTCTTGAAGACGCCGCCGTTGACCTGCGCCATATAAAATACATTCGGCTGTGACGGGACGCCGGCGATCGCACGGGTCCGGCCGCCGCGGAAAGGCCCGACGTTGCGCCACCGCAACGCGGAATCGAAATTTACTTCAGCAGAAGCTAGCGAGAGCGAAGCGCACGCGAATAAGAAGATTAAGAAACGACGATACATTTAAGGGAAGTTGATGTTTGATCCGCCTTTGCACAAGGCTCCGGCGCGACCGATGGGGAGTTGATCCGCCTTGGTCAATTCTGGCGCGAAAGTCAATTCATCGACCGCTTTCGGCAAGACTTCAGCCAGGCAGGCCGGCAAAGCGAAATTCGCGAAGCAATGACCCGCCTTCGCTCCGCAGCTTCGGCGTGCTAGCGAGAAACAAGAACCTCTGCAATCTCGACCGGTTGAACCGGTCACCTTTTACCCCTTGGCACTAGCCCTCCTGCAAGTGGTCGCAGGTTTTCTATCGTTAATCGCGCCTACAACGTGGACGCCGCGCAGCAGCGTGGCTACAGATCAGATGAAGTTCCTTTTCAATCCCGCTAACTATCTCCAAAAATTCGGGACAAAATGAGCGTGCCAACATGGCCAGCCTGCGCACGAGGCTACGGGTAGGCAGGCAAAATCAATCTGTATGCCATCGCGTAAAAGCTTCGGCGCGCGATTGGCTTACAACACGTCTCCTAACAGTGCATCAGAGAGTGTCGATTTGACGCTGATAACGCATTCAATTGCCGTACCCGTTTGGAAGAAATACTGCGAAAAATTGGTTGAACGTCACCGCAGTCGCGGGACTCCGCGTTGTCTAACGAGCGACAGTTAAAAAAAGGATTACATATGATTAACATTGCTCTCTCACTCTTAGCAGCCCCGTGGGTTCCCTGGGTCGGAGGTCTTGCAATTATAGTGTTTCTATTCTGCCTCCCGCGTTTGCTCGGAATTGTTTACATTCCCCACACACAGGTTGGCATCATCGAAAAAATCTGGAGCAGCAAAGGTTCGCTGCGCGAAGGCCAGATCATTGCCCGCAGTGGTGAGGCCGGTTATCAGGCCAAATTCTTACGTGGCGGTATTCACTTCGGTTTATATCCGTGGCAATACCGCATTCATAAAGAAGCACTCGTCGTCGTAGGCGAAGGAAAAATGGCCTACGTCTATGCCCGGGATGGTGTTCCGCTGGAGCCGATCCAAACCCTCGGCCGGAATGTGGATTCCAATCACTTCCAGGACGCGCTCCGCTTCCTTGAAGCGCATGGCCAAAGGGGACGGCAGCGAGGAATTCTGCGCGAAGGCGTTTACGCCATTAACCTGGCGCTGTTCGTTGTGATCACTGAGGACCGCGTTTTCTCCGGGCCGGTGCGCGAGTCAGCTGACCGTTACGAATCGTGGAAAGCACAACTCGCTTCCGTGCGCGCGTTTGCTCCGATACTCATCGGAGCCGGCGTCGGGGGTCAGAGTCATTTCCGGGCGAACATCGCTGACACGAGCGCGAGCGAGGCCGGTTCGCCGCCTTCACTGGCTGAGAAAATGCCCGAGTTCAATCCGAACGTCGACACCATCGGCGTGGTGAGTATTCAGGACGGACCGACCATTGGTTCGGGTGAAATTATCGCGCCCGAAGTGAAGGCGATCGCTGGAAAGGATCACAATTATTTCCAGGATCCGGAAGCCTTCCTGGAACTCGGAGGAAAACGCGGCAAACAGCTGCAAGTGCTGACCGACGGCACGTTCTTCATTAATCGCTGGTTTGGCACGGTTGAAATCAAGGCAAAAACTCTGATTCCGATCGGCTATGTCGGCGTGATTGTTTCCTATCACGGCGCCGCCGGAGACGACACGACCGGCGAATCGTTCCGTTACGGGGAACAAGTTGAGGCCGGGCATCGAGGTGTATGGCGCTCGGCGCTCGCTCCGGGTAAATACGCGCTGAATCCGTATGCGGTGAAAGTTGAACTCGTTCCGACGATCAACTTCGTCCTGCGCTGGATCAGCGGGCAAACGGAAGCGCACCATTATGACGAGGACCTGACCAGCATCGACCTGATTACGGCCGACGGTTATGAACCGCGTCTGCCGCTGTCGTTAGTGTTGCATATCGACTACCAGAAGGCGCCATCGGTAGTGCAGCGGTTCGGAGATGTGAAGCGGCTGATAACGCAGACGCTCGATCCGATCCTGACCGCTTATTTCCGCGACGTCGCGCAGTCATCACATATGCTCGACTTGCTGACGAAGCGCGAAGAAATTCAGAAACGCGCTACGGAAGAACTGGGCGCGCGCTTCACGCGTTACGACATCAACGTGGTCGCGGTCCTGATTGGCCGGCCGGAATCGCGGGAGATTGCCGCCGGACAAGCCGACCCGATTGAAACGTTGTTCGACCAGCTGCGCATGCGGCGATTGGCCGACGAACAGCGCGCCACCTACGCGAAGCAAGAGGAGGCCGCCAAGCAACAGGTCGCGCTCAACCAGGCGAAGGCGAAGGCTGAACGCCAGACCGAGTTGACGCAGAGCGCGATTGCCGTCGAAATTGCAGCCAATCGTGGTCAGGCTCAGTTCGCGGAGGCGGAACAACTGGCCAAAAAACAGGTCACGCTCGCCGAAGGCGAGGCGCGATCAAAGGAGCTAATCGGTAAAGGCGAATCTTCGCGGATTGCGCAAGTCGGCTTGGCCGAGGCGGCCGTCACACTGCAAAAGGTCGGCGCTTATCGTGATCCGCGTCTCTACGCGTTGAATGTGTTCGCGGATCAATTCTCCAGAAGCGTTCAGCCGCTCGTGCCGAGCCGGCTGTTCATCAGCAGCGCCGGCGGCAAACCGGGCGAGAGCCAAAGTGGCGGAAGCGTGCTCGAGACGCTGCTCAGCCTGATCCTGAGTGAGAAGGCCGGGATCAATCTCCAGGAAAATGCCGCCAGTTCGAAGCCGCTGGAGGATTTCATCCGGCAATTCACTAGCAGCGGTTCACCGGGTAACGACGACCCGTTGAAGAAGGAAGCGCCTGCGGCCCCTGAAAAAGCAACGGCAAGATCTCGCTAAACAGGTAAAGTCGTCTCGCACCAGCTCGCGCTGGTGCGAGCGGCTTCCCTTCGGCACAGCGCCGCAAGTCGAGCGTCAGAGCTCGGAGTAATTTGAAAACTGCCGCAGGAGTGGCTCGGAACGCGCGGGGGCGAATCGGGGCGCGAGTAATCGCAACAGCAAATTGATCGGGGCGGACCGGTGCCGGACATACAAGTCCATCGGCACCAAATCCATTTTCATGTGCAGCTTGGGATCGTAAGTGAAGGGCGAACAGAAGTATGTCGTCAGCCCCTGCTCTGTCGCCCACTGAATCATGTCGCGTCTCGTTACAAAGTAGAGATGCAGATCGTGCGCGATTAAATAATCAAGACCGACGTCGTTGTCGTAGATCGCGTCGCCCTCCACCACGCAAAAGGTGAACGCGACGATCTCGCCATTTCGACGCCAGAGAAAAAATCGGGTGTGTTCCGACAGACGGCGGCCAATCAGGGCAAAGTATTCTTCCGTGAGCACATCGAATTGCACCGGGCTGCGCTTCGCCACTTGGAGGTAAAGTTCGTGAATGCGAGCCGAGTCCTGGGTGATGTCCGCGACGACTTCGAACTCAAGCCCGGCGGCCGCGGACTTTCGGAACTTTAAGCGCAGATCCCGGCGCATCTTCTGGCTCAGCTTGCGCTGCATGTAGTCTTCGAAACTTTTGTAATCGAGCGCCAGTTTCACCCAGGGAAAACTTTCCAGCCTGGTGTAGCCGTGTTCACGAAACAATTCCAGTGAACCACGATAGGGCGCACCCAAGTCTTTCAGCACGATCAATGAAACATCCGCGTGGCGCGCGTACCTCTCCACTGCTTCCATCAACGCAGCTCGAGTGACATCCCTCTCTTCACCCTTTCGTCCGCCAAGGTGACTCTCGGCAATAGGACTTCCCGCCATCAGGATTTTCGTTTTTCCAAGGCTCGGGAAAATGGCTTTAATCAACCCGCGCAGCCACCTTAAGTAACTCGGAATCTCCTCAAGCAAATTCTGCTCGACGAGAAAAATTGGCTGCACGCATTTTACTTCGTTCGCCTCATCTTCGAGCACCAGATATTGCATGTTGAACTGATGGCGCATCGTTTTGTCGACGACCTGATAGAAATCGAGCCCTTTCCATTGCCGCGGATAATTCTCGTCCCAGCAACTTCGCGAAATCGCGTCGGCACGTGAGTAAACGCGCAGTCGTCCGAATGAAGTGTCGAAGGTTACCTTCGGCTCGGACAGAAGATCGTCGCGATCATCAGGCCCCGATGGGAGAGCCGCCACTGCCTCCCGGCCGACGTGCAGCATCCGGTCGAGCGACAAAAGGATGCCCGAAGCAGAGGTCAGAAGTAAGAAGGGAGCTAGTGGGATGTGTGACATGGGACCTGACACTGACAGCGTATCAGCGAGCGATGCGGGCGGCGAGTACGTTTCAATCAAGAAACGACAGCCGCGGCCGCGTTCAGGCGCGAGAGGAAAACGAGTCATTCGCTGAGCCGCAATTTTCGTCGGTGAAACGGTAAGTTAACCGCTACGTGGCGCGGGAGTGGCTTCTGCTACCCCGTCCGCCTCTCACGGGGACGCTTTCATGCCCACGGACGTTCACGCTTCTGCCCAGCTCAAAATTGCACAGGTCCTTGTTGTCCAGATCATCCCGGGTTCAGGCAAAAAGGTTTCCCTGGAGAACGTCGAGGAGCTGATCTCGGTTATCGAGAAAACCGATGCCTTCCGGGGAGCACGGATCACCGGCAAGGCGAAGCGATTGACCATTCCCCAGGGTGCAGCCTTGATTTTCACCAGCACACCGGATGCGCCGGTGCGCTGCGCGATCCAAATCAGCAAGGCACTTCACAATCACCCCGGCCTTCGGGTCCGAATGGGAATTCATGATGGGCCTGTCGAAGATCTAACGGACACCAACGAATTCTCCACGCCTGAAGGGGCCGGTTTTGAACAGGCGCTGCGGATCACCGAGGTTGGTGATGCCGGGCACATACTGCTTACACGCGAAATGGCCGGTGGACTCGGGCTATATCGATATTGGCAACCCTATCTTCAGCATTTTGGCGAATTCCAGTTGAAGGGGCAAATCGTTTCGGTCGTGAATCTTTTTACCGGCGAAGCCGGCCGTCAGGACGTTCCCGTGAAGCTTGCCAATCTGCCGGTGTCGGACATTCCCGCAGACGACCGGGTTCAAGGAAACGGGAAGCGGATCGCAATATTTGGCGCCGTGGTTTTGATGATATCGATCGGCGCGTTTCTATTTACCCGGTTCCCAAACAGAACCCGGCTGGACGCCGACTCGGAAATCCAATCCAGCATTCCGGAAAAAAGCATCGCGGTGCTCCCGTTTGAGAACATTACGGGCAATGCCGAGACCGCCAGTTTCACGGATGGCGTGCATGACGAAATTCTCACTCAGTTGGCCAAACTTTCCGATCTTAAAGTCATTAGCCGCACCAGTGTTCTTCAGTACAAAGAAACTCGGACGCGCAGCCTTCGCGAGATCGGCCGGCAACTGCGAGTTGCTTATGTCATGGAAGGAAGTGTTCAACACGTGGACAATCGAATTCGGGTGACTGCGCAATTAATTGACGCCCGGAGTGACGCGCACATTTGGGCTCAAACCTACGACCGGGTAGCATCGGATATTTTTGTTATCCAGACGGAGATCGCCAAAACGATCACGGAACAATTGAAGGTGCAGCTTTCACCACAGGAACGCGCGGCGCTGGCGCAAACAGCGACGACCGATCTGGTGGCCGACCGCTTATTTCGCGAGGGATTACGTCATCTCACGTCCGGCTCGAATCCGGATGCGAAGCAGTCGATACTCGCATCCATCCCTTTACTCGAGGAAGCGTTACAGCGGGATCCGAAGTTTTTGCGCGCCCTTTCGGTCCTGGTCACGGCGCACCTGGATTTGTACTGGCAGGGGTTCGATCATACGGAAGCGCGGGCGGAGGCAGCGCGACGCTTAGTTGAGCGCGCAGTCGCGACCGACCCGAATTCGGGCGAGACACATTTTTGCCAAGCACTTTACTATTATAGGGTATTTCGGGATTACGATCGTGCACGCGCCGAATTGGAGCAGGCGCGCCGTACCATGCCGAACTCCGCATCGATCGCTGTGATTCTTGGAGCGATGGATCGCCGGCAAGGGCGATGGAACGAAGCGGTGCAGAATTTAAATCGGGCGATCGAACTCGATCCCCGGAATTTTCGCTTTCAACTCGAAGCCGGTTTTACCTATCAAGCCATGCACCGCTATGCGGAGGCGACTTCGCTCTACCATCGGGCGCTGGCCATTCAGCCACGCGATGCGTTTACGCGGACCCAGTTGGCGGCGATTCCATTCTATGAGACCGGCGATATCATGCCGTTGCGGAATGAGATTACCGATATTTTAAAGGACGATCCGACTGCGGCCACGGCAATTGCCGGCGCGATATATAATTGCGCCCTGGCGGCTCGCAACACAGCCGGAGCGACGCGGGCTTTGCAGGCGATCAGGGCAGATGGATTGCGGGACGACTATAACAATTCACTGTGGTCGCGAGATTGGTTCGTCGGTCTGGCCGCGCGAACATTCGGTGATGAAAACACGGCCCGGAACTCTTTCGAAGCAGCGCGTGAAATCGAGACAAAAAACGTCCGGGAACAACCCGATTACGCTCCGGCTTGGAGCCGGCTCGGTCTGATCGAAGCAATGCTCGGCCACAAAGAGAGCGCGCTCAGCGCAAGTCGCAAAGCTTGCGAGCTGGTTCCGTTGACGGTTGATGCGTTCGACGGCGCTTCGTATCGGGTTCATCAAGCGCTGGTGTATCTATGGACAGGCGATCGTGACGCGGCGCTGCATCAACTGGAAGAATTGGTGAAACTTCCCGGTGCGGTTACCTACGGAGAGTTGCGTCTCTATCCGCAATGGGATGCGTTGCGTGGCGATCCACGCTTTGATCGGATTGTCGCCGGACTAGCAAAGCCAGAAGGAAACTTTAAGAATTAAGAAAGAGCAGTCGTTGATGGCGCCGCGGTTTCCCACTCGGCGTTCAGACCCGCGAGGTCGTCGGCGACGGAGGCTAGCTCGCGATTGATCGCGGTGGCTCGCCCGCCGGTGGCATAGGCGCCCGGATCTTCCAAAGCGGCAGCCAGCTCTTTTTGCTTTTCTTCCAACGCGCCGATTTTCTTCTCGAGGTCGTGCAAGCGCCTCTCTTTATCGCGTTTTGATTTTGCCGCCGCATTGCGAGTCTCGGCTTCCAAACGTTTTTGCGCTTTCTGTTCTTTCAAGCCGGGGCCGGCTTTCTTTTTG
This sequence comes from Verrucomicrobiota bacterium, assembly GCA_040005265.1. GTDB lineage: Bacteria > Verrucomicrobiota > Verrucomicrobiia > Chthoniobacterales > UBA10450 > JBDTZF01. The sequence continues at coordinate 11,569 of JBDTZF010000082.1, forward strand.
ATCTCAAGCTTCTGACCGTTGACCTCCGGCACGTTGTGGCCACTCGAACCATTCGAACCTGCGGTTAGCGCGGTCTTTGCCGACACCGCTTTCGACTTCTCTAAATAATAATCGTAATCGCCGGGATAAGGCGTGAGCTGGCCGGCTGAGACGTGGAGAACGCTTGTGGCAATCGCGCGGATGAAATGAACGTCGTGACTAATAAAGATGAGCGTCCCGTGATATTGCTTGAGCGCGCCGATGAGCGCGTCGATCGAGCCGACATCGAGATGGGT
>JBDTZF010000083.1:0-11763 GCA_040005265.1 Verrucomicrobiota bacterium
CCGCAATGGGGAACGCTCGATGTGGACTCCACCGGCAATCTGTTTATCGGCGGTGTGAACGTAAACACCAACCAGGTCTGGTGCACTCGTTCGAGCAATGCAAAGAACAGCGCCGTGACACCCACCTTCGACCAGAACACCGCGGTGAACATGGGTGGTTCGTTCAATTTCTCAGGCCCAATAAATCCGGCCGGACTGGCTGGGCAGCTTTTTCTGGGGGTGGACCGCTCGGGCACAAACCTCAACAACAATATCTATATGATGGCGAGCATACAGCCGACCGGCAATTCGAACGGAACCGATGTTCAGTTTGTAAAAAGCACTAACGGCGGCGTGAGCTTTAGTGTTCCCAAACGAGTCAATGACGATCCGATCAACCAAAACAAATGGCACTGGTTGGGGACGTTTTCCGTGGCGCCGAATGGACGGATCGATTCCGTTTGGCTGGACACGCGCAATGCCGCGAACAATACCGATTCCCAACTCTTTTATTCCTACAGCATCGATGGCGGCGATAATTGGGTGCCGAGTGTAGCTGTTAGCAATTCGTTCAATCCTTTCCTTGGCTACCCGCAACAGAACAAGATGGGCGATTATATCACCATGGTTGCGGATAATACCGGCAGCAATGTCGCCTACACCGCGACCTTCAATGGAGAAGAGGATATTTATTACGTCCGGGTAGGCCCTCCGGCGCCGGCCGCTTCTAGCGCGGTTTCTCGAAAGATGCACGGCGGAGCCGGTAACTTCGATGTCAATCTGCCACTTAGCGGTACACCGGGAGTCGAGTGCCGCTCCGGCGGGGCGACCAATGATTATCAAATGGTCGTCATTTTCCCGACTTCGGTGAGTGTGGTGGGAAATCCTCAGGCGCAGGTGACCTCTGGAACAGGCATGGTGGGAACCGGCGGAGTCGCCAATGGCGGAATGGTGACCGTTAGCGGGTCCACTGTGACCGTGCCGCTAACCAACGTTGCCAGCGCGCAGACGATTAACGTTACCCTGTTCGGAGTAAACCGCGCAGGCAACATAGTGATTCCGATGAGCGTCCTGGTCGGCGATACGAGCAGCAACGCCGTGGTGAATGCGACCGACGTCGCTCAAACCAAATCGCAAATCGGTCAGCCGGTCAACGCCTCCAATTTCCGAACGGATGTGAACGCCAACGGTGCCATCAACGCGACGGATGCCGGACTGGTCAAAATGAACATTGGGACCGGCCTTTAATCCTCGTTGATCAATTATTAGATCCGGGGCGTTCGGGACAACTCTAGCCGTCCAAGTCAGCTAGCATTTGTCGCTTCAGATGCTGACGAACGGACTTCTTAATAGCCCTGCGCTCGGCCGCGACCGCTTGCTTCTCGGCTTGCCGGTCTCTTCGCGTCCGTGCGTCGGTTGCGGGAGGCAGATGCGAGATCTTCGGGCGATCGGCGCCGACTTTGCGTTCTTTGGGTTTTGCGTACGGGTTCACAAGTGAGTGAAACGCGAATCACATCGTTAATTCAAGGTTGCCTGGGATTGGAGCCCGGCTTTGGGTAGGAGAAACTCCGGCCGAGCCGAGGAGCAAAACAGTGACGCGAAGAATTTTCACGCTCATAGGCACGAGTTTGATGAGCAGCCGGTTACCTGGCGAGGCGAAAGTTCGGGCGCGAAAATAGGCGGCCAGCGTTTGCCACTGACGCGTTTAGAGTGAAGAGAAGAGCATTGCCGGACGTGCGTTTCGAGGCTTAATCCTCGCCGGACCTTGCCATGAACATTCACGAGTACCAGGCTAAAGAGCTCCTCCAGAAATTTGGCGTAGCCACGACGCGCGGCAAAGTCGCGTCGACGCCGGATGAAGCGGAAGCGATCGCGCGCGAACTTGGCGATGTCGATATCGCAGTCAAGGCGCAGATTCACGCTGGCGGGCGAGGGAAGGGGACATTCACCAATGGATTCAAAGGCGGTGTCCAGCTCGTTAAATCCGCTGCCGACGCGCGCGAGGTGGCGGCGAAGATGCTCGGCCAAACTCTGGTTACGCACCAAACAGGCCCAGGTGGGCGTCTGGTCAGCAAGGTTCTCGTCGCCGAAGCAGCCGAGATCGCGCGCGAGATTTATTTCGCCATTTTGCTCGATCGCACCACCGGAGCGCCGCTCATTGTGGCCAGCACGGAAGGCGGAGTCGAGATCGAGACTGTTTCCGCGAAGTCGCCGGAGAAAATCATGCGCGAAGGAATCGATCCGCTGGCCGGCTGGCAGCCGTTTCAAGCGCGCAAACTGGCGAAGCAACTCGGGTTCGAGCAGGCCCAATTAAAGGCCGCGTCGAAATTGTTCGATGGACTTTATCGCACGTTTATCGGCTGCGATTGCTCCATGGTTGAGATCAATCCACTCGTGGTAACAACCCAGGGCGATGTGCTCGCGCTCGATGCCAAATTTAACTTCGATGATAACGCTCTTTACCGGCATCCGGAGATCGCGGCGATGCGTGACGTTACGGAGGAAGATCCACGCGAAGTCGAAGCGTCGAAACACGGCCTTAATTACATCGGACTCGATGGCAACATTGCTTGCTTGGTCAACGGCGCGGGACTCGCCATGGCCACCATGGACATCATCAAATTTTACGGCGGCAGCCCGGCCAATTTTCTCGACGTCGGGGGCAGCGCGACCGAAGAGCAGGTCACGGAAGCGTTTAAAATTCTCATCGCCGACACGAAGGTGAAGGCGATCCTGGTGAACATCTTTGGCGGGATCATGAAATGCGATGTGATCGCCCAGGGAATTATTAATGCCGCTAAGACGGTGAAATTATCGGTTCCGCTCGTTGTTCGCCTGGAAGGAACCAATGTTGAAAAGGGCAAACAAATGCTGAAGGAAAGCGGCGTGGCCCTGACTACGGCGGAGGATCTGGCTGATGCAGCGAAAAAGGCGGTGAAAGCCTCGGAAGGACAGAAGTGAAGATTAAGAGAATCGGTTTTGTCGGAATTCCGGTGACCGACTTGAAACGGGCGCGCGCATTTTACGAAGAGGTGCTTGGATTGACAGCCTCGGAAGAAATGATGGGCGGGAATTGGGTCGAGTACGGGATTGGCGAGGACACGCTCGCAATCGCCAACGTAGGTGAGCACTGGACTCCGTCCGATCAAGGAACGGGGGCGGCGCTGGAAGTGGAAGACTTCGATGAGGCGATCAGGCGATTGAAAGATCGACAGGTCCGCTTCGCGGCGGAACCATTCGAAACGCCGTGCTGCCACATGGCCGTGGTCCAGGATCCCGATGGAAACAAACTAATGATCCATAAATTGAAACCGGAGAACGAGAAAGGAATCTGTTCATGATTACGAAGGAAGTTGCGTTCGTTGCCATTGCGGTGAGCGACCCGGAACGCGCGCGAAAATTCTACCAGGAAACACTGGAGTTAAAGCCGGCCACGACAGCCATGGAAGGTGCCTGGGTTGAGTACGAGCTTGGCGCAACCACGATTGGCGTCGGTTGTCATCCCGCGTGGAAACCGTCGCGCGATGGAACAACGGTCGCCTTTGAAGTCGAGGATTTCGATGGGGCGTATGCCAAACTGAAAGAACGCGGCGTTGCCTTCGACATGGAGAAAACCGAGACCCCCGTTTGCTGGATGGCGCAATTCCGCGACCCGGACGGAAACAAATTGGTGCTGCACCAACGGAAGAAGAAATGAATCTGGAAAACAGGAAAATCACAGCGCCCTCACCTCATTCCTCTCCCTCAGGGAGAGGAGGATGTGTAGCGCCGGGTGAGGGCCTTTGTTTCTATGTCTGTTCTCGTTGATAAAGATACTCGCCTCCTGGTGCAGGGGATAACCGGTAGCGCCGGGGGATTTCATGCCCGGCAATGCATGGAATACGGGACGAACGTGGTTGCCGGGGTGACGCCCCGAAAGGGCGGACAAATGTTCGACGGCAAAGTGCCGGTATTCGACACCGTCTACGAAGCCCGTCGGGAGACTGGTTGCAATGTGTCGGTGATTTTTGTGCCTGCGCCGGCCGCGGCCGATTCAATTCTGGAAGCGGTCGATGCCGATGTCGATCTCGTGGTCTGCATCACGGAAGGGATTCCGGTGATGGACATGATGCAAGTAAAAGCGCAGATGCGCGGGAAAAGAACGCGGCTGATCGGACCGAATTGCCCGGGCATCATTACACCTGGCGCATGCAAGATCGGCATCATGCCGGGTTACATTCATAAGCCGGGCAACGTGGGAGTGATCTCGCGCTCGGGCACGCTAACCTACGAAGCAGTGTGGCAACTCACTTCACGAGGGTATGGGCAATCCACCTGTATCGGCATTGGGGGCGATCCCATCAACGGAATGTCGCACCTCGATGCGGTGAAACATTTCAATGACGACCCGCAAACCGAGGCGATGATCGTGATCGGCGAGATCGGCGGTTCGGCGGAAGAAGAAGCAGCGGAATGGATCAAACAGAATTGCAGGAAGCCAGTGGCGGCGTTTATCGCGGGCCTGACTGCACCCGCAGGGCGAAGAATGGGGCACGCGGGAGCCATCGTCTCCGGCGGGAAAGGCACAGCGGCCGGAAAAATCGAAGCCCTTAGAGCTGCGGGCATTGCTATTGCCGACACTCCAGCGACAATGGCAGATACATTGATCGAAAGAATGAAGGGCGGAAAAAAATGACTTCTCGCGGACTGGAAGGCGTTGTGGCGAACACGACGCGACTGAGTGACGTCATCGGCGACAAAGGCCAGCTCATTTACTGCGGCTACGACATTAACGAACTGGCTGGCAAAGTCAGTTACGAAGAAGTTGTTTACCTTCTTTGGAATAACAAATTGCCGAACCGGGCCGAGCTCGACGGCTGCGCGAATCAACTGCGCTCGCTGCGAAAACTGCCTGATGGCGTGATCGATTTTATCAAGACAGCGCCAAGAGGCTCCGCGCCTATGGATGTGATGCGGACAGCAGTATCGATGCTGGGTCTTTACGATCCCAATATCCGGGAAGCGACCGTGGAAAAAGGCAAGGACCGCGCCCGCAGCATTACAGCGAAGATCGGTGTGATCGCAGCTTATTTTCACCGGGCGCGAAACAATCAGCCGCTCCCGCCCGTGCGCGAGGATCTGGGCGAGGCTGCGCACTTCCTCTACTTAATGAATGGCGAAGCGCCATCGAAAGAAGCGGCCGACACGCTCGATGTGGCGTTCGTTCTCCACGCTGATCATGGCATGAACGCGTCGACCTTTAGCGCGCGCGTCACAATTTCGACATTGAGCGACATGTATTCGGCGATCACATCGGCCATCGGCACCTTGAAAGGTCCCCTGCATGGCGGCGCCAATGAAGGAGTGATTCACATGCTCGAAGAAATCGGTGACGAGAAAAATGTGGATGCTTACATCGAGAAGCAGCTCGCGGAGAAGAAGAAGATCATGGGCATCGGCCACCGTGTTTATAAAACGCTCGATCCCCGGGCGCCGCACTTGCGCGCGATGGCGATTAAGTTGAGCGAGAAAATCGGAGAGCCCAAATGGATCCGGATGAGCGAGCGAATCGCGCAGCTGATGAAGGAGAAGAAAAATCTGAACGCGAACGTCGATTTTTATTCGGCAACGGTTTATCACTCGCTCGGCATCCCCACCGATCTTTTTACGCCGGTCTTCGCCATTGCGCGCACCTCCGGCTGGTGCGCACATGTGCTCGAGCAGTTGGAAGACAATCGTCTTTACCGGCCACTCAGCGAATACGTCGGCGAACCGGTTGGCAAGAAAGTGATCCCAATTGACCAGCGCCCTTGAGTCGCTGGCTAGACTCTGTCAAAGAAGCAGGGAATGAAGCGTATTCTTCTCATCGGCCTGGGGCGTTGGGGGATCAATCACCTGCGGATTCTGAAATCGATGCCGATCGAGCTTTTCGTGGCCGATCAGGACGAACAGCGATTGGATCTGGCGGAAGTTCCTGAAAATCACCGCAGCACGGATGCGCGCTCACTTTTTTCGAAAGTGGACGCCGCCGTCGTCGTTACCCCGGCCCAGGCGCATTTTAAAATTTGTCGCGAATTGCTCGACCTGGGGAAGGACGTCTTTGTGGAGAAGCCAGTCAGCCTGGTTTCGACCGAAGCGAAGGAGTTGGCCACGCTGTCCGAGAAGGCCGGGTTGATTCTACAAGCGGGGTACATTTTCCGGTTCGATCCAGCATCGCTCTGGATGCGTGACGCGATCGCAGAAGGGCGATTTGGGAAACTGAAGATGCTTCGCGCGAGGTTTAGCGGGTTCAAGCGTCCCCGGCGCGATACCGGTGTCACTTTCGCCGATAGCATCCATTTCATTGATCTGTTTAACTTTCTCCTCGGAACGTCGCCCCGCCGGGTTCATGCTGTGCTCCGGGATTTTTTCGAACGCGGCATGGATGACGAATCTCATATTGTGTTGGAATACGATCGCGGTGACGGCGCATCGATACTTGCCACCGTGGAAGCCGGCTACCACGTACCGGGGAAGTTTCGCGATGTCGTGGTCGTGGGAACGGATTTATCCGCTCTGTGCGATTACAATGTTGCGCAGTACAAGATAAAGACATTCGAGAATCGGCATGTGATTGAGGGCGGCGAAATAAGAGCTCAGGAGGGGGCGGGGCAACAGCTCGAATTTCCCCCGGAAGAGCCGCTTCGCGCCGAGTTGGCGGCGTTTGTCGATTCCATCGAAAAACGAAAACTGCCGATTGTGGATGGCTGGTCGGGATTTCGTGCTGTTCAGGCCGTCGAAGCCGCTCTCGAGTCGGCGCGAACCGAAAATTGGATCGACATTAAATAACGCGCTTACAGAGAGAATGAAAAAGATCCCGCTTTCGCGCGTCTTTATTAATGATGAAGTTCGCGACGCTGCGATGCGCGCGCTGAATTCCGGCTCGTACATCCTGGCGAAAGAATGTGAAGCTTTCGAGGCCGAGCTGGCCGCTTACACCGGCACGCGAGAAGCGGTGCTTTGTTCGTCATGGACCGCGGGCGGCTTTCTGCTTCATCACGCAATGGGATTGAAACCGGGAGACGAGATTCTCGTTCCTTCTCACACAGCGTTTCCATCGATCGAGCCGATGATCCATTTCGGCGCCGAGCCGGTCTTCATCGACATCGACGAAACGTACTGCCTCGATGTCGATCTCCTGGAGGCCTCGGTGACGTCGCGCACAGTCGGAATTCTTCCAGTGCATCTTTACGGGCACGCGGCGAATCTCGATCGCGTCTCCGAAGTCGCGCGGAAACATGGCTTGTGGGTAATCGAAGACTGTGCTCAGGCTCACGGCGCAAAGTTCAAAGATAAACCTGTCGGCTCAATGGGCATCGCTGGCGCTTTTTCGTTTTTTCCCTCGAAGAACCTCACCGTGATGGGAGATGGCGGCTGTGTCACAACCAACGACACGGCGCTGGCGGATGAGTTGCGGGTGCTGCGAAATCATGGGCGCAAATCGAAATACATCCACGAGATCGTCGGTTACAATTACCGGTTTAACGAAATCCAGGCCGCGATCGGCCGGGTCGAGTTGCGCAATGTTGACAAGTTAAACGAGCATCGGCGGCTGGTTGCTTCTCGCTACAATGAACGCCTTAGCGGCGTGGTTCGGACGCCTCCGGAGAGAGAGTGGGCCTACGCCGTTTATCATATGTACGTGATTCGAACGGAACGACGCGACGAACTGGCCGAACATTTGAAAAACAAAGGGATCGGCACTGGTATTCACTATCCCGTGGCCAACCATCAGCAACCGGCCATCGCTGGGAAATATCCCGGCTTGCCGGCCCTCCCGAAGACCGAATCCGCAGTTAACGAAATTCTTTCGCTGCCGATCTACGGCGAATTATCGATGGAAGACGTCGATTACGTTTGCGAGTCGATCGCGGAATTCTTCGGAAAGTAGTTCCGGACAACCACGAATGGACACGAATAAACACCAATCTTGGAGGGCGTCCGCGCCGTTTGCCACGCCGAAGCGCATTGGCGAAGGCGGGTCGGCGCCCAAATATCAATGGACTCACCAGAGATAAGTTTGGTGGTTCCATGCCATAACGAGGAGCAGAATCTGCAGCCTTTGGTGTCGGCCATTCATGCCGCGCTCGATCCGCGAGCGTTCAATTACGAAGTAGTGATCACTGATGACGGCAGCACCGACAACTCCTGGAACGTTCTAAAGAAGCTGGCCGCGAACGACCCACGCGTGCGCATTCAGCGCTTCAAATTCAATTGCGGTGAATCGGCGGCGAGCTGGGCTGGAATGCAAATCGCCCGGGGCCGTTCCATCGCCACGCTCGATGCGGATTTACAAAATGATCCCAAGGATCTGCCGGGGTTGCTCGAGGCACTTAAGGACGCGGATTGCGTCTGTGGCACGCGCATCAAAACGCGCGGCACGGGAGACAGCTGGGTCCGCATCGCATCATCGCGCATCGCCAATTGGGTTCGGAACAAACTCTCCGGTGAAAACATCACCGATGCTGGTTGTACTTATCGCGTTTTCAGGCGCGAATGCATTGCTCACGTGAAGTTCTTCAATGGCGCGCATCGCTTTCTTCCCACCTTGATTAAGATGGAGGGATTTCGCGTTGTCGAAGTTCCGGTCTCGACAAACCCGCGGCACTCAGGCACGAGTCATTACGGCGTCTGGAATCGTTTGTTTAAGTCGTTCCGCGACCTGCTCGCGGTGCGCTGGATGAAATCGAGAAGAATTCGATACGAGATCGCCGAATCGTTAAACTGCTTATGAATTTCATCACCGTTTCTGGAGGGACGACCTCTGTGTCGTCTCCAACAATTGAAAAGGACGTCACAGAGCCCGTCTCTACAAGCCTATGAACACACTCACAATCATCGCCATCACTTGGGTTGGAAAAGAATACCGGTTCTTTGGTCTCGACTGGAGTTACATCATGATCCTCGGCCTGATCGGGAACCTCATCTTTTCGATGCGTTTCATCGTTCAGTGGTTCGCTTCCGAACGGAAGGGGGAAAGCGTGATTCCGGTGTCGTTTTGGTATTGGAGCATCGGCGGCAGCATCATGATGTGCTTCTATTTCATTTTCCGGCGTGATCCGGTGGGAATCCTGGCCTATCTGCCGAACTCAGCCATTTATGTCCGCAACCTGATGCTGATCAGGAAGCGCAAGTTCGCGTACACCGCCGCCGCGCCGTCGCAGCACCCGCACGAGGTGGGGGAGTGTCCGCATTGTAGACAAAAACTCTAGGAACTGCTCGGTTTCCGCTCAATCCAATCGCGCAATTGGAGCGAATTCATTTTACTGATGGTCGCGGAGTAAGTCTCCTTAACGGCTGATCTACAGGAAGTTATCAGGTGGGAGAGGCGGCATTGCTCGAGCCATCCTCTCTCAGCAGCACGAGTGGCGGCACCGGACAATCCAACGAATCGGCCACCGCGCGGATCAGCTCCGCTTCGCGTTCCTGGATGACGTTATCGGCGGCGATGGTAAGGGCACATCCATCAAGGACGTTCTTTTTGATCTGCGGAAGGGCGCGGCTGAGACGCTGAAGAACGGTGTCGATGTAGCCGAAGTCGCATTGCTCCGGCGCAAACCATGGGATTTCGCATTGCGCTGCTCGACTCAACAACTGGGTTCCCTGTTTAAAGGCCGCATAGGCTTCGGTCACATTATCATGGCCGGCATAGGCCATTGCCGACAACAGCACCCCGCAATCGGCCACCAAAGGATGTAAATCGTAGAACTGCGTCACCGGCTTTGTGGCCGGCAAGAAAAATGAATCGAGGTGCCGCACCACGATTTTTTGCAGCATGAGTTCGAACAAATCGGTTTTGGCGTCGCTTTCGATCAAGGATTTCAGCGCGGCGCGGAACTGCTCGAATTGGGGCTGCGAAAAATGACGCAGCGCAGGCAAGGCGAGATCGATCAGCGGGATCTTGGCATGTGCTGGCACCTTTCGAACATCAGGCCAGATTCGAAGTGTCTCATCGCGCGTGCTCCCGGACGTGACGCGAGCGAGTTCATCGAGCTGTTTTTGTTTCGCTCCCGGCTCGTCGCTAAGGAGAAGTGCGTAAACCAAAACGCTGGCCCCAAGCGGATCGCGCGCCGCTGCTTCCACTGACGCGGGAATCGCTCGTTGAAACTCTACCGCGTAGCGGAGATGGGGCGTGATTGGTCGTCCGACATTTACCATGACAGCTTTCTCGGCAATTCTTGTCGGCGAAGAATCGCTCCCGACCTGCATTAGAGGAATAGCAGGCATCATCGGCGGCCGGGACGAGTGGGGCAGCTTACCTCCAGCTGAGGTGTAGGCGAGCGCTGCGGCACTTACCCTCGGGAATTTTCCGTCGAAATTCGGATCCAACTCGCGAATGCGTTCGATCAATGGCGGATGCGTTGCCATCAGTCCAAAGAATGAGTCGCCCATCCCGTTCGCGAAAAAGAGATGACTCGCCTCCTCGGCGTGCGGCGATTGAAGTCGGGAACCTTCCTCAAGGCCGCCGATCTTCTTGAGCGCGCCGGCTAGTCCACCGGGATTACGTGTGAATTGGACCGAAGAAGCGTCGGCCAGACCTTCGCGTTGCCGGCTAACCGCCGCCTGAATCAGTCGTCCGAAGAAAACGCCGGCCCATCCGATAACGATAAGGGCCAGACCTAACAACGGCAGGGCATTCTTGCGTCCACGGGTCCGAATCAGGATGCGCCCGATTACCGTCAGGCAGAGAATTCCAAAGATCAGACCCATGAGACGTAGATTGAGCCGCATGTCGCCGTTGAGGACATGGCTGAACTCGTGGCCGATGACGCCTTGCAGCTCGTCCCGGGAAAGGAGTTTCATGGCTCCGCGCGTTACGCTGACGGCGGCATCGCTCGGCGAATGTCCGGCGGCAAACGCGTTGATCCCGGCTTCGCCATCCATCACGTAGACCTGCGGGACCGGCACACCTGACGCGATCGACATTTCTTCAACGATGTTGAGGAGTTTGCGTTCATCGGCTTCGGCGGTGTTGGATTTAATCAGCCGGCCGTCGAGTAGCTCGGCGACCGCGCTGCCGCCACTCGACAGCTCCATAGTCTTGAACACGCTCCCGATCAGGATGATGGCAAGGGTGCCCAGAGTTGCTGCAATAAGCACCTCCGATTGTGCAAAAGGTAATGCTACCTGGTCTCCGGCATTTTTGGCTGCGATGCCGGTGAAGACCAGCACGACCACTGTGTCGACCGCCACGATTAGCGACAGGACAGCCAGCGAAAAGTAAAATACCAGGAGCTTGGTATTTCGTCGGGCCTTGTCCTGGCGCGCGAAGAAGTCCACCCGATGTCGATCTTCTGTCTCGGCTTAGAACGCGACTTTTGGCGCTTCTTTTTGTTCCGGCTTGTCGATGACGAACAGTTCGGCCGGCGCAAAGTTGAACATGCCCGCCATGATGTTCGTTGGAAATACCTCGCGCTTGGTGTTGTAGCTCGTCACCGCATCGTTATAAGCCTGGCGCGCGAATGAGACTCGGTTCTCGGTGGAGCTCAGTTCCTCCATCAAGGTCATCATTGTCGTGTTCGCTTTCAGGTCCGGATACGCCTCGGCCAGCGCGAACAGGCGCCCCAAGGTGCCGGACAACGCGCCTTCCGCGGAGGAGATATCCTTCATCGCTGAAGCGTCGCCCGGATTCTGAGCGGCGCGTGTATTGGCGGTCGCGGCGGCATTCCGTGCTGCGATGACGGCTTCGAGTGTCCCGCGCTCGTGCGCCAGATAACCTTTCGCGGTCTCGACGAGATTTGGAATGAGGTCGTAACGCCGTTTCAG
>JBDTZF010000184.1:0-3451 GCA_040005265.1 Verrucomicrobiota bacterium
TTGTTCGCGTGGAAGACATCGTCTTCGTGGACGTAACCGATCTCCTCGATCGCCTCGCGGACGATCTTATCGATGTTGAGAACGGTGGTAAGCGACTTCCTTTCCTTCTTCAGTTTCGGAATGGTGATCTCGCCGCCGACTATTACGATGTTGCTTTTGGCGTAGGTCTCACACGCCACGCGACTATTTCGATCTTGCACGAGGCAGGCGTCGAGAACGGCGTCGGAAATGGTATCGCAAACTTTGTCCGGATGGCCTTCTCCGACGGATTCAGACGAAAAGATGAAACGGCGCGACATGGTTTAAATAAGGTGATTCGTTAGAAATGGAACAATGTAAAATTGGATCAGCCGAGGAACGTGGTTAGGCCGTTGTAACGCTGCCCGGCTGTCCCAAGACATATTGACCAATCATGATACGTCGATATATGGTTTAGGCAGTCCATGGCGTCAACCATAAATTTTCTGCGTTTGCTGGCCGATCCAACGCGGTTACGGCTATTGCTTTTGCTCGAACAGGAAGAACTTTCCGTCGCGGAATTGCAGGAAATCCTCGGCATGGGCCAGTCGCGCATCTCGAGTCACTTGGCGCAAATGAAGCGGGCCGGCATCGTGAGTGACAGACGGGCAGGGAAAAACGTTTATTACGGCGCAAAGAATAACGGACAGGATTCGCGGCGAGCCCGTGTCGCGGAGTTAACGCGGATACTCGCGCGCGAGGTGGGGGAAGCGTCGCGCGATCGAACCAGCCTGAAGTTAATTCTGCGCAAGCGTCAGGACAAGGCGCGCGAATATTTCGACGAGCTTGCCGGGAAGTTCGGCCGCAGTTATGTCCCCGGGCGCTCGTGGCAGGCTTTGGCCCACACTCTTATCAGTCTGCTGCCGCCTTTGACCGTGGCGGACCTCGGCGCGGGCGAGGGAACGCTTTCGCAATTGCTGGCCCCGAATGCGCGGAAGGTCATCGCGATCGATAATTCTCCGAAAATGGTCGAGTTCGGCGCCAAGCTTGCGAAAAAGCATGGGTTCAAGAATCTCGAATACCGGCTCGGCGACATCGAAGATCCACCGATCGCGAAGAACAGCGTCGATTTGGCGATCTTGAGTCAGGCTTTGCATCACGCAATCCATCCACAGCAGGCCGTCAGGGCAGCGCACACCATGCTGAAGCGTGGCGGTCGATTGGTGATTCTCGATCTGCTCAGCCATCGCTTCGATCGCGCCAGGGAATTATATGCCGATCACTGGCTGGGTTTCAGCGAGGTGCAGTTGCATCAGTTTCTGGAAAAAAGCGGATTCCGCCAAATCGAAGTAAGCATTGTTTCGCGCGAAAAGCAGAGCCCGCATTTCCAAACGGTTTTTGCCACTGGCGTGAAGTGAACAGTGAGTGCATTTTTCTGTCCAATTTCTGGCGTTGTCGTATGGTCCGAGTGAATCCCAACTAATTGTCTATGAGCGGCTTCTTCGAGGAAGTGAAACGCCGGAAAGTTTACCGCGTGGCCGCGGCGTATGTCATTGCCGCCGGCGGCACTATTCAACTCGCCTCCGCGGCGTTTCCGGCCTGGGGATTGCCAAACGGCGCTCTCAAGTGGGTAATTCTGCCGTTGCTGGTTGGTTTTCCCATCGCTTTGATTCTCTCCTGGCTTTTTGACGTTACCCCGGAGGGAATTAAAACCACGCCGGCGATCGCTGGACCGGGAAGCAACCGCCGTCGCAATGTGACTGTGCTCATCGCGGCAGGTGTATTAATTTCAGCCGCCGCCGGATTTTTCGTCCTTCCGCGTGCGACGGCTCACAAAGTCGACAAATCGATCGCGGTGCTGCCATTCCAAAGTTTCAGCGACGACAAGGAGAACGCCTATTTCGCCGATGGGATCCAGGATGATATCCTGACGAACCTGTCCAAGATAAGCGACCTCAAGGTGATTTCGCGCACGTCGGTGATGAAGTACCGCGGACAGACCATCGACATCCGTGAAATTGGCAAGACGCTCGGAGTTTCCACGATTCTGGAAGGTAGCGTTCGCCGGGAGGGAAATCGGGTACGGGTGAGTGTGCAGCTGATCAATGCCAACGACGATGAGCACTTGTGGGCTAACAATTATGATCGGGATTTAGTGGATGTATTTGCCATCCAAACCGATCTGGCGCGGGAGATCGCAAACGCGCTGCAAGCGAAGCTTTCCGATGCCGAAAAGGCGCAGATGGCGCGCAGGCCGACGGAGAGTGGCGAAGCCTATTTAGCCTTTGTGCAGGCGCACAATCTTCAGGGGGCCTACGAGGACGTGGAAAAGCTCAAGCAAGGCGAGCAGCTCTATGATCGGGCTATTGAACTCGATCCCCAATTTGCGCTCGCCCTGGCCCGATATTCACAGCTCGAAAGCTGGATGCAGCACTCCTTTGGCCGCTCGCCAGAACTGCGCCAGAAGGCCAGGACACTGGCCGAGAGCGCGTTAAAAATACAGCCAGACCTTCCGGAAGCGCATCTGGCCATGGGGTTTTCATACTATTATGGCGATAACAATTACGATGCAGCGCTGAGAGAATTCCAAACTGCTCAAGTTGGCTTGCCCAACGATTCGGAAGCGTATCTTGCCATAGGCGCAATCCAGCGACGCCAGGGCAAATGGCCGGAATCGACCGCCAATTTTAAGAAATCGGCGAGTTTGAATCCGAGGGACAGCTGGCCTCTGCAAAATCTCGCTTTCAATTACGTGATGGTTCGCGACTACGACGCTGCAAATCAAACGCTCGACCAGGCGTTAAAGATCAGTCCCGCCGGCATCGGACTGTGGGAGGTCAAATCCAAGGTAGCCATCGCCGAGAAGGGCGATTTTAGCGTCGCGGAGAAAGCATGTGAAGCGATGAAGTCCGCTCCGCTGAGCCCCGAGCTCAGACTTAAGCTTGCCAGCGGACTCGCCGATCTTTTTCTTTTGCAACGCAAGTACAAGGAAGGATTGCAGGAAGCCGAGAGTCTTCCCGATGATGCTCTCAAAACGTTTCCCGGCGCACTGGCGGGGAAATATTTCCTGGTCGGGTTTGCCCGCAAAGCCCTCCATGACGAGGCCGGTTCGCGCGCGGCTTTTCTGAAATCGAAAGGTTTTTTGGAAGCTCAGCTAAAGCAGACTCCAGACGAAGCAGGGGTGCATCTTCAACTCGGAAAAGTGCTGGCCAACCTGGGAGAAAAGGAGGCTGCGCTGGCTGCGGCGCAGCGCGCCGTCGCGATTGAACCGGAAAGCAAGGACGCCTTCGAGGGACCGGACATCACTGCGGGACTGGCCGAAGTTTATTGTATCGTAGGCGACAATGGCCGGGCGATTGAACTTCTCGATGGATTATTGAGTCGACCGAGCAACGTCAGTGTACCGGGCCTTAGAGTCAGTCCGGCCTGGGATTCGCTTCGAAGCGACCCGCGTTTTCAGGCTTTGCTGGACAAACACGGTGGCAAAACTTAA
>JBDTZF010000084.1:0-11621 GCA_040005265.1 Verrucomicrobiota bacterium
TTCATTGTTAGGCCACCCATGTTCATTTCTGGGCCATCTTCCGCAGGTGTCTCGTTAACGTGGCCCGCGAGATTCCAAGGAGCTTTGCTGTCCGGCGCTGATTGCGGTTTGTTTGCTCGTAAATGCGGGTGACATGCCGCTGCACTGCAGCGCCGAGAGACGGATCCTGACTGGTGGACTGGTGGTTTTGATTAACCGGCGCCGCAGTCTCGGAGCGGTCATTGTTAGACGAAGTCTCAGGAAGGTCCGGAGGAAAAAGCACATGTTCCGGCAGGATCACCTGTCCGTCGCAGAAGAGCGTCATGGTTCGAACCGTGTGACTTAGCTCACGCAAATTCCCAGGCCAATGATAATCCGTTAGTCTTTGCATGGCCTCGGGATGAATCGCGGTGATTTTCTTTCCCTCGCCGGCGGCAGCGGCCTTGAGTTCAGCGGCGATGAGGGCGGGCAATTCCTCGAGCCGCTCGCGCAGCGGCGGAATGAGCAAGGTAAGGCCATTGAGCCGGTGATAGAGATCTTCTCGAAATTTTCCGTGACGGACTCTTTCCCGCAGCGAGCAATTGGTGGCGCAAATAACCCGCGCTTCGCACTTAAGCAGCCGGTCGGACCCCAGGCGTTCGAATTCGCCGTACTCCAGCGCCTTCAAGATTTTTACCTGAGCCAGCGGACTCATCTCGGCAATTTCGTCCAGGAAAAGAGTCCCGCCGTGAGCGAGCTCGAACTTTCCTTTTACGGTCTGCTGCGCTCCGGTAAAGGCGCCCCGCTCGTGACCGAAAAGTTGGCTCTCGAGGAGGGTATCGCTCATGGCCGAAGCGTTAAAGGCAATGAAAGACTTGTTGGCGCGCGCTGAAGAATTGTGGATGGCGTGAGCAAGGAGCGTCTTGCCGGTACCGGTTTCACCGAGGAGCACCACGGGCACAGCGGACCGCGCGGCCAGCGCCGCCAAACGCAGACAACGGGCCATCGCCTCATTGGTGGTGGTCAGGGTTTCGACCCTGAGATTGGAAATTGCCGGTTGCATGTGGCAGCGAAACTATTCGCTCATGTTTTCGCGCAGTTGCCGTATAGGCTCGAAAGCATACTCAATAAGCGTGCGGCGGCCGACGACGATGCGAGCGTCGCCTCGCATCCCGACGGCCAAGGCGAGAGGCTTATGGCGTTCCTTCGGCCCGGGAGCATCGAGCGATGCCAATCCCACGAAGTGCGGCCCATCCGGCGAGGAAATCGCCGAAGGACTGATCCACTTGAGCTGGGCGTTGACCGCGCCGTAACGCTGGTAGGGAAACGCTTCAAAGAAAAGCCGGACACGTTGACTGGCTTTCAATTTCGGCAGCGCGGTCTCGCTTAAAATCATTCGGGCGCGAGGATCCGCTTTGACCGGCGCTAACTGACACAACTCCTGGCCGCTTTGAACAACGTTTCCAACCGTGCGCTGAGTCAATGAGATCACTACAGCGTCGTATGGGGCGCGAATCGACAACAGATTTTGATCCGAATTAACCAGGTCCCCTTTGAGCGCAGAGACGCGGAACTTGAGCTTCTCCATTTCCGCGACCTCCTCACCGCGTTTTCGCGAGTACTCGATCTCCATGCGTTTTTTATCGAGCTTCACCTGTTGCAGCGTTCGTTGAGCAACGCTCAAATCCTTTTCCGAGCCAGCCAGGTCGAGTCGTAGGCGAATGAGGTCGACCTGCGAAATGCCACCGGTCTCGGAAAGTTTTTCCATACGGTCGACTAATTCCTTACTGCTGGTGACATGCTTTTCCCGGAATTTCACTTCGCTTTCAGCCTGACTTATCTCAGCCAGTTTGAACTCAATTTGGGATTTATAGGCCGCATCGGCCTTGGCCAGGCTCTGCTCGTGCGTTCGCAGATCCTGGGCATAAGATCGCGAATCGGTGCTGAAACCGCGGATCTCATCAGAACGCAGGACGAAAAGGGCCTCGCCCTTTTTCACCTCCTGGCCTTCGACCACCCCGATTTTTGTGACAACAGCCAGGCGCGGCGACTGAATAGGATCGGCTCCATCTTTGGGAACGAGAATAAATGGCGCGTGAACTGTCTCGGGAAGGTGAATGGTAAAAGCGGCGAGCATTCCGGAAAAAAATAGCGCGATCAAAAGCCAGGCGATGAGTCGCATGACCTTGGGTGGCGGATCCTGCGGCAACATTTCGGACTCGGTTTCCTTTACGCCGCGCTGCTGTGTTTGTGCGCTCATTTCGATTTGTCAGATTCCCAATTGCTGGCTGGAGAGATAGAAATAGAGTCCGCGTTGGGCCATCAGCTCATCGTGGCTTCCCACTTCCGCGACACTGCCTTTTTCCAAAACCACGATGGCATGCGCTTCACGAATTGTACTGAGACGATGAGCGATCACGATGCTGGTGCGCCCGGACATTAGTTTCCCGAGATTATCCTGGATCGCGCGTTCCGATTCTGTGTCGAGCGCGCTGGTTGCTTCGTCGAAAATGAGCACCGGCGGATTGTTATAGATCGCGCGGGCGATCGCGACCCGCTGTTTTTGGCCGCCGGACAGAGTCAATCCCGATTCGCCGATCTTGGTTTCGTACCCGAGCGGCAAACGCATGATGAAATCATGGGCCGCGGCTGTCTGCGCAGCCGCTAGAACCCGATCGAGGTCCGGCTCGGCGTCGCCAAAGGAAATATTGCGCGCGATCGTGTCGTTAAAGATGTGGTTTTCCTGCAAAACCATCCCAATGAGGTGACGCACATCGCGATAATTCAGCGTCTTAAGATCGACATTATCGAAGAGAATCGACCCTTCAGTCGGTTCGAGCAGACCTGCAATCAACTTGATTAGGGTTGTCTTGCCGCAGCCACTTCGTCCGACCAGTGCGATCATCCGTCCGGGCGCGATATCCAGCGTAATCCCCTTTAAGATATCGGGCGATTCCGGCCCGCCATATTTGAACCCGACATTTCGCAGCTCGATGCGGCCTTCGAGGCTGTGCACTGGCGTGAGCCGCGCCCTGTCCCGTCCCTGCTCCGGTTCCTGCTCGAAGATATCGTTCAGTCGGTTAAGCAGAACGGAAGCGAACTGCAGGTTGTCCCAGACGCCGAGCGTTCGCATGATTCCTCCGTAAGCCATCGCGGTCAGCGAACTGAAGGCGACGAAACCGCCGATGCTCAGGTTCCCGTTGATGACCTGGTGTGCTCCTACCCAGAGGAAAATGGCAGTGGAAACCATCCCGATTGTTGTGAGCACGCTGTCGTAGGACATTACGATGAAACTGCTCCGAAAGATTTTCTGAGAGACGGCCAGGAATTCGTTAAGCATCGTGTCTCGGAAAACGGACTCGGCCGCGGCGGCCTTCACCGCCTCGATACCCTTGATCGCATCGATTTGGTGCGAGCTGTATTTTCCCTGCGCCTCCTCGACTTCAGCAAACAACGGCCGAAGAACCTTGGTCGAAAAATACATTAACCCGGCGTAAAGCGGTGTGGTGGCGAGAAAGGCCAGCATCAGCGACGGGCTGTAAATCATCATCAGAGTAAGCGCTCCGGCGAGCTGAACGAGAGCGAGCAAAGCACTGATACCGTTACCCACCGCGAATTGGCGCACCTGACGCGCACCGTCGAGGCGCCGCTGAATGTCACCCGTACGGCGACTGGTGAAATAAGTCATCGGTAACGACAGCAGCTGGCGGCTCAGGAAATCGAGAATCGCCGTGTCGAGCCGCACGGCCGCGAACGCGAGCAAATATTCCTGGGCCAATGCCGCTGCCTGGACAAAAAAGAGCGCGCCTAACATCCCGAGAAGAATGGTTTTGAGCAGGCCGATATCTTTTTCGACAATCACCTTGTCGACGACCATTTCGGTAAAGATCGGGAAGAGCAGGCTGAGGAAACTCACGGCGATTGCCAGCAACAATACTTGCAGGAGAATGCGTCGGAACTTCGCGAAAAAGGGGATCAGCCACGCGAGAGATGTTTTTCCTTCCGGAGCCTTGTCGAATGCAGTGGTGTAATCAAACAGTGCCGCGTAACCCGACCAGCCTTGTTCGAAATCTTTCCGTGGAATTTTTCGCAACCCCTGGGCCGGATCCGCCACGCGCACGAATTTTTCATCGACGTCGTACATGACCATCCAGTGATTGCCTTCCCAATGAATGATGGACGGCAACGGCATGTGCGGGAGATTGCGCAAAGAAACCTTGAGCGCCCGTGCGGCCAGGCCCAGCTCGGTCGCAGCCCGGCAAAGCGCCTTGAGACTCGTTCCGTCAGTTGCGGTGTGACAGAGCTGGCGAATGTGAGCCAGACTCACCTTGCGGCCGAAATGGCGACAGATCATTCCGAGACTCGCCGCGCCGCAGTCCATCTCGTCGATCTGCGTAATGTGTTCGAACTTTCGAATCGCCTTTTTCCGCTTCCGGAAAAGTCCCGTTTCGTCCGCGAATGGTTCCGTGCCGTCTTCGCTCGGAGCCGCAGCCTCGCCGTCGAGCGCGACTTTGTTCACAGTGGCCGATTCAGCGGGCAAATTCTCGACAGTGAAATCGAGCGGGATTCGCGCTTCGGTCTTGGCTTGATATTGGGCCAGCCGCTCTTCCAGCAGTTTTTGAAACTCGGGGAAACGGCGTTTCAAGTCGTGCACCGCATTCGGTTCGAGCGCCAACAGTCGACAACTGGTGAAAGCTTCGACCGACGCGGCCCGAGGCGAGCCATTTAGGATCGACAATTCTCCAAAGAAATCTCCATCGCGATAGAACGCCAGATTGCGTTCGCGTCCGTTGTTGGAAAGAAAAGCGCGGGCCCTGCCTTTCTCGAGGATGAACATCGGGCCGGCGGGATCGCCCGCGCGAATGATCAGGCCGCCCTTTTCACACACCATCGGCGTCATTTGCTCCATCATGCTGCGCAAAGCAGCGGTGGGGAGCCGTCCAAAATTGCTAAACTCATAGAGAAACCCTTGAAGCGAACGCTGCCGGCCCATCATTTCGATGTGATGCTTCAGCTCCGGAACTTCCTCGACCAGCCGTAAAAAATCGTCGCGGTCCAGCCTCACTACATCAACTGCAGTGCTGCAGCGGACGCTGGCCGATCGAGTACCGCCCTCGGCCAGGGCCGCCTCCCCGAAACTGTCGCCGGGTTTAAGCGCGCCCAGCGGGATTTCTTCGCCGCCTTGCGCGGTTTTGATCGCTCGCGCCCGTCCCGACATCAGTACATAAAAGGAGTCCGCCTGCTCCCCTTCTCTTACGATGATCTCGCCGAACTCGTAATGCTCCTCCTGCATTAACGGCACAATTTTCTCGAAAATCTCGTCGGGCAGCAGCTTGAAAAGCGAGGAGCGTCGAAGGAGGGCGTCGTCGTGGGTTTTCATTGCGTGTAATTGAGCGGGCCTTGCCATTGGATGTGATTCGCCACGAGCTGCGAAAAATGCCGCTCGATGATGGAGCGGTCGATGATCTCCTTAAGCGCCGGATCCTCTGCGTTCGGTTCGACTTTGCTGATGATGCGGCACAAATGAAAGCCGTCCCCGCGCTCGATCGGCTCCAGAACTTTTCCCGGTGAAACGCTGAGAAATTTTTGCTGCAGATCGACCTCGATGTCTTGGAGCAACAGTGACACCCGGCGAAACGGATAGCGCCCTTCCTTCGCCACTTCTTCCATCGAGAGGCCATCCTCGGTTACGCAAAGCGATGCTTCGCGCGCCGCGTCGCTTGATTCCAATTCAATCAATTCCACTTCGAATTGCGTCAACGGCAATCGCAGCGTTGCCGCCTCGCTTCGGCGCGCCTGGGCCGTAAGCAGTTGTTCGCGCTTGAGGCGCGCGGCCACTTCCATTCGCAGTATTTGATTCAACCACGCGCGATCGCGTCCCAGCCCGGCGAGCCACTCCTCCAATCGGCCTTGATCGATGCCGAGCCGCTCCAGAAAAATCTTTTCCTGGTCGGCCAGCAAACCTGCATCGACCTCTTCATCTTTCGTGGCAGTATTCGCGGCCACCCGCCAACTGAGCCGCGATGACATCCTGTCGAACTCGCCGGAAAGCATCAGGTCCGTTCTGAGCAGCTCACGCAATTCCTCCGAAGCCGAAACATAATCGATCGCTTCGGGCTCCACTTCTTCTTTCCAATTCTGCCCCCAATAGCGGCGGGCGAAATAGCTGCCGAAATCTTCCAGGTTGAAGCCGCGGACTTCCAGCCAGTGCTCCGTTTCCTCTGCAGTGATCAGGTCATGATCGTATCGAAAAGCCTCAGCCGCCTCGTCCAATGCTCCCTCTTTAATCTCCGCTTCATCTGCCGCGTTCTCGCAGTCAATGCTTCGCAACAGGTCGCGCCAGATCGGCTCGAGCTCGCCGCGCGTTAAAGCGGCGTCGATCACGTCCTTCTCGGTATAGAAAACACCCCCGCACGCAAACACGGCCGCGCGTTCCCTTACCTCAGGCTGACTCTCTGACTCCGACACGAGCTTTTGGTCTTATCCCAAGAGGCCGTGAAAAGTCTAGCAAAAATGCGCCGACTGGCCTTGTTTCGATACACTTCCCCCGTGAAACGGGGTGTAGAGGCGGCTGCCTCGGCGGGCGATCGCGTTGCAACCGGGGCGGTCTAAACCCCACCTGCCGCCTGGCTAATTTGTCCTTTAATTGGAGACCGGTTTTCGCTAGCTGTGAGCCAATAACCATGAATCTTCCGGATACCATTCGCGCCGTGCAGAAAGCCGTCGGCGTCGATGTCGATGGGAACCCCGGGCCGGAAACATGGAATGCAATTTACAATCGCCTTTATCCGAACGCCGATCCTCCCGCGCCTGCGCCTTTAAAGGCGGGCGACAAGGTTGACGCTCGTAGTGAAGGCGTGATTGCCACGTTGTTGCCGCCGGTCCAGCCTTACGCAAGAGCGCTAGTCACAAAGGCCGCCGAAGCCGGTATCACCATCAAGGTCATTAGCGGGCTTAGAACTTACCAGGAACAAAACGATCTCTATGCCCAGGGGCGCACCAAACCCGGCCCGGTCGTAACCAAAGCGCGCGGCGGCTACTCTAATCACAATTTCGGAATCGCCTTCGACATTGGCGTGTTTGAGGGCACGAAATATCTCGACGAATCGCCCAATTACAAGGCGGTGGGGGCCATCGGGCTGGACTTGGGCCTTGATTGGGGCGGCAACTGGAAAACGATCGTCGACGAGCCGCATTTTCAACTTCGACCCAACTGGGCGGCAGACGAAACTGAAAGCGATATGCTCGCCGAATTGCGCTCACGCAAAGACTCCGGCAAAGACGCCTACGCCTGAGGCGAGAGAATCTTACCAAATGGTGTAGAGGCGGCCGTGTCGGCCGCAAATTACCGTTCGCTCCAATTGAGAACGATCTTGCCGGAATTACCGGACTTCATCAGCTCGATGGCTTCCTTAAATTGCGTGTAAGAGAACCGATGAGTAATGACCGGGGAGATATCGAGCCCGCTCTGAATCAGCGCCGTCATTTTGTACCAGGTCTCGTACATTTCGCGGCCGTAAATTCCTTTGATGGTGAGCGCACTAAACACAACCGCGTTCCAATCGACCGCAGCGGTGCCGGGCATGATACCGAGCAGCGCGATTTTTCCACCGTGAAACATGTTAGGCAAGATATCAGCGAATGCTTTCGGGTTGCCCGACATCTCCAGTGCGACGTCGAATCCCTCTTTCATCCCTAGTTTTTGCATCGCGTCGGTGAGTTTTTCGGTGCGCACATCGAGCGCCATCGTCGCGCCCATCTTGCGGGCGAGCTCGAGGCGGTACGGGTTCACATCGGTGATGACCACGTGACGCGCGGCGGCGTGCTTGCAGATCGGGATCGCCATGCAACCAATCGGACCGGCGCCGGTGATGAGTACGTCTTCGCCAACCAAATCGAACGCCAGCGCAGTATGCACGGCGTTGCCTAACGGATCGAAACAGGAAAGCACATCCAGCGGGATCGACGGATCGGCGTGCCAGCAGTTTGATTGCGGAATGGCCACGAACTCGGCCCAGGCTCCCGGGCGATTGACCCCCACGCCCTGCGTGTTGGGACAGAGATGGCGGCGACCGGCCAGACAATTCCGGCAATGGCCACAGGTGATATGACCTTCGCCCACCACCAGGTCATCCTTCGCGAAGCCTTTGACGTGATCGCCCACCCGTTCGACCACACCGACGAACTCATGCCCGATGGTCATCGGGACCGGGATCGTTTTCTGGGCCCAGGCATCCCAATTATATATATGCACGTCGGTCCCGCAGATGGAGGTCTTAACCACGCGGATCAGGACATCATCTTCGCTAACCTCGGGAACAGGAACTTCCTCGAGCCAAAGCCCCGGTTCCGCCTTCGACTTCAACACCGCCTTCATGGTTTCCTGCACGAAAGGAAACTAGGCGAATCAGGAAACCAGGAAAGCAGGAAAAAATGGCAGGGAGTATTGCTGCTTCTCGCCGTAAGGGTGTCCGATGCCGACTCCGGAAAATTATCGATCTTGCGCTGCGCGCGCGAGCAGCTCGCGGACTTCTTCGTCGCTGGTTTGTGAGAAATCTTCGTAGTAATGATCGACTGCCTGGAAACATTCAGGCGCGACCGCGCAAATAACTTCATCCGCCTCGGCTTCGAACTCACGGCAGGTATCCGACGGACCAACGGGAACCGCGACGACAATCCTGGCGGCGCCGCGCTGCCGTAACGCTTTGACCGCCGCGTGCATTGTCGCGCCCGTTGCTAATCCATCATCGACCAGAATGGCAACGCGAGAGCGCAACTCCGGTGGCGGTCGATCGCCTCGATAACTCTGCTCGCGTCGCGCCAGTTCGGCCGTTTCCTTTGCCGTCACCGATTCAATAATTTCGTCGGCATTCGGCAGCGCGAACAGGACATTCTGATTCAAAACGCGGACTCCGCCGGAAGCGATTGCGCCTACCGCGAGTTCTTCAAAACCGGGCACACCGAGCTTCCGAACGATAAAAACATCCAAAGGCAGACTGAGACGTACAGCTACTTCGTAGGCAACCGGCACACCGCCGCGCGGCAGGCCGAGCACGATCGCATCATCGCGGTCTGCATATTTCGCAAGCTGCTCCGCCAGCACTCGGCCAGCCTCAGTCCGATCAGCAAAAACCCTGCCGTTTGTCACTTGTTCGCGTCCAGACGAACCGGCCGTGGCGGGTCACTCGTCATGACTCTTGGCAGCGGCAGCTCGCTGTTGGCCAGCGCGTAAGCTGCCACGGCGACGACCGCAGAGTTTTCCGCTAGCTCCTTCGGCACAATCTTGTCGAGCGTGTCGGCTGCCGTGTGATGATAATTGAAATAAAATCGGCTGTCCTGAATCGGCGCGAACGTGGGCACGTCCGTTTTTTCCATCGGTTCGATGTCAGCGCCGCAGTGCTCGACCAACGCGAGCGCGCCCGCGCCTGAGTCCTGTAAGATCGCCGCCACCGGCGCGAGCATCTTTTTCACTTCCGGCTTAGCCCTGATGTTGATGCCGAGCGGGTGACCGGCGCCGCCGTCGGTCTCCATCGCGGCGAAATGGTTAGCCCAATCTTTCTCGTGATCCTTCGCGTACTGTTTGGATCCGGCCGAACCATTCTCCTCATTCATCCACGCGATCACGCGGATCGTTCGCTTGGGTTTGAGATGAAGTTTCTGAATCAGATTTGCGGCTTCCATGGACACGGCGACGCCGGCGCCGTCGTCGATCGCGCCGGTTCCGAGGTCCCACGAATCCAGATGGCCTGAGACAATTACAACTTGTTCCGGGTGTTCGCTGCCCTTGATATCGCCGATCACGTTCGCGCTTTCGACATCGGGCAACGTTTGCGGGGTGAGGAGTAATTTCATTTTCACGGGACCCTGCCGAACAAGATCAACAATCAGATCGGCGTCCTCAGCCGTCACCGCGCCCGCGGGAATTTTCGCGACGCCATTCTCATATTTCATCACTCCGGTGTGTGGAAGCCGGTAGTCAGCGCCGCCGACCGACCGGATGAGGCACGCGACCGCGCCTTGCCGCGCCGCCGCAACCGCGCCATCGCTTCGATAAACAACCGCTTCGCCGTAGGCTTCGCCGCCCCGATTCTCCGCCGCCATTTGTTTGTCGAACAGATAATTGAACAGCACGATCTTTCCCGCGACTTTTTCTCGCGGCATCGATTTTAATTCCTCGAAATTCTTTGCCGTGATCACCTCGGCGGTCATTCCTTCCGACGGCGTCGCGACGCTTCCCCCCAAAGCGCACAACACAATTTTCTGGGTCGTATTTTCTGCCATGCCCGAGAACTGGATCAGCGCTGCGGTCTCTTCGCCGCGGACCCAGTGCGGCACCATTGCTTTCTCAAGCTGTACTTCGCATCCGATCGCCTTCAGTTCGCTGGCAACGTATTCCACCGCTTTCGCTGCCCGCGTCGAACCGGTCAGACGCGGTCCTATGTTGTTCGCCAGGTGCGCAACCTGCCGATAAGCGTAATCGCTTTCGAGTGCGGCTTGTTGAAGTCGTTTTACATCGGCGAGCGTTTGCGCGGAGAAAACGGTCGGCGTGGCACTCGGTGCGGGAGTAGCTGTCGGCGTCGGCGGTTGCCCGTAGCCGGTGGCCATGGAAAGAAACGTCACGAAAAATATTCTTATCAGCGTCAGGCGAATGATCACTTCGTTCTCCGTTCTTCCAGATCAATCAAATCCACGATCGTGACAATATCGTCGCGATCAGAGATGCCCATTTTCTTTTTGTGCTCTTCCAGGGTAGGCGTGACGAAATCGCGCCAGCCGAGCTTCGAGGCGAACGCGTTCCACAACCTGATGTCGCCCTCATTCGGTTCTCGTCCGTTTGCGAAACACCACTCGAGAATCTCCTCGTCGGTGCCGCCTTGGAGAACACGCTCGCGAAGATCGCGATAGTGAATTCGCAGGAAATTACAGATCGCCCCATCGGCCGATCGCGGCACCCCGAGATTCGGATGATAATCCTCTGCAAGTTCGCCGCGCGCGTGCAATCGAATCTTGTCCAGCATCCGCGGGAAGTACATCATTCCCCGGATCATTTCTTTCGGGCTTTTGGGAAACGTGGCCATGGCAAACAATCGACGGGTGGAAAAATCGCGCAAGCGTCGTCAAACGCTCGCTGTGTTGCATTCACCTCCCGCCGTCATCGCCATTCTGATTTTTGCGCTCTGCCTTGTCCCGGTCTTTAACGCGGCAGCCGCCCGCGGTTCGTTTGAATTCGCCGGTGTGCCGTTTTCGCCGGGCGCGACTGTTCGAGCGAATGTTCCGTTGAACGCGCAGGAAAAATCATTCGCCACAGAGGGCGGTAACTCCGCGCCGCCAAGTGCCATCGCCGTTCTGGCAACGCCGCCGAATTTCGATCCGCGCAAAAACTGGCCCGTCTTGATTATCCTCTCCACGAGCGATTTCAAACGTCAGAATCGCGATGATCTCGCCGCGTTTTATCGAAAAGTTGGACTCGCCGAAGGCTGGGTGTTGCTGGCGGGCGATGGACCGCAGCCCGCGCGGCTCGACACCGCCGCCTGGCGCGCCGCCATGACACTCGCTGCGGTCGAGGCCCTTCATCGCAGCTTTCCCGGCTCCGAGAAATGGCCGGTGGCCTGCGCGGGAATGTCTGGCGGAGCGCGGCGCGCCGGATTTATCGCGCCTCTTCT
>JBDTZF010000185.1:0-3439 GCA_040005265.1 Verrucomicrobiota bacterium
AAAGGATCTAATTTTATGGCAAAAGTCTTAGGCATTGATTTAGGCACCACCAACTCTTGCATGGCTGTGATGGAAGGTGGCGACCCGGCAGTATTGGAAAATAGCGAAGGCGCACGGACGACACCGTCGGTCGTGGCGTTCACGAAGAATGGCGAGAGATTGGTCGGACAAGCCGCCAAACGCCAGGCGGTGACGAATCCTCAGAACACGGTTTTTTCAATTAAACGTTTCATGGGGCGCAAATTCGATGAAATCCACGAAGAGGAGCACCGGGTTCCATATAAGATCGTGAAGGCCGCGAATGGCGACGCCCATGTGCAGCTCGAAGTGAACGGACAGCCCAAGGCATTTTCGCCGCCGGAGATTTCCGCAATGATCTTGTCGAAATTAAAGGCGGACGCGGAAGCCAAGCTTGGCGAAAAGATCACGCAGGCGGTGATTACCGTCCCCGCATATTTCAACGACTCGCAGCGCAATGCGACCAAGGACGCGGGTAAGATCGCAGGACTTGAAGTTTTACGGATCATCAACGAGCCGACCGCGGCATCGCTTGCTTACGGTCTCGACAAGAAGAAGGACGAAAAGATTGCTGTCTACGATTTGGGCGGCGGCACATTCGATATTTCCGTTTTAGAAATCGGCGACGGCGTTTTCGAAGTGAAAGCAACCAACGGCGATACCCACCTCGGCGGTGACGATTGGGACGCGAAGGTGATGGATTGGATCATCGCCGAGTTCAAGAAGGAGAGCGGCATCGATCTGACCAAGCAGCCAGACGCGGTCCAGCGTATCAAGGAAGAAGCGGAAAAAGCGAAGATCGCTCTATCGAGCTCACAGGAATACGAGATTAATTTGCCGTTCATCACGGCGGACGCGAGCGGACCCAAGCATATCCAGAAAAAGGTAACGCGATCGAAGCTGGAGCAGCTCACGGATGATTTATTTCAGCGGACGATTCCGCCGGTGAAAGCTTGTTTGAAAGACGCGCAGCTTTCCGAGCGCGACGTTAACGAGTTGGTGCTCGTCGGCGGCATGACCCGCATGCCAAAAGTGATCGAGACAGCCCGCACCCTCATCGGCAAAGAACCGCACAAGGGCGTCAACCCGGACGAAGTCGTCGCGGTGGGCGCGGCGATTCAAGGCGGTGTGCTCAAAGGCGAAGTCAAAGACGTGCTGTTACTCGATGTAACGCCATTGACCCTGGCAATCGAGACCGCCGGTGGCGTGGCTACGCCAATGATTCCGCGCAACACCACGATCCCGACGCGCAAATCGCAGATTTTTTCCACTTACAGCGACAATCAGCCAGGCGTGGAGATCAAGGTCTTGCAGGGTGAGAGACCGCTGTCTCGCGATAACAAAAATCTTGGCACATTCCATCTCGATGGAATCCCGCCGGCGCCACGTGGCGTCCCGCAGATTGAAGTGACGTTCGACATCGACGCCAACGGCATACTGCACGTTTCGGCGAAAGACCTCGGCACGGGCAAGGAGCAGAAAATTTCCATCACCGGCAGCTCGGGTCTTTCGAAAGAGGAAATCGAAAAGATGCAGCGCGAAGCCGAATCGCACGCCGAAGAGGACAAGAAGGCGAAGGAAGCGATCGAGATCAAGAACAACGCCGACATGCTCGCCTACCAGAGCGAGAAGCAGCTAAAGGAATTGGGCGACAAGGTTTCCGGCGACAAACGAAAGCAGGTTGAAGACGCCATCGCTGCGGTGCGCGAAGCAATTAATAAGAACGATACCGACGCGATGAAGCGAACTTACGACGACCTGCAAAATAAATTCCAGGAAGTCAGCGCCGAGCTTTATAAGCAGGCATCAGCGCAGGCCGGCGCTCAAGCTGGACCGCAACCAGGGCCGGAAACGCAACCCCGCGGGAGCAGCGGTGAACAAGGCGCCGGTAAGCGCGCTGAGGGGAGCGATGTTGTCGACGCCGAGTTCGAGGTCGTGGACGAAGACAAAAAGAAATAACCGAAGAAGAAATAGCTTATGCCACAAACAGTACCATTCACACCGGCTTTTCCTCCCGACAGCGGCAACCCAAACCTCGTTGGCCTGACTAAACGCGAATATTTTGGAGGGTTGGCTCTCCAAGGAATGCTAGCGAATGGCGGCGCCGGCGCCGGCGACACCGGCTTACGCGCGGTGAGATTCGCGGACGAATTAATCGCCAGCCTGAACGAAGAGATCAAGCAGTAGGCAAAACAATTTGCTGACGGCGGTCGCAACATCGACAGTCGCCGGCTCAACCCAAAAACATAAACCAGAAGACAAAACAACTTATGGCAAACGTAAACGTAAGACCGCTCGGCGATCGGGTGCTGGTGCAACCGATTGAAGAGACGGAAGTAAAAAAAGGCGGCATCATCATTCCCGATACCGCCAAGGAAAAACCGCAAGAGGGCAAAGTCATCGCTCTTGGCACCGGTAAAGTCGATGACAACGGCAAGAAGGTCGATTTCACGGTGAAGAAAGGGGACAAGGTTCTCATTTCAAAATACGGCGGAACCGAGATCAAGATCGGCGACGACAGCTACCTGATCATGCGCGAGGACGATATCCTCGGCATCATTGGTTAAGAAGCTCTCTCAACAATTAACTCTCAACTATCAGCTAAAACTTATGGCAGCTAAACAATTACAATTCGATGAAAATGCGCGGCACACATTATTGCGCGGAGTCGAGAAACTGGCACGGGCCGTAAAAGCCACGCTCGGACCGAGCGGTCGCAACGTTATTCTCGACAAGAAATTCGGCAGCCCCACGATCACAAAGGACGGGGTGACGGTCGCGAAAGAGATCGAGCTCGAGGACCCGTATGAAAATATGGGCGCTCAACTCGTCCGCGAAGTCGCTTCCAAGACTTCGGACGTGGCCGGCGACGGCACGACGACAGCGACCGTTCTCGCGGAATCAATATACCGCGAGGGACTGCGCAACGTCACCGCCGGCGCGAACCCGACCTCATTGCAGCGCGGTATTAACAAAGCCGTCGAAGCGATCGTCGCGGAGCTGAAGAAAATCTCCAAAAAAGTTAGCGATCGCACTGAGATCGCGCAGGTCGCAACCGTTTCGGCCAACTGGGACACGCAGATCGGCGACATCATCGCCGACGCAATGGACAAAGTGGGCAAGGACGGCACGATCACGGTCGAAGAGGCCAAAGGAATCGAGACCACCCTCGAAGTGGTGGAGGGCATGCAGTTCGATAAAGGTTATCTCTCGCCCTATTTCGTGACCAACGCGGAAGAGATGGAGGCGGCGCTCGACAATCCGTACATCCTCATTCACGAGAAGAAAATCTCGAACTTGAAGGACATGCTGCCGTTGCTTGAAAAAGTAGCGAAAGCCGGACGTCCGCTCCTGATCATCGCGGAAGACGTGGAAGGCGAAGCGCTCGCGACTTTGGTCGTGAACAAATTGCGCGGCACAT
>JBDTZF010000085.1:0-11420 GCA_040005265.1 Verrucomicrobiota bacterium
TCTCCAGCGGCGGCTCGATAATATCGACGCGATCGCCGGCGCGGACAATATCGCTGGGCCGGGCGGGGGATCCGTTGACGTTGGCAAATTTGGCCCGGATCAACTGCTGGATACGCGAGCGCGAATATGCCGGGAGTTCCTTGGCCAGAAAAAGGTCGAGCCGAAGCCGCGCATCTTGTTTTGGCACGGTGAACTCGACTCTGGTCGATCCTTCGCTGGGCGGCAGGCTCATAAGGTGTGCCGATATTGTAGCCGGGATCGGTGATCCCGGTAGGGCAACAACTCGTCGACGTCATTTCTTTTTTTTGAATGATGTGAATGTTAGATTCAACTCGATGGCTTCCTCCGACACCGCGATGACGCAGCCCTGCCCGGCTTGCGGCACGCCGATCGATACGACGAATGCCGATCCGCTGTCGCGCGTGGCGTGTCCGAAGTGCGGCGAAAAAGTGCGGGTCGATCGGATGTTCGATCAATTCTTGTTGGTCGAGACGCTCGGCCTCGGCGGAATGGGCACGGTGTACAAAGCTCGCGATACGCTTCTCGATCGCATGGTTGCACTGAAATTGTTGCGGAAAGATCTCGAAGGCGGCATCGATCAGACCAAGCAGTTGCAACAGGAAGCGCGCGTCGCGGCGTCGGTAAACAATCCGAACGTCGTCCAGGTTTTCTCGTCCGGCACCGATCACGGGCAGTTCTATTTAGTGATGGAACTGGTCGATCACGGGAGCCTGGATGATTTCATCGAACAACAAAAACGGCTACCGGAAGTGCAGGTCCTCGAAACCGGCATTCAAGTCGCCAAGGGTTTGCGCGCGGCTTACGCCAAGGGGTTGATTCATCGCGACGTCAAACCGGCGAATATTCTTTTTAGCGACGAACACACGGCCAAGATCGGCGACTTCGGACTCGCTGGCGCGGCCGCCCAGGGCGCGGAAGATCGCGGTGAGATTTGGGGAACGCCATATTATGTCGCGCCGGAGCGGCTAAACAACGAGCCGGAGGATTTCCGCAGCGACATTTACAGCCTGGGTGCGACGCTTTTTCACGCCATCTCAGGCACGGCGCCAATTGAAGGCGAGACTAATTCCGCGGTCACCCTGTTGAATCTGAAGAAAGAGCCAATCGATCTGGCCACAATCGCGCCGGATGTGTCTGACCCGACCGCGAACCTTCTTCGCCGAATGATCGCGCTCGCGCCGGCGGATCGTTTTTTATCGTACGACGAACTCGTTGCCGAGCTCGAGAACGCTTACGGCTTGTTAACCGGGAAAGAAGAATTCCTGAAACAACGCCGCAGCAAGATGCCATGGCTGATCGGCGTCGCGGTGCTGGCCGTGGCACTGGTCGGTGTTGGCACATGGGCTTATTTTTCACATCAGCATGCGCAGACTGCGCTGGGTGCGGAGTCGGCGCGGGCGAATCAATTGGCGGCCCTGGCTCCGTTGGAAGCGCGCGCAGCTGAAGGGCGGCGGCGGCTGGTCCTTTTTCACTTCGACATCGCAGCCACCGCGTTCGAGCAAATTGCCTCGGAAGCAAAGGGGAAACAGCCGTTCTACGATTGGATGCGTTTGCAGCAGGGCCTATCCGCTTTGATTGGCCGAAAAACGACGCGAGCGAACGAAGCATTTGAGGATGTGCAAAAAGCCGGCGAAACCGGTTTCCCGAAAAAGGATAAAGATCTGGCGACGTTTTTCGTCGCGACTGCGAAACGACTTGCAACGCCCGGGCCGGTCCCGGCGAGCGAAGTTGCCGGAAATGCGGACTCTTATCGGGCGTTCGCGCTTCTGGCTTTCGGAGTAAAAGATTTCATTGAAGCGGACATCGCTGATGCGACGGCGCTTCTCCAACAGTTCGTGGATTCGAAGCCGTCCGGAGACTTCGCCTGGATCGCGGAGCTAAAGCCGATCGCGAAGAAATATCTGCGCGACTCGGAACTCTACGTTGAGTGGAAGAGCGAAGCGGCCAAAGCGCAAGATCCCGCCGCGATAACTGCGAGCCTCGGAAAACTTCAGGACTTGAAAAAAAGGTTGAAGCCTTACCCGGCGATCTCAAATGAGTTGAACGCCGAGGAAGCAAAACTGAACGAGCGTCTGGGAACGCAGCCCAAAGCCGAAGCGACACCGGAGAAAAATCAACAAACAACGCAACAGTTTGCTCAGAAGAAAATGCAGTGGCTGGCGGAATGGAAAAGCAAATTGATCGCGGACTTGAATCGAACCCATTTCGCGGGCGCCGTTGTCGATGTTAGCGGAGCGCAATACACCGGAATTACCGGCGCAACGGATCAGACGCTGAAGATGAAGCTGCCGTACGGCGAAGCACAATTGCCCTGGGTAAAGCTTGCTCCCAAATCGTTGCTGGCCATTTCGACGTCGTTTGTAAAACCAAAAGCGCCGGACGCGGCGGATCGACAATGGGCGTGTGCCGTTTACGCCAGTGAAACCGGTCAGAAAGACGAAGCGGTCAAATTGGCCGAGGCAGCGGCGAAGGCCAAACCGGAATATCGAGATCAGATCTCGCTGCTGGCGAAGTAGTTTGGAGGGCGTCCGCGCCGTCGGCGCCCATATTTTCCGGGACAGAAGGGCCCGTAGTCCTTCCACCTTGGCGCACCACCTGCTGGCTAACAGCGGATGCTTCTTCGTATTCTAGCGGTCTTGATTCCGGTTCTATGGGCCAGCTTCGTCTCCGAAGCCGGGACGTTACCCGTTACGCTGAAAGAGGCTAGCCTGATGCTGCGCTCCGGTTATTCCAGCGACAATGTCATACAGGAGGTGGTGAAACGTCATTTTGCCGACAAACTCGATGCCAAGAGCGAATCGCAGCTCATTCAGCTAGGCGCGACACCGGCGCTGGTGGCGGTTATCAAGAGCGGAACCTATTCGGTTTCACCCGAGGAGGCGGCCAAGGTAAAAGCAATCGCCGAAGCAGAAACAAAGCGGCGTGCGGCGCAGGCCACAGAGCAGAAAAAATTCAGCACGCTTTATCAAGATCAACTAGCCAAGGAGCGCGCTGCCAATTTGCAGATGTTTCGCAGCGGCAACGTTACCTACGATTATTTGAAGGGCTGCCTCGTTCGGCCGAGCAACAACGGTTTCGTCAGAGTCGACGATGATGCGATCGGAAAGAAGAAACTGATCGCGTATTATTTTTCGGCGCATTGGTGCCCGCCCTGTCGCAAGTTCACGCCCCAGCTCGTTGAATACTACAACCGGGTGGTGGCACAGCATCCCGAGTTCGAGATCGTTTTTTTTAGCGAAGACAAATCAGTCGGCGACATGGAGCACTACATGCGCGAGTCCAACATGCCATGGCCGGCCATTGATTATGCGAAACGCCAGGAGAAGGCGGAGCTGCTAAAATCGGCTGGTGATGGAATTCCTTCCCTGGTGCTGGTCGATGCGGGTGGTAAAATGATTTCCAGCAGTTTCCAGGGTGAAAAATATCTCGGTCCGCAAAAAGTCCTGGCCGATCTCGACGCAATTTTCTCAGGAAAAATCGCGCAAGCGCAATAACTGCAGCCGGGATCGGTGATCCCGGTCGCCCTCGATTACGACACGCTCGATTGCGACGCTAACTCGTCGAGCTTCAGAACGGTGCGCCAGTTACGCCCGGTCACAGGCGAACCCACCAACCGGTCGAGAACTGCTGGCGATAATTTCGATCTTCCCATCCCATTGCCGAAATGAATCCACAAAGCATCACCCGTTTGCACTATGCGTTCACCATCGGCTGCGCGTTCACGCAAACCTTTGACCGCGTCAGGATTCGGCCTGGATTTCGAAAGAACGAGCAGCACACGATTCGCTTCGGTCTCTGAAGTTTCGGAGAACGGGTTTCTCTTCAGGTAGGCCGACCACTCCGTCGCCGTGCGAACGAGGACCGGAATCGAAATACCGAACCGGCGCTTGATCGACTCCTCGAGTTTGGCTTCAAGAATCGCCGGCTTGTCTGGCGCGGAGAACACCAGATTGCCGCTCTGTATGTAACTTTGAACGTCGCCGCATCCGAGCTTGCCGCAGAGCAGCCTCAGCTCTGCCATTGGTATCATGTTGCGACCGCCAACATTTATCCCGCGCAGCAACCCGATGAATGTCGAAATGCGTCTTTTCAGCTTGATCCTCTCAGGACTTTATTACGGTGTTGGTTAGGCTCCTTTTGTCTTTAGACTGCTGGGCAGACGGTTCAGAAAGGGAGAGGGGGCTCGTTGCAGCAAATCGGGCACAGTAGCGATGTCCGAAATTGTGGTGTGCTTTCTGCCGAATTCCATCAGGAGCACATTTTTGTCGCCGTCGTATATCCAGACCTCGCCGGCGCTCGCAGGGTAGATAAACCAGTCGCGATCCCTGGCGATGGCTTGTTTCTGCGGGCCGACAGTTCCCACGCCGTTGGTTTCCTTGTGGCTGACCGTGTAGTTAATTTGGCCGACGGTCTCGAACACCTTAATGGTGATTTGTTTACCAAATACATCGAAGATTCCGGTCGAGGTGATGAACTGCGGAGCGCGGCTGGCCGAATCGCAGGCGGCGAAACTGAGAAATGCAATCGAGCTAAGAATGACTAACCGCATTGTTGAGGATTGTTCGTCAGCATTACTGGCCGATCTCGAAGTAAAAGTAGTTCGACCAGTCACTTATTCCGAGCGCATTCCTGGCCCGCACGCGCCAACGATGCGGCTGTACCCCTCCTGTCCCTACGGCAAGGTATGGCTCGTCGGCAGGTGTATGGGTTTGGGTGAACCAACGTTCCGGTCCCCCTGGCTCATCCTGTGTCGAAAGATCAAGCTCCACATCATATATCATCGGGCACTGGCCAGCAGAAGGAAGCCATCGAAGATCAACGATATGAGATTCAGAACGAGTGAACTGCGTTTTGTCCTGCGGCAGGCACAATCTTGGAACCGTCGGTTTCCCGTCCAGTGATGAATCGCCTCCGTGAGGATCCGATTTCGAAAAGACTTTTCCTTCCTTCATCCAGACCAGAAAATGAACGCCACCCGGAAATACCTTCGATCGGGGATAAAGAGTCCAATAATGCCAGGCAGTGGTTCCGGAGCGGTCTTGCCCCATTTCCTCCAGCCTCAAGCCTGATTCTGGCTTTCCGAGAATCTGTATGACCTCCACTTCGGTCATGCCGTTCGACACAAGTTTCCAAGCCTCATAATTCGGCTGCACTATCGCGCTTTTGTCTTGCGCCAAGGCAGCCACGTTTGTGATGAGGGAAATTGCGACAACCAGAAGGTGATGTTTTCTTCGTTTCATAAATGCTTAATTCCTCCTTCGACCTCCATCGTTAGGCGAAGTTCGTTCACGGTCACCAATTATACGCTCACCCCAAATAGCGCGCCCACGCCTGCCGTCAAAGCCATCGCAAGTGCGCCCCAAAACATCACGCGTATGGCTCCTGCCAGCGTAGGCGCGCCGCCAACCCGAGCAGCCAGTCCACCCAGCCCGCCCAGGAAAAGCAGCGACGTTGTCGTGACGATTGAGATCAACCAGTTAGGCGGAGAGATGATGGCCGCGAGAAGGGGCATCGCCGCGCCTACGGCGAATGTCGCGGCGGAAGCGAATGCGGCCTGAATCGGGCGGGCCTTGAGCGCCTCGGAGAAACCCAATTCATCCCGCAAATGTGCACCCAGAGCATCGTGAGTCGTAAGCTGAGTGGCGACTTCGTCGGCAAGCGAAGGTGTCAACCCCCGCTTGACATAAATGGCCGCCAGCTCTGCGTGTTCGTCGGTGGCATCCGCTGCCAGTTCCCGGCGCTCCAAGTCGAGATCCGCCTTTTCAGTATCCGCCTGGGAGCTAACCGACACATACTCGCCGGCGGCCATCGACATGGCCCCGGCAACAAGTCCGGCGACGCCGGCCACCAAAATATTGTGCGAGGCCGCATGCGCAGCGGCCACGCCAACAATCAGACTCGCTGTGGAAAGCACACCGTCGTTGGCTCCGAGGACGCTGGCTCGTAACCAGCCGATACGATCACCGCGGTGGAGTTCTCGAGCGATCATTGCGCCGTGCTGCAGTGTCGATGTTCATTCATCATTGCTCATAACGCACGCATCGAACAACAGCTACCGTTGGTGAGTGCGATTCTGTTTTCTCTCAACACTCAACCTATCAACCCTCAACTTTCTTGTCGAATCTCTTAATCATTCGCACCACCGGCAACGTGAGATTGTCAGAAAGTGGCACCTCGTAACGCTCGGCGACGGAATAGCCGAACGAAGCGTAGAACGGTTCGCCCGCGAGCGTTGCCACCAGAACTGCGTCGTGAAAGCCCGCGGCTCGAATCGCTGCCTCGCACGCAGTGAGAATTGAGCGACCGACTCCGCGACGCGCCCAATCGGGATGAACGAAGAAAGCCCGAACGCGAGCCGGATCGCGCGCTGGATCGAGAAGGTCGTTTTCGCCGACTCTCCCGCGGTCGCTGCCGAATACGGTCCGACGACGACTCCAGCCGCCGCAACCGATAAGTTGCTCGGAATTCTCGATGGCGAAGTAAGTGCCATCGGTGATGAGTTGACGATCAACCCCGAATACAGAGCCGAGCGCAGCTTCCATCTGCGCCGGTGAGTAGGTCGCGGCCTGCAAGCCGCGCACGGAAAGCGGGATAAGAATTTCCAGCGCCGGGATGTCATTCTCGCTCGCAAGGCGTATTGAAAAGGCTTTATTCACGGGCGACAGCTAAAACCGCCTAACGAGATGCGTGGTTAGGCCCCATCATACGGCGAGTCAATGGGAAGCTGTGGGCGATTCTGTCGATTTCTCGACAGTGAACAAGTGCCAGCGTCCGTTATGTGTTCGCAACCTGGGCTGCCGCTCAAAGTAGATTTTCATCGTATCGCCTGAGTCGGTCAGGACTTGGTACCAATGCTTGCGCAGGTAAGTCTCCGCACTTCCATGGCGACATGGTCCGGTTTCGCGCCACGACTTGAGCACCCGTGCGATTTGAATCGTTTGGGATCGCCACCGGAACTGCTGAGGAAGCCCTGGTTCTCCAACGCTCATGCGCCTTGTGTCGAACGTTCCAGCGACGGGCTGAATGGGTGCGCTTATGAACTCCTCGGGCATAGTAGAATTTTCCTTGGTCTAACGAGACGAAGCTGAGCCACCGCTCCGGCTGCAGCGAGCTTGGTCAGTAGTCATTTTGTCACGTGGAGCGTACGCCGGCCAGCGGTTGGCTCGAGCGAGTGGTTAGGCGATTCAATGTGGCAACCAGATGTCATCGCTGCTTTCTACACGGTCTTTGCCGAGAGAGAATAAATCAAATGTGTTCGGATCGCGCGGTGACGGGTACCGGAAAACATATGGGCGACGCCACGGATCGTAAGGCTCTTCACGCAAGAGCTGAGCCCAATTGTGCGGTACGGGCGACGATTCGGGCTGAGCAACTAGTGCATGCAGACCTTGCTGAGTGGTCGGATACGAGCCGTTGCGTTCCCGGTACACGTTCAGCTGATCCGCAATGCCCATGAGGTCGGCCTTAGCAAAGATTTCGGGACCATCATGGGCTTCGCTAAGTACTATCACGAGCCACGCTACGAACAGTGCCAAAATAAGAAGACCGGCGCTCCACCAAACAATCCGCTTCGACCTCATACGGCTAACTAGGTTTATACCGAATTCTTCGACCTAATCCTATTATAAATTGAGAAATTGGGCCTAAAACAGGGAGAGTGGTTCGCCACAAGCGGCAGCGGCCGCTTCCCATCTGTCTTGATTCGCTGTTTGGTCGATCTGCGGCCGACCAGCCTTCGCAAAGAAGCTACGGCCCGGCAAGCACGGCCGCCCCTACACCAATCCTTCGTGGATGAACGGAAAGTGACCCCTGAGGGTCGAATTTGTAGCCTTTATTGCGATGCTTGGTTTTTGGGCGACTGTTTGGGTCGCTCTGGCCCATGGAACAGAATCCACCACCATCATTTCCGTCCCCGGAAGAATTGAAGTCCAAGATCTCGGAGTTCATGAAACAGAACTTCGGCGATCGCGTTTCGGTGCAGACCTTTATGCAGCCGGACGCGGCCACCGCCCCGACCGAAGATGAAACGGCGGAGAAGGTCGATCACGACGAGTTCGAGTTCAATTTTCTCCCGCGCGATATCAAGGCGCATCTCGACCGGTTTGTTATCAAGCAGGAGGAAGCGAAGAAGGTGCTCTCGATCGCGGTGTGCGATCATTATAATCACGCCAAATATTTGAGCCGGCTGGAGAAGGAAGACCCTGCCCGGGCCGAGGAAACCGAGTACGCGAAACAAAACGTGATCCTGGTCGGGCCGACCGGGGTCGGCAAAACATATTTGATCAAGCACATCGCGGAGCTGATCAAGGTGCCGTTTGTAAAGGCCGACGCGACGAAGTTCAGCGAGACCGGTTACGTGGGCGGCGACGTGGAAGATCTGGTGCGCGAACTGGTCCACAAAGCCGACGGCGACGTGAACCTGGCGCAGTTCGGAATCATTTACATCGACGAGGTCGACAAGATCGCATCGGCCGCCAATCAGACCGGTCGCGACGTGAGCGGCCGCGGGGTCCAGACGACATTGCTGAAGTTAATGGAGGAAACGGAAGTGCCGGTGCGCAGCATGAACGATCTCCAGGGGCAATTGCAGGCCGCGTTTGAGTTTCAAAAACGCGGCAAATCGAAACGCGACACCATCAATACGCGGCACATTTTATTTGTAGTGAGCGGCGCGTTCGGAAAATTGAAAGAGCAAGTGGCCCGGCGCGTCCGGCAAGGTCAGATCGGGTTCAGCGCATCAGTTGTCCAGGTGATGGATAACGAGCTGTTTCAGTACGTCACGACGCAGGATTTTGTCGAGTACGGGTTCGAGCCGGAATTTATCGGGCGCCTGCCAGTGCGAGTGGTCTGCGAAGAGCTCGACCCGGAAGATCTGTTTAAGATCATGAAGTTTTCCGAGGGCAGCTTGCTACGACAATACGAGCGGGCGTTTCGCGCTTACGGGATTGAGGTCAGCTTCGAGGATGAGGCGCTGCGATTGATGTCGGAGACTGCCGCCAAAGAAAAGACCGGCGCGCGCGGGCTGCTTACCGTGTTCGAGAAATTGTTCCGCGATTACAAATATCATCTGGCCGGGTCGGGCTTGAGCCAATTACGCGTCACCGGCGAGTTGGTCCGTGAGCCGAAACGTGTGCTTGATCGTTTGATGGCCGAAGGGCACAAACAGGAGGCGCAAGCGCTGGAGTCGAGCGCGCGTCAATATGCCGAACATTTTTCACAGCAGCACGGTATCGAAATTACTTTCGAAGACTCCGCGATCAGGCGTCTGGTCGACCGGGCACAAGCCGAGCGGATGACAATGGCGGACCTCTGCGGGCACCTGTTCAAGGAATATCAGTTTGGGCTGGGGCTGATTCAGAAGAACACCGGCCAGAGTAAATTCGTGCTAGATGCTATGGCGGTCGATTCCCCGGATAAGTTCTTGAGCGAATTGGTAGTACAATCGTACTATCCAGGTGCGCAAGGCCAGAAGGCCTAGTCAGTCAATGAAACGACCTGTTACCGCCACGTTAATTATTGGTTTCGTTGTTGCCGGCCTGATCGGAGTCCTGCACTACTACGGCGCGCTGCTCAGGATCGAGCAACCGATCGCAGGACTGATCGGCCATTTCCGGAAAATCTCGCATCCGGTGAGCGAACTCCTGCAGTACGTGATCATCGTCGCTTTGTCCTTCGGTGTGGCGGCACTCACCCTGACAAGCGCGCGCCGGTTTCGAATGACCTGGGTGATCGGAGCGTTGCTGCTCGAGCTGCTGGCGCTGGCCTGGATTTGCGCGCTTTATCATGTGCTCTTTCAACCGCTCCCTTCTCTTCTGGCCGCAGCGCTCGCTTTCGTCGTCGCTGAACGGACAGTTGCCATCGCGACTCACAGCAAGGCGAACCTGGCCCGGGCGCTGTTTGGAGGGCGGTTATCGAGCGAACAAATGGATCGCCTGATCACAGGGGATGTGGCTCTCGACACCGAAGCGCGAACTCACGAGACCACCGTTGTGGTTTGCGATATCGCTAACAAATACGATCTGGCTGAAGACACCGATCCTTCGGCCTTTGCCGAGACCACGGAAAAATTCATTCACCGGACCAGCGATCTTTTTCAGAAAGCGGGCGGTTATATCCAGGCCGCCGACGGCGAAGGCGTGGTGGCAATTTTCGGGTTCCCGGGCGGCGATCCTCTGCACGCAGAAAAAGCGGTGCGGGTTGCAATCGGTCTGGTAGGCGATTTTCGTAATTCGCGCCGGCAAAATAACGGCGAACTTTTCGGGAACTGCGAGGTGCATTTGGGCGTCAGTTCCGGCTCGATCATTGTTGCACCGTTCAATCGGGACGATGTGCCGTCGCTTTTCATCAGCGGCGAACCGGTTGAGCTGGCCCGCCGGTTCTGTGTGGCGAACCGCTT
This sequence comes from Verrucomicrobiota bacterium, assembly GCA_040005265.1. Taxonomy (GTDB): domain Bacteria; phylum Verrucomicrobiota; class Verrucomicrobiia; order Chthoniobacterales; family UBA10450; genus JBDTZF01. The sequence continues at coordinate 10,418 of JBDTZF010000085.1, forward strand.
TTACGGGTCGCGCGTGTTGATTGGTCCCCGGACATTCGAGCTAGCCAGCAAGATGATTGTGGCGCGGCCGATCGATTTTCTCAGCGGAGTGAATTCTCAGGAACGGCACGAAATTTACGAGCCGCTTTGGCTGGCCGCGGAAGCAAAGCCGGAACACCTCGCCCGGCGCGATTATTTCTGGAACGGTGTCGTGCTTTATCGTGAAAAACGATGGGCCGAGGCTTATCACGAATTTCAGAAGGCCCGCGGGCCGGACGCCGATAATGATGCGCCGCTCCAATTATATTTGCGCCGGCTCGAACCGCTCGCTCTCCAATTGGCGGAGACGCCCCACGGGTAGGATGGCGTGTTGAGAAAAACCGAATATCCCGCCGCGATTCGGGACCTGATCGTGCAACTGAGACAAATGCCCGGGGTCGGGCCGCGCTCGGCCGAACGCATTGCGCTTTGGATCGTGGGAGCTCGTGATGATAAACCCGAGCAAATCGCGCGCGCTATCGCTTCGACCCGGCAGAACATTCATGCCTGCTCGCTCTGCGGATTTTTTACCACCCAGGAATTCTGCGACATTTGCGCCGACACATCGCGCGCAATCGAGCTGCTCTGCGTGGTCGAACAGCCGACCGACATTCTTCCCCTGGAAAAAACGAGCGCGTTTCGCGGCCGTTATCATTCGCTCGGCGGCAAGATCTCGCCGCTCGATCATATCGGCCCGGAAGATTTGCGGATCAAAGAGCTGGTAGAACGCATCGATCGCGAAAAAATCTCGGAGTTGATTTTTGCGCTGGCCGCCGATGTCGAAGGCGAATCGACCACTAATTACATTGTCGATCTTATCAAGGGCAAATCGATCACGCTGACGCGCATCGCCCGTGGCATTCCCGCCGGCGGCGGCCTCGAATCGGCCGATGAATTGACCCTCTCGGCCGCACTCTCAGGGCGGACCAAACTTTCGTAGCACGGCCAATTTGGCTGTGGGGCCGGCGGGCGTCCCGCCTGCCGA
>JBDTZF010000086.1:0-11320 GCA_040005265.1 Verrucomicrobiota bacterium
TTTTCGTTTGACTGGGCCAATAATGATCCGGCGCTCGGCGCGCAGGGCATCGCGGTTAGTCCCCTGACTTACTCGCCGGTCCCGGAGCTCGATCCCTCATGGATTGCAGCGGCAACATGTGCCGTCGCAGTGGGCCTCCAACGAGGCCGACGGAAATCAAAGCGAAGTTCCCGGTAGCGCTCTTGCGCGATTCTCGTCTAGACGGCGTTTCGCTTCCGCCAGATACATCCGGTCGATTTCAAACCCGATAAATCCTTTCACGCCGCAGCGCTTTGCCGCGACGGCTGAATTCCCGATCCCAAGAAATGGATCGAGCATCGTCTGTACGCGCGAGACACCGTGCAGCTTGATGCACCAGTCAACGAGCTGGACTGGAAACGTTGCTGGATGCGGCCGCTCTTTTTGCCGGCTTTGAATGGTTTCATACGGAACGAACCAGGTGTTGCCACGGCAACGGCGGTCCTTGCCGCCCGTGTGGCCCCAACGCGAAATATTACTCTTGTCCTGATACGCTACGCCGAGCGCTAACCGGTCAAGCTCGACCCGGCCCGATTTCGTAAAATGAAAAACGTACTCATGACAGTCATTTAGAAATCTTTTCGAGTTGATCGGTTTAAAGTGACCGTGGGTAGTTGCAGTTGCTTGTCCCCTCACCTGGCGCTTCGCGTCCTCCTCTCCCCCCGGGAGAGGATTGTTCGCCAACGGACGAACTCGCCGTGGAGAGAGGCGAGGGTACCTCTGCGCTGATTTTTTTTGCGGGTCGTCAATGGCGATCGATTTGACCCAATGGATCGTGTTCTGCAGGACAAACAATTCCCGGAATTGTAAAACGATCTCGTGCGGCAGCATTGGGTTCGACGGCGCTGCGCCTACGTTCAGAAAAAATGAGCCATCAGGTTTCATGACTCGCCGAACTTGTTCAGCCCATTTGGCGCACCACTTTAGGTATGCTTGTCGATCCTGCCGGTCGGAGTATTGCCGGTAACGGATCCCGAGATTGTATGGCGGCGACGTGACCACAAGATCGACATGTTCATCCGGGAGTTTGGCCATTCCTTTCAGGCAATCTTCCCGGTGGAGGTTAAATTTAGTCATCGCAAACTGAATCTGTCGCAAGGAACGATTCGTACAAGTGAATTCGCACCCGTTCTAAATTCGCTTATGTTTTCTCAATGTCGGATAAGCCTTCGAAACTTACGATCGCCGATCGCGAATTCACGTCGCGATTGCTCGTCGGCACCGGTAAATTCGCTTCAAACGAATTGATGCGCGATGCATTGATCGCGAGCGGCACCGAGCTTGTAACTGTGGCACTGCGACGTGCCGATCTTTCCGGCAAAGGCGATCCTTATGCCAACATTCTCGACTTCGTTGACGCAAAGCGATTCCTGCTTTTGCCGAACACCAGCGGCGCGCGCAACGCCACCGAAGCTGTTCGGCTGGCGCGACTGGCGGCGAGCGCAGGGTTGCCCACGTGGATCAAACTCGAGATCCATCCCGATCCGCGGTATTTGCTGCCCGATCCAATCGAAACACTGGCCGCGGCTGAAATTCTGGTGAAAGAAGGGTTCACCGTTCTGCCCTACATCAATGCCGACCCCGTGCTCGCCAAACGTCTGCAAGATGTCGGCACCGCGACAGTAATGCCGCTTGGCTCCCCGATTGGCAGTAACCGCGGGATCGAAACGCGTGCGCAGATTGAGATCATCATCGAACAAGCGACCGTCCCGGTAATTGTCGATGCCGGCCTTGGCGCGCCGAGTCATGCGGCTCTAGCGATGGAAATGGGCGCCGATGGGGTGCTGGTCAATACGGCAATCGCGATTGCGTCCGACCCAATTCGCATGGCGCAAGCGTTTCGAAAAGCGATCGAAGCGGGTCGCGAAGCATACGAAATTGGCTTGGGAGATAAACTCGCGACCGCCGAAGCGACCAGCCCACTTAGCGGATTTCTGGTGGTAGAAAACCCCTGATCCGCTCGAAAGCCGATTCCTGTTCCCTGTGACTGGCGCAGTTGGGCTGATCGGCTAAGGTTTGCGGATGTTTTCCGAGACGATCGAGTTACGCGGGCACATTATCGATTCGCTCATTTTGCCCAAGGTGCTGGACCAGATCCTGACCCGGGGCGCGAATTTTAAGATCATTGAGGTCAAAATCGGCAAGAAACGGGCCGACCAGAGCTTTGCCCGAATCGAGGTTACGGCCTCAACCGGCGAAGCGCTTGATGAATTGATTTTGCGTCTGCGCCAGCATGGAGCCGAAGCCGCGGAAAAAAAAGATGCGCAGCTGGCCAAGACGCCGGCAGATGGCGTTTTCCCGCGCGATTTTTACGTAACTACGAACCAGCAAACGTTCGTCCGGCTCGCCGGTAAGGAAATTGAAGTTCTTCCGGCAATGATGGACAGCGCGATCGCAATCGATCGCAAGAAGTCAGCAGCACGCGCAGTGAAGTTCTTCGATGTCAGAAAAGGCGACGAAATCGTGGTTGGCCACCAGGGAATCAGAGTGGTGCCGGTGCAACGCTCGACGTCGCGCACGGATGTATTCCAGTTCATTAACGCGGTAATCGGACCGGACGAGCCGAAATCAGCGGTGATTCGGGAACTGGCCAAGGAACTGCAACGTGCCCGCGCGGCCCGGGCAAAAATCGCGATCGTGGGGGGCACGGCGATCGTCCGTACCGGCGCGGGCGAACATCTCGAACGTTTAATTGAGTTACATTATGTCGATCGTCTTTTTGCTGGAAACGCTTTTGCAGTTTATGACGTCGAGCGAGCGTTGTTTGGCACATCGGTGGGAATGAGCGAAGAACGCGCTTTTGAAATGGGCGGCCACGAAAACCAAATGCGCGCCATCAACATTCTGCGCGAATCAGGCGGGATTGCCGGCGCAGTGGCGAAAAAGATCGTAACGAGGGGAGTGATGCACGCGTGTGTTCGGAACAAAGTCGACGTCGTTTTGACCGGGTCGATTCGCGACGAGGGACCGATCCCCGGGGTGACGACGGATATTGTCGAAGCGCAAAAAATAATGCGGGACAAACTGGCTGACGTGACTCACGTGCTGCTTCTGGGAGCATTCCAGCATTCGATTGCGGTCGCTTCAATGCTGGCACCAAGTGTGAAAACAGTTTGCGTCGACATCGATCCGGCGGCGGTGCAATTGGCGATTGAGCACCAGCCATTGCAATCGATTGGCATGGTCACAGACGTCGAGCCGTTCCTGCGCGAATTGGCCGATTGCCTGGCGCGCGGAAAGTAAGTTGAGAATCGTATGCGCGAGTTATTGCTTTGTCCGCCCGATCATTACGGCATCGAGTACGAGATTAATCCATGGATGAGTCGCGCCCGCGGGGCTGAAGCCGCAGTGGCGCAAAAACAATGGAAAGATTTGCACGCCACGCTTTCAGGCTTGGATTGCAACATTCACCTGGTCACGCCGGAGAAGGGACTTCCCGACATGGTTTTCACCGCCAACGCCGGGCTGACCGTCGGAAAGAAATTTATTCCGAGCAACTTCCGCCACAAGGAACGCGCGGGCGAGGCGCCACTGTTTGCCGACTGGATGAAGCAACACGGTTACGAGGTGACCTGGTTGCCGGAAAATCTCTTCTTCGAAGGGGAAGGCGATGCCCTGTTCGCGGGTGACGCGTTATTTTGCGGTTACAAATTTCGTTCGGACATCCAGTCGCATCGCGCGGTAGCGGACATGCTCGGTTGTCTGGTCATTTCGGTTGAGCTTGTCGATCCTCGCTTTTATCACCTCGATACCTGCTTCTGCCCGCTGCCTGACGGCGTTGCGTTTTGGTTTCCCGACGCGTTCGATGAATACGGCCAGCGGGTGATACGGGACCACGTGCCGGATCTCATCGATGTTTTACCCGATGAAGCAGTCCACTTTTCCTGTAATGCCGTGGTAGTAGGACGTGACATCGTTTTGCCAGTCGGCGCTCCCACGCTCATGGCGAGTTTACAGGATCGGGGATACCACTGCCATGAACTGCCGATGACCGAGTTCATCAAAGCGGGCGGGGCTTGCAAATGCCTGACGATGTTCATGCCGCAACGCGAACGCGCGACGTCGGACGGCAACTAAAGAGCGTGGTGTTATTTCTATCGCGACCAACTTGGCTCGGTGATCTTACCGAGGCCGTCGACAATTTTGCTTTTACGGCTGGTAACCGCATCGATCAGGTAGAGCCCGCCGCCTTGCGTACAAATGATGTGTCGCGAGTCGGCACCCCAGGCCGGGTTTTCTCCCGATGAAACGATGTGCGTGCCGCCGCCGCCAAGATCGAGAACCGCAACCTGGAATTCGCCGCCGCCGCGCACGTTAAACGCGATTTTCTTTCCATCGGGCGACCAATTCGGCTCGGTGCAATAGCCATGACCGGTTGAGATCGGCGAGCCGCCGCCGCCGCCGGACGAAACCCGGTAGAGTTGCGGACCGTGGCCATCGTCGAATGAATAAACAATTTCGTCGCCACTGGGCGACCAACTCGGACCCGATTCAACTCCGCGCGTGTGCGTCAATCGACGGGCGCCGCCGCCGCCGGCACTCACCGTGTAAAGCTCGGGGTTGCCATCTTTGCTCACGCTCAACGCGAGTTTTCCGCCGTCGGGTGAAAATGCAGCGCCGCTGTTTGTCCCGGGAAAATTCACGATCTTGTTTCGCGCGCCGCTCCCGAGATCGATCACATAAACATCCGGATATCCGCTTTGATATCCGGTGTAAGCGACCCGGCGTCCGTCGGGACTGATCGCGGGATGCACACTGATCACGCCATCGTGCGTCATCTGGTGAGTGTTCGATCCATCGTAATCGGCGACGTAGACTTCTTTCTTCCCGCTGCGCGTGGCGATGAACGCGATCTTGCTCGTCGCGAGCCCTTTGTTGCCGGTCAGCGTTTCGATGATGTCGTTGGCAAATCGATGCGCGTTCTCGCGCGCGCTGCCGCTGTAACTCTTCGACAAAACCGTGCCGCCACCGTGATCGACCACCTGGCCTTGCAAACTTCCGCCGCTGGCTGAGCCGCGCGCGGTGTAGGCCGCGCTCCCGCTCATAATAAAATACCCGGAGAGCGAGAGATCGTTCTGTAGCGTTTTTGTGGCGGCCGAACCTTCTCCGCCAGTCAGAGAGGCTACCGTCAGGTTGATCTTATCCCCTTTGCTGACGGTGATGATTGGCGGTTCCTCGCCATAAACTGAGAACGCGAAGATCGACATCCCGATGAAAAACAAAATGCGTTGTGTCATTGTTCAGAGTTGAGTTCGAAATTGATTCTTACGTCGTAATGCCCGCCGTTGCCGAGCCCTTCGGGCAGAGGATCAACTTGAGTAATGCGTTTCGCAACCGCTGCCACCGATTCATCTACAATCATGTTGCCTGATGGCTTGACGATTTCGAATTGGGAAACGTTTCCATCTTTCTCGATCCTGATCTTGGCCAGCACTGAGAGTTTTTCACCGGACGTTATTTCGTTGGTGGGCTGGATCCATTCGCTGTGGAACCGATCGTGCAACATGCTGCCGTACCAGCCAAACTGAGACGCCGCACCCGCGCCGCCGGCTTTTCCACCCGCGCCAGCCGAAGTTCCCTTGCCAGTCCCGCTATGCGCCGCGATCGCTTTCTTCGGTTTCTCGTCATCGCTCGTATCGCCTTTGCCCAGAGCGGCTTTGGCGATTTTCTTTTTCTCCGCGTCGACATCTTCTTTTTCCTGGTCGTCAGTCGATTCTGTCGGAGTTGGCTTCACCTTCGGCGAAGGCTTGGGCGAAGCCTTGGCTAAAACCGTCTTCTTCGGCTTCGGCGTGGGTTTTGGAGTTGGTTTGGGCGTCGGTTTTGGCGGCCGCTTTACTTCAGGTTTTGGGGTCGCGCTCGGTTTGGGCGTCGAAGCAGGTGTTGGTTTAGGCGTTGCCGCGGGCAATTGAATATCACTCTTTGCCGAGGTTAAGATCGGATGGTCTTCTTCCGGTTTCTCCTTGGGCCTCATTTCGGGTGGAGGTGTCGATTCCGCCACCGCTTTTGGCTTAGACGCGGCAACGTCACCGTCGCCCGCGCCGCCACTGTTCATCCAGACCACGCTTTGTCCGGTAGCGACACTCGGTTCCCGGCTCCAGCGAACCAATCCGATCAGCAACACCACGTGGGCGAGCCCGATAAGGACGACGTTCCGCCAGAACCGTATTTCCCTCGTCATCGATTATTTCGACTCGGCCTTGGTAGCGATGCCCACTTTGGTGATTTGGGCGCGCTGCAGCGAGTCCATCAGCGCGACCAATTTCTGGACTGGCAAGTCGCGATCAGGACGTATCACGATCGCCACGTCCGGGTTTGTTCGTTTCAACTCGATCAGCTGCGTGGTGAGCGAATCGGAATCGACAACTTGATCGTTAAACTTAATCGTTTCCGTCCGGTCAATCGAGATGGTCTGCACCTGCGACGGGTTGACCGGCGGTGCTTTCTCGCCGCTCGATGGAATGACCAAGTTCATATTATTTTCCAGGAGCGGCGTCGTGATCATAAAAATGATTAGCAAGACAAACGCCAGATCCAACAACGGCGTAATGTTGATCTCGCTCAGCGAGGAAAGCCCCTGGCGTTGCGAGTAACGTCTCATCTGCGAAAAGCGCTTTCGCGCGCGCCGTGATCGACATATTTATGCTCGAATTCGGACGCCAATTCGGCGGCGAAATTGTCCATCTCTACGATGATGGCGCGAATACTGGTGACGAGAAAATTGTAACCGAACATCGCCGGGATCGCGACACAGAGCGCGGTGACCGTGGTGATCAATGCGCCGGAAACGCCCGGCGCCATCGCGCCAAGACTCGCTGTTCCCGCCATCGCCACACCACTGAAGGCGTCCATCACGCCCCAAACCGTGCCCAGCAATCCCAGAAACGGCGAGCCGCTTACCGCGGTCGCGAGCAAAATCATTTGCGATTCAAGTTCCAGCGCAGTTTCGCCGACCGCGCGCTCCATGGCCGCATTGACCGCACCCATTTGCGCCGGCGAAATTTTGTCGGCGATTTCCAGCCGGGCCCGAAACGTTTCGTCCACTTCGGGTGAGCCAAGCAAATGAAACGTCATTTCCTGACAACCCGCACGGTAAACATTGAAATTGGGAGAGCCCGAAAAACGGGAATTTTTCTGAAACAAACGAAGCGGTTGTCGATCCTGCCGGAATGCGGCCCGAAACCGTGCGTTCTGTCCCCGGGCAAACTGGACTACACGCAACTTAGTGATCATGACCGACCAGCTAAAAATCGAACAAATCGCGAGAAGCAAGAGGACAAGCTTCCCTGCGATCGTGGCATGATCGAATGCGAAAACCAGACCTCCGGTTGCTAGCAAATCTGGGAGAAACATCTTTGCGTTACCTGCGGTAAGTAATAACGCCGTTTTACGGAAACGAAAGCGGGTTGTTTCAAATGACCAATGTCATTTGCCCGTCATCTTCTTCGGAAACGCCGGCCGCATTTTGGCTGCGGTGATAAAGGCAAGACCGATCACAATTAGAAAAAATGAGAAAAACTGACCGCGGGTGAATCCTGCGATCATCGCCGAGTCCGGCTCGCGAAAATATTCGATCACGATCCGGAAGACGGCATAGCAAATAAAAAAAAGTCCGGTCAAAACGCCGTTCGGTTGCCGGGTACGCGTGCGAACAAACAAAAGAATCCCAAACAAGACGATCCCCTCGAAAAGAGCTTCATACAATTGTGATGGATGACGCGGTGTGAGGATCGAGCGCAAAATCTCCTTCACCTGCGGCTGGTGACGAACGGCAGCGACAATTGCTTCCGGGCTGGTGAGTGCCGGATCGATTTGTGAACAAGCCCCGATGGCGCGATCCGCCTCAGCCGGCTGATCTAACAATTCCTTGGGAAATTGCATTGCCCATCGCGCATCCGTCGCGCGTCCGTACAGTTCGCCGTTAATAAAATTAGCGCAGCGGCCAAAGAACAAACCAAGGGGCGCGCTTACCCCAATGTTGTCAGCGAGATTCAGCAGTGAAAGTTTGTGGCGTCGCGCATAATAAACGGTGAACACCAAAATGCCGAGGATGCCTCCGTGACTCGACATTCCGCCTTCCCACACCCGAAGAATCGACAACGGCTCGCGCAACATCTCGGGCTTATAAAAAATAACGTAACCGAGCCGTCCGCCGATGATCACGCCGAAGAGCGCGCACCCCGTGATGAAGTCGCCGACCTTTGCCAGAGGCAGATCCGCATAGCCCAACTTCGACAGTGCCCGCAGGAGTGTATAGCCGCAGGCAAAAGCAAGGACATACGCCAAACCGTACCAGCGCGGACCCACGTTGTCGTAGATCCGGAAGATAATCGGGTCGAGGTCGTGCAGGTAGTAAGCGAGCATTGCGGTGCGGATTGTCAGTGATGTTTGCGGCAGTCGCAATCAAAACAAGTCATCCCGAGCAAAGTCGAGGGATCCCGATGCGCCACAAAAGTGAAGGCCACGGGATCTTGGACTGCGCTTCGCTTCGCTCAGGATGACAGGGGTTTTAGCACCAGGGGTCATCCCGAGTCGCGCAGATAATGCCAGTCCGGCGAGGGACCTCCCATTCGCCGCTAACGTGCACGAATAACACCGCAATCCCGATCTTTATTGATTCGCGAACGTTTCCCCTTAATTGCGAGGTCCTTCGCTTCGCTCAGGATGACAGAGCTGCTTTTTGGTCGGCGATTTTCAATACATCCCTCAAAAATGGTGCCGTCCGGCTGATACGATTCTGGGCGACCTCTTCCGGGGTACCGATCGCGACAATTTCACCGCCATCGGCACCGGCTTCCGGGCCGATATCCACGATATAATCGGCTTCGGCCATCACGCTCACGTTATGCTCGATGACGATCACCGTGTTGCCTTCATCGACCAGCCGGTGCAGTACGTTGAGCAAGAGTTCCACATCCGCCATGTGCAAGCCGATGGTCGGTTCCTCCAGTAAATACAATGTCGATCTTGGCTTGCGCATTTTACGAATCCGTTCGTTCGCCGCGCGACCCACCCCGCGTTTGAGTTGGGTAACAAGTTTGAGGCGCTGTGCTTCGCCGCCACTCAGGGTCGGACTGGCTTGGCCAAGTTTAAGATACCCCAGGCCGGTGTCGACGAGCAGCGAAAGCGGACGCGCAATTTTGGGATGCGCCGAGAAAAATTCAGCCGCCTCCTCAATCGTCATTTCCATTATGTCGCCAATCGACTTCTCGTTATAAAGCACTTCCAGTGTTTGCGGGTTGTAACGCCGTTCCCCGCAGTCCTCACACGGCACATAACTGCTGGGCAGAAAATTCATCTCCAGTTTGATCACGCCCTGGCCCTTGCAGGTCTCGCAACGGCCACCTTCGGCATTGAAGGAAAAACGGCTCGCAGAATAACCGCGGACCCGCGAAACCGGCAATTGCGCGTAAAGATTCCGAATTTCGTCGAATACTTTGATGTAGGTGCCCGGCGTGGAGCGCGAGGTCTTGCCTATGGGCGATTGGTCGACTTCGTATACAGCCTCGATTTCCTGCGCGCCGGTAACGAGCTTGAACAAATTACCATCCCCCTCGCGTTTCTTTTCTTCCAATTCGTCGCGTATGGCGGGCCAAAGCACATCGTGCATCAGCGTTGATTTTCCCGAACCGGAGATGCCAGTGATGACCGAAAGCCGGCCGATCGGAAAACGGACTTCTACATCCTTCAAATTATTCGCCCGCGCCTTGTGGATCTCGAGCCAATTCTCAACTTCGTCGAGGGAACGCCGCGATTTGCGAATAGGATGACAAATCGGCTGCTTCAAGCAGCGCCCGGTCTCGGAGTTCTTCGAGCGCTCGATGTCGCGCAACGTGCCTGTGGCCACAACTTCGCCGCCATGAATACCTGCGCGCGGACCGAGATCGATAATGTAATCAGCGCGCCGCATCGTTTCTTCGTCGTGTTCGACGATCACCAGTGAGTTTCCTTTTTTTCGCAGGGCAGCGAGCGTATCGAGCAAGCGCAGATTATCGCGCGGGTGAAGACCAATCGTGGGCTCGTCCAGCACGTAGAGTACGCCGCGGAGATTGGAACCAAGTTGCGCAGCCAGACGAATTCGCTGCGACTCACCGCCGCTCAACGTTTTCGCGGAACGCCCCAAAGCGAGATACCCCAGCCCGACGTTCTCCATGAAAAGCAGCCGCTGCCGGATTTCCGGCAACAATTCCGACGCGATGGTGTCCTGTCGTCCGCGGAATTTCAACTTGTCGATCTTCGCTGCCGCCAGGGTGGCGGACAGATTGGTGAACTGATCGATCGTGTAACCTTGCACGCGTACATGACGCGCAACCTGATTCAAACGCGAGCCATGACAGCCCGGACAGTCCCGCGATTCTTCTTCGTCGATCCATTCCGATTCGCGCTCGGCTGCGAGCTCATTCTCCAAAACCGATTCGCCGTCGCCTTTCTCCCCGGTTTGCACCGCGCTGTTCCAAATTTCGCCGAACCCTCCGCACTCTTCGCAGGCGCCATGGGGCGAGTTGAATGAGAACAAACGCGGGTCCAACTCTTCGAACGCGCGACCGCAGCCCGGACAGCTCATTTCCGTGCTCATGACCGTGAGGCGATTTTTGGCGTCGAGCAGGTGTGCCGTGCCCCGGCCGATTTCCAAGGCGCGCTGGGTCAGATTGCGTGCCTTCAAAATTCGCTTCGCATCGATCACGCCCACTACAACATCGATGGTATGTTCCTTAAATCGCTCGAGCTTCCGAAAATGTTCGACCGGCATAAGCACGCCATCGACATAAAGGGTTTCGAAACCCTGCCGCTCGGCCCAGCGCGCGACATCGGTATGAAAACCTTTGCGGGCTTTGACCAGCGGCGCGAGCACTTTCAACGGTCCGCGTTTCGCTGCCGTTTCGACCTGTCTCACGATCGCGGCCAGGCTTTGCTTCTCCACCGGCAAATCGCAGTCGGGACAGAATTGCGTTCCGGTCTTGGCAAAGAGCAGCCGAAGAAAATGATAAACCTCCGTCACCGTGGCGACGGTCGATTTACCACCGCCCCGCGTGACCCGTTGCTCGATGGCGACGCTCGGTGGCAAGCCTTCTACAAGATCGACATCGGGTTTCTCAAGTTGTTCGACGAATTGCCGCGCGTAAGGCGACATGCTGTCGAGAAACCGGCGTTGGCCTTCGGCAAAAAGAATGTCGAATGCGAGAGTCGATTTCCCTGAGCCGCTCAACCCGGTAATCACGACCATTCGATCGCGGGGAATCCTGACGTTGATGTTCTTGAGATTGTGCTCCCGCGCGCCGTAAATGCCGATAACGCGATCCGTGTT
>JBDTZF010000186.1:0-3355 GCA_040005265.1 Verrucomicrobiota bacterium
CCATAACCGGCAGGAACATTGCTCGACCAGTAGCGCACCTGTTCTTCCCCTCCTCGATTCTCCATTCCCAGAAAAACAACGGAGTGCCCGCTCTCGCGACGGCCGACGTTTTTGTTCCAGAAAATTTTCATGAAATCGCCGGGTTTGGCTTGAGCGAAGTCTGAGAAATTCCGGCCGAGTCCCAGTTCATGAAAGAGGCGCGCGGTGCCCGGACCGTTCGCGTTCCACCGGCCCCAGATTCCCTCGCCGTCGCGTTGATCCCGGATAATCAATTGATTCAACGTAGCGTAATCGAGTTGGAGTTGTCCGCGCTCGCGCAAGGCTTCGATCGTGCGGATGAAAACCTGATAGGTCGCGCCCGAGCAAAAGCTTGGCGCAGGAGAGGATGGCACAAAGAAAAACTTGCCCGACTCAAAATGAGCCGACGATTGCAACCGAATCTTGGCGATGTGTGAAACAGAATAACGCCCGCCGTGCGGCATCTTCGTCACCTGCTCGAGGACCACGGGATTGTAGTCGTCGGCGAACGTCGTCCCCATCGTGACGCCGAGAATTGCGATAGCAATCCGAGCTCTTCTTTTTTTCACGCCGCATAACTAAGCGCCAAATTGCCGAAGAGCAATTCTCTGCGCCCATGGCTTGGATTTCCAGGAAAGCTGTGTTACCGAATAATATGCTGCGCTTCACCAAAATGAACGGCGCGGGCAACGATTTCGTCCTGATGGACAATCGGGCCGGCAACGTTCGCCTCAACGCCAAGCAGATCGAGCGGATCTGCGATCGCCACCGCGGCGTCGGCGCGGATGGAGTTTTGTTGCTCGAGAAGGCATCGAACGGCGCCGATTTCCGAATGCGTTATTACAACCGAGATGGCGGCGAGGTCGAGATGTGCGGGAATGGGGCGCGCTGTTTTGCGCGTTTTGCCGGCAAGGTCGCCGGAGCCAAAGAGGAGTTATCATTTGAAACTCCGGCTGGGGTAATCGGGGCCCGACTCCATGGCGCCCTGGTCACGCTGCAAATGAGCGAGCCGACCGATTTGCAACTGAGTGTGCCGCTGGCAATCGATGGCGAAGAAGCGATTGTGCATAGCGTCAACACGGGCGTGCCACACGTGGTGGTTCCCGTGGCGCGCGTCGACATGGTGCATGTCCAGACTCAAGGTAAAGCGATTCGCCGGCACAAAATGTTTTCTCCCAGCGGCACGAACGTGAACTTCATCGAGAAGCGCGGCCCGAAAAACATCGCCATTCGCACTTACGAGCGCGGCGTGGAGGATGAAACGCTCGCCTGCGGTACCGGCGTGGTGGCAAGCGCTCTGGTTTTCGCTGCGAACGAAAATATTATTACTGGTCCGATCGATGTGCTCGTTCTGGGCGGCGACGAACTGCAGGTCAGCTTCGATAAGATCGACGATCAATTTCGAAACGTCACGCTCACCGGCCCGGCCGAGTTTGTTTTTGAGGGAGAGATCGACGTGTAGGGGTGGGCGTATCGCCCGCAATCTTGAATGCTTGCGGCTGACACAGCCGCCTCTACAATTGCCTAAATGTTTCGCGGTACTTTCACTGCACTGGTCACACCGTTTCGCGACGGTGCGATTGACCCTGCTGCTTTCGAGAAACTCATCGAATCGCAAATCGCCGCCGGGATCACCGGTGTCGTCGGGGTAGGAACCACCGGGGAATCCCCCACTCTGTCGCACGACGAACGCGAGCGAGTAATTCAACTAACAGTCAAAATCGCGAATAAACGCTGCCAGGTCCTGGCCGGGACCGGTTCTAATTCAACCCAACATGCATTGGTCGACACGAAAGCTGCCGAAAAACTTGGGGTCGACGGAGCGCTGATCGTTGCGCCTTATTATAATAAGCCCAGCCAGGAGGGACTTTTTCGCCATTTTAAAACGATCGCCGGAGCGACTTCGTTGCCGATCATGCTTTATAATATTCCCGGCCGCTGCGGCGTGGATATCGGAGCGGATACGGTCGTGCGCCTTGCCACCGAGTGCCGAAATATTGTGTCGATCAAGGAAGCGAGCGGGAGCGTGGAGCGAGTAAGCGAATTGCGCCGGCGTCTGCCCGAATCATTCACGATCCTGAGCGGCGACGATTCGCTCACCCTGCCGTTCATGTCAGCCGGCGCCGCCGGCGTTGTCAGTGTGGCGTCGAATTTATTTCCCGCCGAAATCTCCGGGCTGGTTAAGGCTTTCGAATCCGGCGACATGAAAGCGGCCGAAAAACAGCACCGCAAAATGTTCGCTCTTTTGAAAGACTTGTTTATCGAACCAAACCCGGTACCGGTGAAAACGGCCCTCAGCTGGCGCGGCGCGATGTCGAGTGAAGTGCGGCTCCCGCTATGCGAAATGACCGAAGCCAACCAGGCGCGGCTGCGCAAGACGATCGAGGAATTCGAGAAAGCAAAATGAACAAGCCGGTCCGTGCGTTGCTAATCGGCGCGGCCGGCCGCATGGGCAAAACGATTGTCGATCTTGCCACAGCCGACCCGGGCATCGACATCGTCGCGCAATGCGATCTGGAGGATGCGATCGAACCCGCGATGGCCAACTGCGATGTGGCGATCGATTTCAGCCACGCTGGCGCGATTGAAGAAGTCTGTCGCGCGGCATCAACGCATCGGCGTCCAGTTGTCATCGGCACGACCGGTCACTCGCCGGCACAGCGACAGTTAATTGAAACGACGGCGAAGTCATTGCCGATCGTTTTTGCATCGAACTTTAGCGTTGGCGTGAACGTCTTATTCTGGCTGGCTGGCAAGACCGCCGAACTGCTCGGCGATGATTTCGTTCCCAATATTATCGAGAAGCATCACACGATGAAGAAAGATGCGCCGAGCGGGACGGCCAAAACGCTCGCCGAAGTCTTGAAGCGCGTTCGCGGATCGGATTCCGAAATTCCAACCCAATCCATTCGCGAAGGCAAAGTGGTCGGCGATCATACTATTATCTTTAGCGGACCGGGTGAGCATTTGGAGTTGGCCCATCGCGCAAGCAGCCGCGAGATTTTTGGGCTTGGCGCCTTGCGCGCAGCGAAATGGATCAGCGATAAACCACCGGGCCTTTACAGCATGCAAGATGTGCTCGGATTGAATGTGTAGTGGCAGCCGTGCCGGCTGCTTTTTTTGGATTGCGGGCGACACGCCCGCCTCTACAGAATTAAGCAATGAGAACAGCAGTCGCACTTGGCTCGAATCTCGGTGATCGACTGGCGAATTTGCGCGCGGCGCGGAGCGCCGTTGTCGATCTTGCCGGCGTTGCGCCGCCGGTTCTTTCTTCTCCCATTTATGAGACGGATGCGGTTGCCTGCGAACCGGGCGCAGGACAATTCTTGAATGCGGT
>JBDTZF010000087.1:0-11274 GCA_040005265.1 Verrucomicrobiota bacterium
TGCACTTTTCTGTGACCGACAGCGGAATCGGAATTCCTGCGGAAAAACAGGCCGCGATCTTCGAAGCGTTCGCGCAGGCCGATGGATCGACGACGAGACAGTACGGTGGAACGGGCCTGGGTCTGGCGATCGCGACCCGTCTGGTACAGCAAATGGGGGGACGGATCTGGGTCGAAAGCCTCATCGGTTTGGGCACAACATTTCATTTTACAATCCGCCTCCGCACCTCGGAGGCGCCGATGCAGAAAGGGAAACAGATTAATCCGGCGAAACTTGACGGTCTGCGCGTGCTGATTGTCGATGACAACGCCGTCAACTGCCGAATCCTGGAGGAGATGCTCATCAACTGGCGGATGAAACCGACCGTCGTTCGCTCCGCCCGGGCCGCTCTCGGGGAAATGCAGAGCGCAGCCGCTACCGGGCAACCATTCCCCCTGGTGCTATTGGACGCGATGATGCCGGAGATGGATGGCTTCTCGTTAGCCGAAAAAATCAAACAAGAGCCCGGCTTGGGAGGTGCAACGGTAATGATGCTCTCGTCTGCGATGCGAACCGGCGAAGCAACCCGCGCAACCGAGCTTGGCATTCACAGCGTCATGACCAAACCTGTCATGCAGTCGGACTTGCTCGACGCTATTTTGCTCGGTCTTGGAAGCAACCAGCTCGCGGCTGCGCACCAACCGGGAGACGAAAGTAATTTCGCCAATGCAGGGCAACGGCCGCTTCAAATCCTGGTGGTGGAAGACAACGCCATTAATCGCGCAGTCGCCCGGGCCATTTTGGAGAAACAAAGCCACACCGTGACGCAGGCCACGAACGGTCTCGAAGCCCTCCAGGAAATAAAAACGAAGAATTTCGATCTCGTCTTGATGGACATTCAGATGCCCGAGATGGATGGCTTCGCGGCCACGGCTCGGATCCGGGAACTGGAAAAATCCTCCGGCCGCCACACCCCAATCGTGGCCATGACCGCGCACGCGATGATCGGAGACCGCGAGCGATGTATCGCCGCCGGCATGGACGACTATATTTCGAAGCCGTTAGGCAAAGAGGACTTGCTTCGAGTCCTAACGGGCTCGAAAGGAAATCCGGCCGAAAAGAAGGAAACAATAAAAACGACCGTCCATGGCCGGGCCAAATTACTCGATCAATGCGGGGGCGATGAAGACCTGCTGAAAGAACTGATCGCGCTGTTTCGTGAAGATACCCCGCGGTTATTCGATGTGATTCACAAGGCCGTGTCGAAGCGCGACGCCCCGAACCTGGCGGCGGGCGCTCACAAGCTCTTAAGTTCCCTCGGCGCCTTCGGCGCGGTCAACGCCCACAACCTCGTGCTGCAACTCGAAGAGCAGGGTCAACAGGCAAATTTCGAGCGAGCGGAGGAACGGGTGATCGAGCTTGGAAGCGAGATCGATAGAATTAATTCTGCGCTGGCAGGGTACTCATTACCCGAATTCACTGATAATGCGGCGTCGTTCCTTACACCGCCTGCGGTAATCGACTACATCGTGCCTGAAAAAAGCGTCCCGTCGCCAATTCCGGGGAATGATGACGCCAGGCAAAACGAACGAATGACCACTCGCTCCGCCGATTGATGCATTAAGTCTAGATGAAAACCTGGATTTATATCGCCATTGCACTTGCCGGGCTGGCCCTTTCCGGCGCGATTCATTTCAAATATGATCAGGATCTCGCCGATGATCGCGCGCTCTATCACAGGGAAGCGAATCACGATTTGCGAGAAGTCGCCGCACCGGTGGAAGGCGCTTTCAACCAGATGTACCAAGGCCTGCGCACAATCGCCCGGCTACCCGCGGTTCGTTCCATCGATCGATATGCGGAGAATCTCTCGGCAGATGGAAAGCAAACCATCCAGGAAATATACAACAACCTCGCATCCGATGTTGCGGTCTCCGAAGTTTACATCGTTCCGCTCGATCTTGAGCCGGAGGAAATCGATCCGCGCACGGGCAAGCCACAGGTGCCTATCATCACCTTTGACGAGCTAATTGTCGGCCGGAACGGCGATGAGCAGAATGGTCGCAAGTCAGAGGCCGAGCCGGCTGTGCCGGAGATTGAAATCTTCGAATATCGGCTGATGAAACAACAGCTCGCATGGTTCAAGAAGCATTATCCCCGGGAGGAGAGCATTGCCGGCGTCAAGGTACCCGCTCTGACTGGGCCTGAAGTCATAACCTGCGACAATACCCGCTACAGGCCGTCGATGCCTAACGATAAGGATCGCTCCGGCTTCGTCTATTCGGTGCCCTTTTATGGACCCGACGGCACGCTCCGTGGCTGCATCTCCGGCGTAATGCTAACTCGAGCGGTCAGCGACCTCCTGCACTCCGGCTCTTATGCGGTAAGAGCCCCAGGCCATGATTTCACCGTCCCGCCGCGCAGGCATGGCACGTGGGAGAGTTCCGCGAAGTGGCTGAATGCGGCGGCCCCCGACCCTTCTTTGGTAGAATCGCAAACTCTCGCGCTCAACCTGAATGACGCAGAAACCAAATGGTACCTTTGGAGCGGGCTTGCCAATGAAGAATTCTGGGCGCGGCCCACTGTCTCCGCCACGCGTCGTTTTGCCTGGATTGGACATATCGCCGTGTTCCTTCTCACGTCCGGTGCGGGTTGCATCGCATGGCTGGCAGTTCGGCGGCGTGAGTTTATGCGGGCTACGCAGCTCCAACTCGAAGAGCGCGTGCAGAAGCGAACCCTTGATTTGGCGCAGGCCAATGGCGACCTGACCAGGGCGAAACTTGTGGCCGAAACGGCCAACCGCGCCAAGAGCGAGTTCCTAGCGAATATGAGCCACGAAATTCGCACGCCGATGAACGGCATCCTCGGGATGACCGATCTCACGCTCGATACCGAACTGAATCGCGAGCAGCGCGAGTACCTCGGCATGGTAAAAACCTCCACGCATTCGCTGTTGGGCGTAATCAACGATATCCTGGATTTTTCCAGAATCGAAGCCGGGAAACTCGAGATGGAATCGATTAGTTTCAGCCTCCGCGACGCGATTGAAGTAATGTTGAAACCACTCGGTGTTCGCGCGGATCACAAGCATCTGGAGCTCGTGGCAGACATTCCGGCGAGCGTTCCGGATCATCTCATCGGTGATCCGATGCGGTTGCGCCAAATTTTGGCGAATCTCGTCGACAACGCGATCAAGTTTACCCAGCGGGGCAAAATCGTAATGAAAGTAGTCACCGAATCGGTCGCGCATGATGAAATCGAGCTGCACTTCTCCGTAGCGGATACCGGCATCGGCATAGCCCCCGAGAAACAGGAAGGCATTTTCGAAGCCTTTGCCCAGGCGGACAGCTCGACCACGCGCAATTATGGCGGGACCGGCCTCGGGCTCTCCATCGCCTCGCAGCTGATCCAGAAAATGCACGGAAAAATCTGGATCGAAAGCGAGATTGGCGCAGGCACAACGTTTCATTTCACAATCTGGATCACCGCCTCAGAGGTGCCGATGCCCAAAGGAAACGAGATCGATAAAATTCAGATCTCTCCCGCCAAACAAATTTTGCCCTACCCTAACGGCATCAATCCTTTGACACCGCCGGTAGAGGAACTTCAGGAAACATTTCCAATGGAGGAGGACGATCATGCCACCGTCTGATCGAGTCGTGATGAAGGCCGAGGCGGACTGGGAAAGCCGGCTCGACGTCGCGATCGCTCCGAAACGCACAAGAGTTCTCATTGCCGAAGATGATCTCATTAGCTCAAAAATTCTCGACTCACTCCTGCAACGGGCGGGTTACGAAGTGGTAAGCGCGCGCGACGGCGACGAGGCGTGGGTTCTTTTCAATGCCGAACCTACCCGCCTGGTCGTGAGCGATTGGATGATGCCAGGCCTGGATGGTTTGGCCTTGTGCGAGAAGATTCGTGCCCGCCCCGGTATCCCCTATACCTACTTCATTCTGCTGACGGCAAATCGGACGACGCCCGAAAACTACACGCTCGCCACCGCCGCTGCGGTCGATGACTTTCTAACCAAGCCGATCGATCGCGAGGCGTTACAGATGCGCCTGCGCGTCGCGGAGCGGATTCTGCAGTTCACCGCGGAAATCCGGCAATTAAAAGAGCTGATCCCAATTTGTGTTTATTGCCGCAAAGTACGCGACGAAGCGGATTATTGGGAGCAGGTCGAAACCTACATTCAGAAGGAAACCGGCTCCCGGTTCAGCCACGGAGCCTGCCCGGAATGCTACGAAAAGGAGAGGGTGCGCCTGGCGGCCGAAGAGCCTGACGGAGAACCGAAGGCTTCCTAATGCGCGGGCACAGAATGGCTAACGAAAAGGCGAGCGTTACGACTGTGCAGTCCGGCGATTAAAGCGGAATGACAAGCCGGGCCGGCAACGCCGTGTGGGCGATAACGCCTTCGAGTTCATCAGCTCGAAGGCCAAGAGCAGACTGGGCGTCAAGCGTTCGAATTCCGGCCCGCACGCGCGCCAGCAATTCTTCCTGGTTGAATGGTTTTACGAGGTAGTCATCCGCGCCGGCATCTAAAGCTTCGACAGTGTCTTCCTTCCGGTTGCGAGCGGTGAGCATGATTATATGGACAAGCTTGCCACTGGCCCTCGCTCGACGGCAAACCTCGGCGCCATCCATTTCCGGCATCATCCAATCCACGATCGCGATGCAGGCCTTCGTTTGCTGTCGCAGGGCTGTCATCGCATCCCTTCCATTGAGCGCAACGATCGGATCGTATCCCGCCTTGCGCAGCACTGCGATGAGCAAAGTTCGAGAGACGATGTCGTCCTCCGCAATAATCACGGGCACCCGCGAATTGAAAGGTACCAGGTCGCTAACGGCCGGCCCCGGTTCGGGTGTGGCATTTTGTTGCCACTCGGGCTTGAATTCGATCACGCTACCCATGTTGATCTTTCGCTTAGGCCGCCGCCTTCTTGTCCGACAGAAAACCGTGGATCATCTCGGCCAAACCGTTTAATCGATACGGCTTCAGAAGAAAGTTGGTGTTTCCGTCGAGCAATGATTCGTTGCCGGATGAATCGGCACTGGAGCCGCTCGTAAAAATCACTTTCAAGTCGGGCCGGTCTATCCGGAGTCTCCGAACCAGTTGATGGCCTGTGCCTCCGCACGGCATTTTCAGGTCAGTCACCACGAGATCGATTTCGCTTTGATGTTTCTGCCACAGTACCAGGGCCTCGTTGGAGTTGCTCGCCTCGAATATGCGGTAGCCCTTGCTTTCCAGGTAGATCTTTCCCACCTCGCAAATGTTTACCTCATCCTCAACGAAGAGGATCGTCGGGACCCGATTGCTCCCGGTCGGGCAACGCGGCTGCAGAGGCATGCTTTGGCATGTCCGGGACGTTGTCTGCGCAAGAGTGGGACGAAGTACGCTCATATATATATAGAGTACGTACGATGTTGCAGCGCGGATCGTTCCAATCCCTGGCAGGACAACCACCCGCTTCCGCCTGGTGAAACTACGCAGCGGGCGGCAGGGAAATGAATGGCCCTTCTCGTCGCCCTAAGACCCTTCCCCCAAGGGACAGGATCACTACGGGTTCCCCGCGGGACCCAACAAGACTTGAATCTTCGCCGACAGGGCGTCGATCGACATCGGCTTCATCAGGAATTCGCCCCGCCCGAGATCCAGCCCATTGCGAAGAAGCGCGGATCTAGGATAGCCGGAGCAAAAGAGCACCTTGACCTCCGGGCGAAACAAGCGAACTCGCTCGGCCAGCTCGATACCGTTCATGCTCGCCATTATCACATCCGTCATTAACAACTGAAACCGCGAATCCATGCTGCTACTTTCGAGGGCAGCGTCTCCAGAGCTGTAAGCTTTGACGAAAAAACCGAGTTTGCCGAGCGCCAACGCGGTTATCTCTCGAAAGGCTGCATTGTCGTCGACTAGCAACATCGCCGCGCCTGGAATTCCTGCAGGTTTCTCTACGAGTGACACTGGTCAGGCCCTCAGGCTTCAATGATGTGGTTGCGGATCGCGTAGCGAACCAGGGCGGCAAGCGACTCGAGTCGAAGCTTTCGCATCAGACTGGCGCGATGCGTTTCTGAGGTACGAACACTGATTCCGAGGAAACCGGCGGTCTCTTTGTTACTCCGGCCTTCGGCGAGCAAACGCACAATCTCGCGCTCTCGCGTAGTAAGCTTCTGTTCGGCCATTCCGCTCTTGCGCTGCGCATCCGTGGTCAGGAATTTCGAGAAGAGAATTTCGGATACCTCCGGCGTAAAGAATGGCTTGTGCTCGGCCAGCGACCGGATTGCCGCAACCAGATATTTTCCGGCGTCCGACTTGCAGATATAGCTCTTCGCACCGGCTTCGAACACCTGCGCGACTACTTCTTCGGAACGATGCGCACTAAAAACAAGGATCTCGGCGGTTGGCACAGCGCGCTTGATCTGGCGCACCGCCTCCAGTCCGCTGAGCTGGGGCATCGCCATGTCGAGCACAGCGACGTCAGGCTTCAATCTTTTCGCAGTCTCGACCGCTTCGCAGCCGGTCTTCGCCACACCGCAAACTTCCCAGCCTTCTTCGTGTTCGACGAGCGCTCGCAAACCTTCCCTTACTACTTCGTGATCGTCAGCAATCAAAATCCGAACGCTTTTCATGTAGCCCTTTCTGTTGCCGGCTGTACGCCGTCGATAATCTCGCGCATTGTGCGCAGCAATCTGACATGATTGAAGGGCTTGAATAAGTGCGCATTCACGCCGAGCTCAGCCAGCTCCGCAGTCCGCGTCTGTTCTCCCATTCCCGTGGAAGCAATAAAATGGGTGCCGGGTTTCATCTTTTTGGTCGAGCGCACAACGGACACGCCATCCATGCATGGCATCATGAGATCGGTAATGACCAGATCGATTCCGTCCATCTCTTGCGCGAAGAGAGCGACCGCGTCAGGGCCGTCCTCGGCACAAAAAACCCGGTAGTTGTGACTCTCGAGAACCTGCTTTGTAACGGCAAGGATTGCCGGCTCATCATCAACGATCAAAACTCCTTCGCCGTGCCCTTCGGGCGGCGCGCCGGTGGCTTCCCCTATGACCTCAGTTCCGGAGGCTTCGGGCAAATAGATGCGAAACGTTGTGCCGTTTCCGGGTTCGCTTTGCGCCACCACAAACCCGCCATGGCCTTTTACGATTCCGAGCAGGGTCGATAATCCCAGGCCAGTACCGTGGCCGACCTGTTTCGTGGTAAAAAAGGGATCGAAAATCTTGTCGATGATATTGGCTGGGATTCCCACACCGGTATCACGTACGGTAATCAGCACATGCGGGCCGCATTTAGCCTCCGGCATCATCGAAGCGTAATGCTCATCCACGAAGAAATTCTCCGCTGAAAGCATCAGCGTCCCGCCGCTCGCCATGGCATCGCGTGCGTTCAGGCACAGGTTCAGGAGGACCTGATGCAGCTGCGTCGGATCGCCCTCCACCAGGCCGAGCTCGTCGGAGTATCGCGACGTGACTTGAATCGATTTGGGAAAAGTCTGGTCCACGATTTCCGCCATTTCCTGCACAAGATGCTTCGGATTCATCAGGATATGCTCGCCGTCGGCCCCGCGGGCGAACGTAAGGACCTGCTTTACGATCTGCGCGCCTCGCTCTGCGCTTTTCTCGATCGTATCGACCACCTTTGCTTTTAGCTCGGCGGTTAATTCTCCACGTAGGAGCGGAGTAGACATAAGGATCGGGGCCAGGATGTTGTTAAGGTCATGCGCGACGCCGCTCGCAAGTGTGCCGATACTTTCCAGGCGCTGCGCCCGGAGAAACTGGGCTTCGAGCTCTTTATGTTGGGTGACGTCCGTTTGGATAATCAGTACCGAGTTTGGCATCCCGCTGCCTTTTTGGATCACGTTCGCGCGCGCGTTCACCACAAGTCGGCGGCCATCTTTGGTCACCTGGTGCACTTCGCCCCGAAATTCTCCAGTGGTCTCCACTGCCTCTGCCACGGCGTCGTAATGATCACGGTCCGGGTAGAGAAGCTCGTCGATCCGCTTTCCAATGGCCTCCTTCGCAGTCCAACCGTAGAGGCGCTCTGCGCCTTTGTTCCAGAACGTAATAACCCGGTCTTTGCATCGCCGCACCACGATTGCGTCGTGCGCAAGGTTTAGCATCTCAGCTTGTTCGCGCAGGACACGTTCGGCTTCTTTCCGCTCGGTCACTTCCTGCGTCGTGCCGATTACTTTTACAATCGGACCATTTTCTTTATCCCTTAGGAAATGCACTTGTTCGTGGACCTCCCGCTCGGTGCCATCGTGCCACGTGATTCGATGCTCGAAATTGCACGGCTGTCCGGATTCCAGGGCGGATGCGAACGTTGCTCTTACTCGTTTTCGGTCATCCCCGTGTACCAGCTCAAAAAATAATCGCTGCGTTGCTTCGACTGAACCCGGCTCAAGACCGAAGATCCGGAATTGTTCGTCAGACCAGTGCAGGTTTCGATCGGCATCCGGGACTGCGCTATCCAGTATCATTTCCCAGCTGCCCATATGTGAGACTTGTTGAGCGAGAGCAAGGTTCATCTCGCTATCACGCAGTTTTTCAACTTCCGATTCGAGCAACTCGTTGACACCCTTTAGCTCCGATATCCGATCTTCGACGGCATGCTCAAGGACCGTGGTGTTCGAGCGCGACACTTGCAGCAGGGACCATTTCTCTGCCAGCGCGTGTGCGAGCTGCAGTACTTCAATCGCGTCGAATGGCTTTTTCAAAATGAGCATTCGCTCAGGAAAGCTGATGGCTTCCATCATCTCCTCCCAGGTGTAGTCGGAATGACCGGTGCAGATCACGATCTGGAGGTCGGGGTCCACTTCCCACAATTTTTCCGTGGTCTTCAGTCCGTTCCAACCCGGCGGCATCCGTTCATCAATGAAGACAACGGCATAACGTTCGCCCCGCTCTACGGAGCTGCGCACGAGCTCGAGCGCCTGCTGGCCCTGGAATGCAGAATCCAATGAGAACTGGGCGGGACGAACAAGCGCTGTTCGTCGTCCAAAAAGCATCCCTTCTTCGGCCTCGATGTTGTCAGCATCATCCGCGCTAAGAATTTTGCGGAAATCGCTTTGGATCGATGCGTTATCATCCACGATCAGGATGCGACGATTGGGCTGCCGGCGATAATCGGACGCGCGAAAGCTTCTGGAAGCCTGCGGCACAGCGAGCAGTGACTTTGCGATCATTGCACGTGACTATTCCCCATCCGCTCGAAGCCTGGTCGAATTGAGGTCGTAAAGCGGCCACGCAGCCGAGAATGCGCTCAGCGGCAACATGGAAGACTGGATAGGTCTCCCGTTCATCAGGCGCGTACTCGAAAATTGAGGCGTTGCGAAGCGTGCTCCAGATGTGAAGTCTGGCAAAATCGAGCCGCCTCCCGCAAAGTACGCAGGCGACATTAAATGTTGACTCACGCTGAAGCAGCAGCATCGACTGTTCCAAGTGCCTGAGGAAAGGGGCCTGCGCCCTAAGTAATCGCCGCTTTTCGTTCGAATTCAGGATTCTTGTGAAGCGGAATCCTAAAAGGCCAGATTTTCCATAGCGAAAAGGAAACGTACAAACAAAGATGCGTATTCCCCGCATCTTCCCGGCGCACGGCTGCTGCTCAACTGTAGCACCATGGATAAGACCCGAGTGTTAATCGTCGATGACGATCCCAATTTAGCGCGACTTTCCGGAATGATTTTGGAGAACAGCGGCGAATATGAAGTTCTGACAGAAAAGGATTCTACGAAAGCAATGGACGTCGCCCGACGATTCCGGCCGCACATTATGCTCCTGGATATCGACATGCCTGGCATTGACGGCGGCGAACTCGCCCGCAGCGCAGCGAGCGATTCACTGTTGCGGGACGTTCCGGTTCTCTTTCTTACCGGTCTCGTAAGCAAATCGGAAATCGGTAACAACGAGCTACAAAGGGGCGGAATGACCTTTCTCGCCAAACCCGTTTTGCCCGCCTCACTTCTTGATTCCGTTCGCAAGCTCGTTGCGGGCACGCCGGCCTGGTAACTATCCGAGCGCCCCATGGAGACGGCGAAGCTTAAACAAGCCCATATTCTAATGGTGGACGACGATGTCGCGACTACCTGCTTGATGGCCAACGTCCTGAACCGGTTGGGCTACACAAATCTCCAGACCATCACGGACTCGACGCTTTTTTTTGACAGGCTCAAAGCATTCAAGCCCGACCTGATTCTCCTCGATCTGGCCATGCCCGGACTCGGCGGAATTCAGATTCTCGATCTCATGAGGCAGAATCTTCCTCTCAACGACCAGGTGCCTGTCCTCGTGATCACGGGCGATGCGAGTTCCACAAATAAACGAAAGGCACTCGCGGCCGGCGCGACCGATTTGCTGGCCAAGCCGTTCGACCCGTCCGAGATGAACGTGAGGATACGCAATATCCTAGAGGCGCGATTTCTCAGGCTGGAAATTGAAGATCAAAACAGGGCCTTGGAAGACCGTGTCCACGAACGCACTGCTCAGCTCCAACAGGCGCTCGACGACATACAGGCGGCACAGCGACAAATGGTGCAACAAGAGCGTCTGACCGCATTTGCGGAAATGGCGGGAGGCGTGGTCCACGATTTCAGCAATGCGCTAATGGCCGTAATTGGCTACAGCGACATTCTAATGACCGGAGAGGGCAAACTTCTCGCCGAGAAAAATACCGCGCTCGAGTATCTGGGCATCATCAACGTTGCTGGACGTGACGCAGCCGAAGTTGTTAGTCGGTTACGCGATTTCTACCGGCCGCGCGATCAAGCAGATTTGTTCTCACCTGTCGATCTTAACGCGATAGCTGAGCAGGCCATTCTCCTGGCCCAACCCAAATGGATAGATCCCAACCGGGTTACCATGCCGATCGAAATTGCCCGGGACCTTGCCGAAATTTCAGCGGTTAGCGGAAACGCCTCCGAGCTTCGCGAGATGCTTACCAATCTGATCTTCAACGCGGCGGATGCCATGCCGGATGGGGGCACCGTCACTGTCCGAACATGGGTCGAGGCGCAGGAAGCGCTGATCGAAGTCTCCGATACCGGCTCGGGGATGACGGCTGAAACGCGCGCGCGTTGTCTCGATCCATTCTTCTCCACCAAAGGAGACAAAGGCACCGGCCTCGGGCTCGCGATGGTGTTCGGTATCGTGAAACGCCACCAGGGCACTTTGGACATTGAAACCGAACTCGGACGTGGCACCACTTTTCGGATCCGCCTTCCTCTGAGTGACACTCCCGTTCAGCCGGCGACGCTGGTTCCGCCGGCTGTGGTCGCCATCCAACAAGAGCAA
>JBDTZF010000187.1:0-3310 GCA_040005265.1 Verrucomicrobiota bacterium
TGCTGCAGGAAAACGCCTGGGCGGCTTTTCACATTTGGGACAGAACGCAGCGCGGGATCTTCCCGAAGGGGACTTTCGAAGCGACAGGTGGAGCGCTCTTGGGCACCTTGCTCAGGACGCCCGGTGGCGAGAGCTGGTGGCGCAAAGCCAAACATATTGGCTTCCATCCTCAGTTCGTCCTGGACGTCGACGCCGTGCTCGCCAAGACCTAACGCTCCCGCTGACGGTGGGATAAGAAAGTTGAGGCTTGAGAGATGATCCGCCTTCGGTTTGCTACGGCGCGACAGGTAGTTGAGAGTGCAGCAACACTCGCTCCCCGCCAGTCGAAGACTCGCCGTGGAGAGCGGTGGCTCAGCTCGGGTCCCGTTAGGCTCCGGCGTTTTTTGCCCCTTGGCGTCAGGTCAGTGATGCCCTGCGCGATTATATTCTTCCATCGCCTTAGGCATTAATGCTTCGAGCTGCGCGATACGGGTGCCGTGTGAAGGATGGGTCGACAAAAACTCGGGCGGTTGCCCGCTGCCAGCTTGCTCCATTCGCTTCCAAAACCGGATACTCTCCTGAGGATCGTAACCAGCCCGCGCCATATATATAAGACCAATCTCGTCCGCCTCCGATTCATGCTTGCGGCTGAACGGCATGAGCACGCCGAATTTTGCTCCCGCCCCCAGCGCGCCCATGACCGCGCGTTGCTTATTGTAATCCATATCCGACAACGACGCGGCAACGCCGGTCATGGCGGTTTGCGCCAGATTTTCTTGCAGCACGCGTTGCGCGCCGTGACGCGAAGTGGCGTGGGCCATCTCGTGTCCGAGAACCGTGGCGAGTCCAGGCTCGTTTTGTGTAATTGGAATGATACCGCTGTAAACCACAATCTTGCCGCCCGGCAGGCAAAACGCGTTCTGTTTAGCGTCCCGGATGAGCGATACTTTCCAATCGAAGCTCTTTCCCGTATTTCCGGTGGCCGCGGCGAGACGGCTTGTGACCCGCGTTACCGTTTCAAGGTCGGCGCCGGAATCGATCTTCTGCGACTGCGAGAGAACCTGTTGGTAGCTTTGTAAACCGAGCGCCGCTTCCTGTTGCGTCGACATGCCGACGTGACTCGCGCGACCAGTCTCGGGATTCACAAACTTCTCCGAGCTGAAATATTGATAACCGAAGTATAAAGCTGCCAGTACGATCGGCAGCCATTTGATGTGTCTGCGCTCCATCACTCTGTTCTATCAACTCAACCGCAGGGCGACAAGCAGCGAACATTGGATTTCTTTAACTCCGTCGCACTTTAATTCTTGATTCTTAATTTTTACTTCTGCCTTTCGTACGACATGCTCCCGCCGTGAACGACGCCTTCAACTACATCGCAGTTCTGGTCTCGATCGTGACCGGCCTTGCCGCCACCCGGATTCTGAATGCGATTAGCGACGTCATTCAGGTGCACAATCGGCCGCGCGCCTATTGGATTCATACCCTCTGGATGATCAATGTTTTCTCCGAGCTGATGTTATATTGGTGGTCCTTTACCGCTGGCACGGCGCGCGAGAGTGGACCTTCTTCCTTTTCGTCTGGGTGAACGTTGCGCCAATCCTGATCTATCTCTCCGCGGGTGTTCTTTTTCCCGGCGAACTGGAACCGACCGGTTCATCGAACTGGCGGGAGTACTACTATAAGAATCGCCGCGGCTTCTTCTTCGTCTTTGGCACCATCTGGCCGTTGGATATCATCGACACGTTGCTCAAAGGGAAGCAGCACTTCATCGATCAGGGACCGCTCTATCTGCCGATGATTGGGCTCTGGACCGCCGGTTTTCTGATCGCGGGCCTCTCGAAAAACGAACGGTACCACGCCGTCTGGGCCATCACGTTTCCGCTCTCGCAAATCTTCTACACCGCCATCGTGTTGTTAAAATTAGGTTAGCGTTGGTCGCAGCTCTTTTGACCGAACCAGGATAACGCCGGCGACGATAAACCAGAGCGCCTGGCAAAAAACGATCAGGCCAAATCCGTGGACATCGAGCCTGAGCGCGCCAACCATCATGGCAATGACAATACCCGGGCCGAGTACCAGCCCGTATATCCCGAGCGCGATCGAGAAGGAGCTGCGCTTCACGATCAAAGCCGACCAGAGCGTGATGGAAGCGCAGGAAGCGACCACAAAGATCTTGGCAAACGCCTGATTGATCAAAAAATTATACTCCATCAGAGTTCGCCATTGTTCGTAGCCCGGCGCTTGCGCAATTATGTGGCGAATAATTTCGGTGCCCACCAGACCGCTCATCGCCGGAGCAATCATCACGGCAACCAGGCCGAGACCGTAGATAGCCAGTCCGGCAATTCCGATGCGACTCGGGGAGTCCAGCCGTCGCGCAAGCGCCAGCGCCCCGAGAAACGAGAACGGCACGCCCGCGATGGCGAGAACGTGGACGCCAATCATGAGCGTTGCCAGCTTTTCAAATTGCGCAGGCGTGATGGGATGAGCGCCGGCCACCGGATGAAGACTCATCGTGATCATGCCGCTCACGGCTCCAAGGATTAGCGCGATCCCGCCAAGTCGATTATCGTTCATGCCTTGAGCTTCATCGACCAATTCGTTGGTTGCCAGCATGAGCACGAACAGAAACCGAACAGAGAAGCCCCCGGTGTTCAGAAACCTGAACGAATTGGAGAAAAAGGAAGATCAACGGGTACGCCGCTCCCGCGATCGGCTGGGTGATGCGCTAATGGACTTGCTAGTGAAAAAGCCGTTCGACGACATCACCGTCCAAGATGTCCTTGATGGCGCGGGAGTGAGTCGCTCCACTTTCTACACGCACTACCGCGACAAGAACGATCTCTTCCTCAGCGATGCCGAGGAATTTTTCGAAGGAATGGCCACGGCGCTTTCGCGTTTCGGGGACAAATCGCAACGAGTCGCACCGGTGCAGGAATTGTTCGCGCACGTCGAAGAGGCGCGTCCGTTTTACAACGCCCCGGTTAAATCGGGCCGACTGCATGATGTGATGGAGTTAGGACAAGAGCATTTCGCCCGCGGCATCGAACAGCGGCTAAACGAAATGCTGCGGGCCCGCACGATCCCGCCCGACCGCCGAAGCGCCGTTGCCCATGGATTGGCAGGCAGCCTTTTTTCTTTACTAACCTGGTGGGTTCAACACGGCATGACTTTGTCGCCGGAGGAGATGGATAAACTCTTTCATAGGCTGGTATGGACTGGGGCCTACGGTCGCGCGCATATTGCGGAAGTTAAGAAATGAGTGCCATCAGAACAGTTAAGAGCCTTTGGCCTTATCCTATTCGAAAAGGATGACCCGGACTGAGCT
>JBDTZF010000088.1:0-11130 GCA_040005265.1 Verrucomicrobiota bacterium
CCCGGACAATTGCGTCGAGCTGACCAATCAGACAACGCTGCTTCAGTTGATCCATTTGATTCGCAAGGCCCATTTCATCATCAGCGTCGATAGCGGACCGATGCACATCGCCGCCGCCGCGCGCGATAATCTTTTGTCGATCCATACCTGGACCGATCCTCGCCGGGTCGGTCCCTACAATCCGGACGCCTGGATTTGGAAGCACGGCCGCTTGTTGAAGATGAGCGAGTTGGAAGGAACTAAACTCAAGAGACGCGGTCGTCCGTTAAGGCGCAAAGACGTGCCTGGAATCGTAGAACTCGTCCGCCCGTTCGTGCCAATCGATCCAATGCTGGCCTAGTCTGCGCCGATCGGGCGTCAGTGGACCGGGTCAGGGCGAGAAAACCGGCGGGGCTTTTTTCTCTCTAAGGCGCCCTACAAACAACTCGGCAAAATCGAGGGACTCAGCGATCACTTCATCCATGTTCAGGTAGCGATAAGTGCCTAGTCGACCCAGAAACGAAGTCGCTTTTTCCGACTCAGCCAGGCGAACATATTTCTGAAGAAGATCGACATCGGCCTCGAGCCTCTTTGGATAGTAGGGAATATCGTTAGGCCCGGTTTCCTTGCTAAACTCCTTGAAGTAAACCGTCTTCTCGTGCTGCTCCCATGGAGCGAAGTGTTTGTGCTCGTGAATACGCGTGTAGGGAACGTTCATAGTCGGATAATTCATGACCGCGCAGCCCTGAAAGTCGCCACGCGCATCGCTGCGCTCGAACTCAACCGTTCGATATCCCAGCCGCCCCAATTTGAAACCGAAGTACGCATCGAGCGGGCCGGTGTAAAACAGATGCGTCGCGTTTTCTACAAATGACGATTGAAACGGAGTACTGAGCATTATTGTGATGCTTTCGTGTGCCAAAACACCGCGAATCATCTCGGTGTACCCCTCTTCCGGGATTCCTTGAAACGCCCGGTCATAATAACTGTCGTTGTAATTGAATCTCACCGGCAGCCGTTTGAGCACCGAGGCTGGCAGCTCACGCGGCTCGCAGCCCCATTGCTTCTTGGTGTAGCCATAAAAAAAAGCGTCATACAAATCGCGCCCAATCATCTTGAGCGCTTGTTCCTCGAAATTTGCCGGTTGGCCGATCCTCTTGTCGGCCATTGAAGCGATGAACTCGCGCGCCTCGGAGGGAGTAAGACTCTTACCGAAGAATTGATTGATCGTATGCAAATTGATCGGGAATGAAAAAATTCCCTTGTCGATCGTGACTTTGACCCGATTCACAAATGGCCGAAAACGGGCGAATCGATTCACATAATTCCAGACATCCTCGCGGTCGGTATTGAAGATGTGCGGCCCGTACTGATGAACCAGGATCCCGGTCGCCGGATCCCGGGCGGTGTGACAATTTCCACCGATGTGGTTTTTCGCTTCGTAAACTGTGATTTGACACTGGAGCTTCGTTGCGAGTTCGCGCGCGAGAACAGCTCCGGCCAGACCGGCGCCGACGATGATGTAATGCGGGTTGGCCATGAGCGGGGAAACGGTTCGCTAAACGCGTTGTATCGCTGCGCTTCTCATTTGGCGGGATGCTTTCAAGATTATGCACTTGCGCCGCGCTGCCGGAGAACAAAATCGGCCAACGGCAGATCGCGCGGATACGTGATCTTGAAATTCAAGTCCTCGTTCACAACCAGGGCAACTTTACGGCGAAGCAACTCGACCGCCGATACTTCGTCAGTCACTGAAACCTTTTTGTCTTCCACCGCGCGATATGCTTCTTCTAATAAACTTCGCTCGAAGATTTGAGGGGTTTGCATGGCATAGAGTTGCCGGCGATCCACCGAATCGCTCACCAGAAGATCGACATCAACCCGCTTGATGGTGTCACTGATCGGCTCGGCCAGCGTGGCCGCGCCGGTTTGCCGGCACTTTTCGAAAACGCGCTCGATCTGTTCCGGCGTGACTAGCGGGCGCGCCGCATCGTGCACTGCGACGTATTTTGCCTCCGCGGAAATCTGGCTCAGACCGGCGTGCACAGAATCATGACGATGTTCGCCACCAGCAACGATCGACCGGACTTTGTTCAAATTTTCATCGCGTACGATCTTCTCAATTTCGCGATGTCGATCTTCGCGAGCGACGATGATGATCTCACTTACAGAATGAGCGCGCTGGAATGCAGTGATGGTGTGCGCGATCACCGGCTTGCCGGCGATGCTGGCGAGCAATTTGTCGAGACCCATGCGACGGCTGCTACCGGCCGCTACGAGAATGGCGCTTAGCATGAGGATAGTTGAGAGATCAAGGGTTGAGAAGTTGAGTGGAGTCCCGACTCGCTGGCGCAGAATGCCCTCAACCGCTCAACTTCTCAACCATTCAACTGTTTCTGCACCTCCGCGCTCAGACTTTTGCCATCGGTTCGTCCGGCGACTTTCTCCTGCAACGCTTTCATGACCGCGCCCATTTGCGCTTTCGACGTGGCGCCGGTCTCGGCAATGGTCTCCCGCACAACCTTCGCGAGATCGTCCGGGCTCATGGCCTGCGGCAAATAGGAATTCAAGATCGACAGCTCCGTTTTCTCCTTGGCCGCGAGCTCCGCGCGCCCGCCCTTTTCAAAGCTCTCGATCGAATCGTGCCTTTGCTTGACTTGTTTGCGAATCACCTGGGTGGCGTCCGCATCGTTCAGCTTGCTGTCCGCGCCCGATTTTTCGATCGTGGCGTTCATCATGGCGGCCTTGAGCATTCGAAGCACACCCAGCTTGGTGGTGTCTTTGGCCCGCATCGCGTCCTTCAAATCTGAGTCCACTCGCTCGGTCAGTGTCATGCGCGAAAACTACGGCAACGAACGCGCGGCGCAAGATCAAGAATAGCCTAACGAAACACCAGCGACGGCCGGGCCGCCACGAGCGATTCGGTATGCGGAACCCGAACAGCCGGAGGAACCTCAACCCAGCCGGCTTCGTCAAAAAACAGCGAGCGACGTTCGAGTTTGACGAAGAGCGCATGCGCGGGCGAAAACAAATCGATCGGAATTGCAAATTCTCCGGCGAAAGCGTCGCCACGGTAATGCCCGGTTGTGCGAAGATCCGCCGAAACATTCACTATATCGATCTTGCCTGATCGGCCAGTCAAACAAGCCTTCAGGCATCGCACCAAGCCATCCGAATCTTTCCCTAACAAAAACAACACTGCTTTGCCACCCTGGAGCAGTTTCGGGGACAGTTTCATTTTTACACACAGAACGTCATCTTGCCTAACCACTTCACGAATTGGACCGTCGGCGAAGGGCGCGCCGTTTTGCCCGAGGTTAAGAAGTTGTTCGGGGCGATGAGCGTAGCCGAGGAATCTTTTTCTCGACAATTTGATTTGCGTTTTGTGGCAAAGAATCGCGCCGAGCTTCTTTTCCGCCTCTGACTGCGATTGAAGAAGCGGCTCAGCGCGGCCAAAAAACGCCTCGCTCTTTCCATGCACAGCATAACTTAAGGTCGAAAGACCCGGTTCAAATATCTCGGCCAGAACCAGGCGCAGCATCACCGCGAGGGCACTGTGGTCCGGATGCGTATCCGAAATTGATGGCACCAACAGATGCGTGGGGGAGCAATTGCGAATAATTGCGGCCAGGAGCTCGAGCGTAGATTTACAATCAGTCCGGAGGAGATTCGTTAAGCCCTGATCGGGCAAGGCGAGAAACTGGGTGTGGTTGGCATGAACGCCAAGCATCCGCAACGCCGCCGAGGCCTCTGAGCGCCTCAATTTTCCCCACCGCTTGCGATCGGAAGCGTCGATGCGCCACTTGCGCTCGAACAGGCGCTGCGGCCACGGATTGTTATCGCCATCCGTTGCATAAACGATACGGATGGACGACCCGGCGCGAACGGCACGCTGCAAAATGACGCTGCAGGCAAGCGATTCGTCGTCCGGATGCGGCGCTATCAACATCACCCGCGAATCAGACGTCAACACGGGGACCAGGGATAAACAGGGAAGAGCCATTACGAGACGCGATGATAGGGGGTAAAATGTCGATCTACGGCTGGTGCCCAGAGTAAGAACAGGTTTTGGAATGTCGATTCTGATTCAAACGTATGCCTCCCAGGCCCGAGGAATCGAGCACCGTTACAGGGGATTCCGTCGAGTGTGCCCCGCACACGCTCATCAATGTAAATGATTTCGTAGGATGCGGGGATCACGACCTCGAAGTCGAATCGATAAGGATCTGCCGAAGACGGTTGCAGTTCTGCGCCTGCCACGCGCAAATTACCGGCCACCGGCAAGTAACAATGCTTCAAGAATCGTCGAGTGTTGAGTGAGATTCTCTTCTTCAGCTCCGTCGCCACCACGCAAGTGCGCGTGTCGATGCATCGCTGTGGCGCGTTATCCACGATGACTCCGGTCCGGATGCAGGCCACGGTCATTTTCTCCAGGACAGGACGAAAACAGCGAGTTCGAAAGACGGTCTCACCTTTGCAATCAAAAACATAATCGGCCGGCGTCGTCAAGGCGAGGACATCTCGCAGCAGGTCGGCTTCTGACTTGGTGCGATTCTTCCAAAATGGATGCATTGTTACCGACAGGACGACTTCGGCAGCCGCAGCGATTTGAATCAAAGACCGGGGCCGCAGATTTCCGAGAACATTCCGTTTTTGACGAGCGAGTCGATCCGATACGCCAAGCGCCACTCCCGAAATCAGAACGAACACGAGTGGATAGAACGGCGGATCATTGTCGTGCGAAAGCAACGGCCAGAGACGACTCTCGAGTGCGAGGAAATAGGAAGCACAAACAAAAAAGACAAAAGCTCGCCGGACAGCCAACCCAGGATTAGCAGAGTGGCGCGCGAGCTGTCGCCCGATATAAACACAAATGCCGGCCACCACTAGAAAAAACGCGGCAGCAACCACGGGATGGCTCTTGTAGAAGAGCTCGCCTCCAGCCAAACGACTCGCCAGAACGTTGAAATCAAAAACGCAGTACCGGAAATCGCGCCAAACGCCTTCGAGCGCGAAAAAGATGATGACTGCGGCCGGCACAATCAGCGTTGTCACAAGAAATGCAGCGGCACATTGTGCAAGATGACTCCATGATTGGCCCAACCTCTCCCGGCCGACCACAAACACGGTGAGTGGCGCAGCGACCAAGATCGATACCAAAAACAGGCTCGACTTCATCGACACGGCGAAACACAGCCCAAGGAGAAGGCCGGCCTTGAGCGCGCGACGCGCGCTCAACTCGCCGCCCATCAGCACCGTAACGCACAGAAGCCAGAACAATGCCCAAACGTTGTCCGTTCGAAATTGCAGTGAAATAAAGTGATAGGCGGGATAAAAGCCAACGAGGACGACAGCCCATATGCCCGCGCGCCGGGAAAAAAGAAGGGTGCCGATCCGATAAGTGCACCATGCCGCGACAAAGTACAACGGCAGCATAATGAAACGCATCCAATAGAGAATTGCCGGGCGCTCTCCAATGAGCTTGTAAACGGGCGCGAACATGATGTGAAACAGCGGCATGTGATTGTCGAAAATGTCGCGATATTGCACAAAACCGTGCGCCCATGCCCAAACGACATGGAGATGCTGCGATTCATCGGAATCGAAACGGTAGCTGATCAGGTTCGCAATTCGAAGCGCGATCATGAGTACCACAAAAATTGCGGCAGTAATGAATTCAGCCGGCCCCGACAACCCAAAGTAATCGGCGCCCCGTTGCACAAACGACGTGCGTTGTGCGATCGTCGGTCTCTCAGACGGCATCGTTATATTAAATGAACCCGGGAGCGATCAATTCGGTGCGCGAATTCTTTCCGCGCACCGTCGCGCCGAGTCCGCGTCTCCCACTGACATTACCTCCGCGCCGTCGAGCGTGCGCTTGAGCAAACCGGCGAGCACCCCGCCCGGGCCAAGTTCAATAAAGAGATCGCAGCCGAGAGCTGCGAGCCGCTCCATGCAATCGGTCCAGCGCACTGTGCTCGTGACTTGATCCTGCAATGTCCGGTGAATCTCCGGCAACGTTTTGACTTCCTCACCGGTTACATTGCTGACAATCGGAAACCGGGGCAGCTGCATCTGGACATCGAGAATAGCTGAGCCCAGCTTTTGATATGCACTATCCATTAACCGCGAGTGATATGCTCCGGCCACATTCAACAGTGTGGCACGGCGAATTCCAAATTCCTTGGCCACCCCAACCGCGGCTTCCACTTTCGCCAGGTTCCCTGAAATAACGATCTGCCCGGGAGCATTGATATTGGCGATATCCACATCCTCGGCCGCGGCCAAACGGCGCACATCACTTTCGCCGGCGCCAATCATCGCCGCCATTCCACCCTGCGTCTGGGAGCAGGCTTCATCCATTAACTCACCGCGCTTCTGAACCAGTCTCAGCCCCTCCTCGAACTCGAAGGTTCCTCCGGCCGCGTGCGCAGTCAGCTCGCCTAACGACAGTCCCGCCGCGCCGCCGACCGAAAGTTCGCCGGCCAATTCGCGTACTGCCGCCAGACAGGCCAGCCCGTGAACATAAAGAGCGGGCTGACAATTATTCGTCTTGGTCAGTTCTTCGATTGGACCGTTCCACGCGATTTCGCTTAACTTGCGGCCCAGAACTTCATCCGCCTTTCGGAACAACTCGGCTGCAACCGGGAATTGATCGGCCAGGTCCCGGCCCATGCCGACGGCCTGCGCGCCTTGCCCCGCAAACAACAGTGCGATTTTTTTCATTACATGATCACATTGCTCAGGGCGTTCCGGGAATCAACGCGAAAGACTCCAAGGCCGATTCTTTTCGTTGGCTTAGATCCCAACGACTCGTTAATTACTGAATGATGAAGACAAGTTTCGCACTTTTCTTGCCGTTTCTGTTTTTCACCTCCTGCGCCACGATCACTCGCGGCGTTCACGATAAACTCACCGTTTTGAGCGACCCGACGGGAGCGGACGTTAGGCTTTCTTCCGGAGAAAAAGGGGTGACCCCTGCGAAATTTGTGAAGAGTCGCCGCGGTGACAAGTTCACCGTGACAATAAGCAAGCCGGGGTACAGCCCGCAGACGGTACAGGTTGAAAGCAGGTACTCTGGAACTGGAGGAACGGCTATGGCGGGTAACATTATTGCGGGCGGGCTCATCGGGGTAGGAGTGGATGCGGCAAGCGGTGCCTACAACTCGCTCTACCCAAATCCGATCTCCGTCCGTCTTGTGCCGCGTCCAAAATCTGCGCCCGCGAAACGCGAGAAAACGCCGAAAAAACAAAAAGCCGCGGCCAAGCTGAAGGCGTCGCCCGGCACCAAGAACGAGAATGATACGCAGGAAATGGTCATCACTCCGGCCAGCCAGCCAGTACCTGCACCGAGCGCTTCGCCGACACCGCAATAGTAAGAGTCCGGCGCGATTCGCCAGTAGCGAATTTTCACCGCGCAGTCATCCTGAGCCGCGGAGACGGTGAGGGACCTCGCAAACCGTCAAGGAGCACGCAAGCGTTCGTTACGCTCCCGCTGAAGCCGGTGTTGCCGAAGCTCGTAAATTTCCCTGAGTTCGCGAGGTCCTTCGCTGCGCTCAGGATGACAATCTATAAATTGCTTGCGCGCGCCGAGGCATTCGCCAGCATAAATGCAGTTGTCGATCCTATGGCTTTTACGGTGCGTGAAATTGAATCTCCCGATCCGGTAACGCGAGCGACGTCGGCCGACGCAAAGTTGCGGCAGGGCGATGATGACATCGGCGAAAAGATGGTGCTTAACATGGGGCCGTCGCACCCGGCAACGCACGGTGTGTTGCGTCTGGTGCTCGAACTCGATGGCGAGATCATCATGAAGGCCACGCCGGACATTGGCTATCTGCATCGCGGCGATGAAAAAATCGCCGAGAACATGCAATACAATCAGTTCGTTCCTTACACCGACCGGCTCGATTATCTCGCCCCGCTTTCAAACAACGTCGCCTATGCGCTTGCGGTGGAAAAATTGATGGGCTGGGAAATTCCGCCCCGCGGCCAGGCAATTCGCACGATTTGCTGCGAAACGTCGCGCATCTCGTCGCATCTCCTCGGCCTCGGCGCGATGGCTCTCGATCTCGGCGCGATGACCGTTTTTCTCTACACCTTCACCGAGCGCGAAAAACTCTACGATCTCTTCGAGCTTCTGACCGGAGCTCGATTCACCACCTCGTACACGCGCGTCGGCGGTCAGATTCGCGATTTGCCTGAAAAGTTTATCCCGCAGCTCAACAAGTTTCTGGATGATTTCGCGCCCAACCTTGGCGAGATCGACAAATTGCTGACCCGTAACCGTATTTTTGTGGATCGAACCCGGGACATTGGGGTAATCCCGAAGGATCGGGCGATTTCCTACGCGCTTTCGGGTCCTAACTTGCGCGGCAGCGGCATCGATCACGACCTTCGGCGCAAGCATCCTTATCTCGATTACAACCAATACGATTTCGATGTGATCATCGGCAGCGCGGGAGATTGCTACGATCGCTACCTGGTGCGAATCGAAGAGATGCGGCAAAGCGTGCGGATCCTCCGACAGGCGATTGCAAAACTGCCGGGCGGTCCCATCAACGTAGTCGATTGGAAAAACATGACGCCGCCGAAATCGCATGTCATGACCAAGATGGAGGAACTGATCCATCATTTTATCGTCGTGACGGAAGGCCCCGACGCGCCGCCGGGAGAAGTCTATTTCGCAGCGGAAAATCCAAAGGGCGAGCTCGGGTTTTACATCAACAGTAAAGGTGGCGGCGTGCCGCACCGGCTGAAAATCCGGGCACCATCATTTGTAAATCTCAGCATTCTTCCGGAGCTGTTGCCGGGATGCATGATAGGCGACGTTCCTGCAGTGCTCGGGAGTCTGGACTTCGTGATGGGCGAATGCGACAGATGAGGATGAAACCATCCACCCTCCGAATTCCGATCTTATCCATATGCCTGCTAACCGCACTTATGTTGACCGGATGCGATCGTCTATCCGGGACAAGGCTGAACCTGGCGAACTACAACAAAATCACGACCGGAATGTCCAAGGCGCAGGTGGAAACAATTCTCGGCCCTGCCACCACGGTCGAGAGGGTCGACATGTTTATTTTTAAGAAGACCACCTACCGTTACGAAGATGGAAAGAAATTCGCGATCATCACGTTCAAGAACGACGAAGTGGATAGTAAAGACAGTAATCTAAATACGTCGCCGTAATCGAAAACAAATATGTCGATCCTACAACGAATTCCGCGCACGATCTCGCGATTGCCTTTAGTAATCGTGCTCGTGCTCCTGGTGGTGATCGGCACTTCCTGCTCCAATCGACGCATCGTCAAGGCGAATGTGGACGAAGTAGAAAAAGGAATGACGAAGAAACAGGTCGAATCGATTCTGGGCCCACCGACATCGGTCGACAGCGCCGACTTCGTTATCATGAAGACAATGACTTACGTTTATCGGCAGGACAACGGCACAGTGACGATCGTTTTCAAAGACGACAAGGTCGCTGAAAAGCAAAGCACGTTGTCCGAATAGCTTTTCCTCTCGTGGACTCGACGAGCACTCAGGTTCCCGCCGAGCTGGAGCGGAGAATGGATGAAGCGATAGCGCGCTATCCCGAAACTAAGCAACGGAGCGCGGCGATGCCGCTTCTGCACCTCTGGCAGGAGCATTTCGGATTCATCAACGATGAAGCTGTGACCTGGATCGCGTCGAAACTCGGTCTTCAGCCCATCAATATTCTCGAGCTGGTCACGTTCTATCCGATGTATCGAAGCGAGGCCGCGGGCAGAACACACATCCGCGTTTGTCGCACCCTGAGCTGCGCGATGGCAGGCAGCTATCAGGTGATGGAGACTTTGTGCGCAGCGACCGGGATTCAACGCCACCGCGACACCGGCACCATGCATAATCCGATTTCCGTTAGCCCCAATGGAAATTACAGCATCGAGTTCGTGGAATGTCTCGCCAGCTGTGGCACCGCACCGGTTTGCATGGTGAATGACGAACTGCACGAGAACGTGCAGCCTCACAACGCCGCGAACGCTCTCGCCGGGGGACCGGCGTGGCGTTATGCCCATACCACTCACCCGCTCGAACACCGTCTCGTTTTCAAAAACATCGGACGCGACGATTGGACGACCGACATCGAGTGTTATCTGCGCGACGGCGGGTACGAGGATTTGCGCAAGGCCGTAACGATGTCGCGCGAGCGAATCGTAAGTGAGGTGAAGACCTCAGGCTTGCGGGGCCGTGGCGGGGCCGGATTTTCCTGCGGACTGAAGTGGAGTTTCATCAAGCCAGATGAAAAACGGCCGGTGTATCTGATCTGCAACGCGGATGAATCCGAGCCGGGCACATTCAAGGACCGCTACATCATCCACGAAGATCCCCATCAGCTGCTGGAAGGCATTCTGATCTCCTGCTTCGCCCTGAACGCCCGGGCGGCATACATATATATAAGAGGCGAGTTCCCGCAAGGGGCGAAGATCCTCGAACGGGCCATCGAGGAAGCCCGGGCCCATAACTTCCTGGGCAAAAACATTCTCGGCACCGGGTTCGACGTCGAAGTTTACATTCATCGAGGTGCCGGGGCCTACATTTGTGGCGAAGAAACCGGGCTGATTGAATCCCTCGAGGGCAAGCGCGGTTATCCGCGAATCAAACCCCCCTATTTTCCCGCAGTGCTCGGCCTCTACATGTGCCCGACCATCGTGAACAACGTGGAAACGCTTTGTCATGTGAAACATATCATGGCCATGGGCGGCGCGGCGTACGCGGGGCTCGGTCGCCCGAATAATACCGGTACCCGGATCGTTTGCGTGAGCGGTGACGTCCAGCGGCCCGGATACTTTGAAATTGAAGTTGGCGCCGTAACAATGGGCCAATTGATCTACGATATGGCCGGAGGTCTGCGGAGCGGACGCTCACTAAAGGCCGTCATCCCGGGCGGCACATCGGCCAAAGTTCTGCGCGCGGATGAGCGTTTCAAATTCCCGCAGAAGCAGCCGGATGGATCGACAATCGAACGCGAAATGTCGATCGAAGAACTCCCGATGGATTTTGATTCGCTCGCCACCGCCGGCTCAATGGCCGGCTCGGGCGGCGTGATCGTTCTGGATGATTCGCGCGACATGGTTTGGGCGCTCAACAACATCAACGAATTTTACGCCC
>JBDTZF010000188.1:0-3262 GCA_040005265.1 Verrucomicrobiota bacterium
AAGCATCGAAAATCAGACTTCCAACTCAAAGCATAAGTACGATGTCGTAATTCTTGGCGCGGGTCATAATGGCCTGGTTGCGGCGAATTATCTCGGACGCGCTGGACTCAGCGTGCTGCTCTTGGAGAAGAACGATTACATCGGCGGGGCGACGACATCACAGCAGGTTTTTCCCGATTACGACGCGCGTTTATCTCGTTACTCGTACCTGGTCAGTTTGTTTCCGGAGAAAATCATTCGCGATCTCGGACTGAATCTCGAGTTGCGCCGGCGGACGACGGGATCGTTTACGCCGTACGTAAAGGACGGCCGACATGATGGGCTGCTGCTGAGCAATGTCGATGAAGCAACGAGCCGCCGGTCGATTGCCGATCTTACCGGCAGCGAGGTCGAGTACGAGCAGATGAAGAAGTTTTACAATCTGTCGCGCGTCTTCGCCGAGTATTCCTGGGACAGCATGCTCGAGCCGCTTGTGGCGAAAAAAGAATTCGCGAAACGGTTTGATGTCGATCCTGTTTCCCGCGAAACGTGGCAAAGTCTGGCTGAGGAACCGCTCGGGCGGTCGATTGAACGCTATCTACATGACGACCTGATCCGCGGTCTGGTGCTGACCGACGCCAAGATCGGCGTCTTTACCCATCCGCACGATCCATCGCTGGTGCAGAACCGCTGTTTTCTTTATCATTTGATCGGAAACAAAACCGGCGAATGGAAAGTGCCGGTGGGCGGAATGGGCGCGGTGGCGCGGGAACTGGAGGAGGGTGCGCGCAAGGCCGGCGCAGAATTCCAGACGAATGTCGATCTTCACAGCGTCGATATGAATGATAAAATGTGCACGATCTCCTTCGAGATCGATCAGGAACCGCAAACTGTCGAAGCGCGATTTCTGCTGGTAAATTTTGGAAAAAACGTGATGGCGAAGTTTCTCGGTAAGCCATACCAGCCGGATGCGACCGACGAGGGATCGGTGTTCAAGATCAACATGCTCCTGCGCCGGTTGCCGAAGTTGAAGGCGAAAAAATATCCGGCAGCGGAGGCATTCTGCGGAACCTTTCACAGCGACGAAGGCTACGAGCAGATGAACCGGAGCTATCAGCAAGCCTTTCGGGGAAGTTTGCCCGACAAGATGCCGTGCGAAGTTTATTGTCACACGCTAACCGACAACAGCATTCTCTCGCCCGAACTGCGCGAGCAGGGTTTTCATACGATGACATTATTCGGGCTCGACGCGCCGTGGCGCTTGTTTTCCCGGGACAACAGGACGATGCGAGCGGAGGCGGAAAAGAAATTCGTCGCGAGCCTCAATCAATGGTTCGAGGAGCCGCTGGAGGAGTGTCTGGCCGTGGCGCAGAATGGCCGGCCCTGCATTGAAAGCAAGAGCCCGGTCGATATCGAGGATTCGTTAGGGATGTTTCGCGGCAATATTTTTCACGATGCACCGACCTGGCCGTTCGCCGTTAGTGGGGAACATGAGGGCACGTGGGGTGTCGAAACGGAATTTGAGAATGTGTTCATGTGCGGTTCGAGCGCGCAACGCGGTGGCGCGGTCAGCGGAATTCCCGGACACAATGCGGCCCGCGCGTTGCTGGCGCGAATAGCGAGTTGAACCGGGCAATCTAGATTTTTCGTGAGTCGTAGGCCCAATGAAGTAACGCCTGGCGTTGTTTCCGCCGGCAATTCAAATCCCCGCGCCGGCAGTGTTTCTTCAGTTGGGCAATGTGCCGGCGAACGGCTTTCCAGCGTTTGATCTGGCGCTCATCATCGATGCAGCGGCGTCCCATATAGTAGCGGCAATACCATTGAAACCACCCGCGCGGATCTTCGTGGTAGATCCATCCCTTCTCTCGCCAGGCGGAAAGCGATTGCGAGGCGTTCACCCCAAAGCAATTCAGCGCCGGGTCATGTCGATCCTCACTAAATCTTGCGCGCGTAAACCAGTCCCGTGGAAATTCAGCAGCGCAATCGGTCATGTATTTTCCGCCGAAGACGCCGAGTCGAAGCATTTGACTCGGCGATAACTGTGGGCGGAAATCGAAGCGAAAATCCCGTCCGAGACGTTTTGTTCGGTAATAGACGTAGCCCTTTTGCATGAGGTCGTTTACCTCGACACGGATCGGCTTCATGCATTGAGCGAATTTAAGGAGACGCAGGTTTTTGCGGTCGCTGTGGAGTCGATGGGCTCCGGTGCGCAGTGGAGCGACTGATTTTCTTCGATGGCGGCGGCGAAGCAACGGGATGCGCGTCGCGATAGAATTTCGTGCTTAGACCGAGCAGAAATGCAGCAATGATAAAAAGCGCGACCCGTTTCTCTCGAGAAGTAAGGACGAACTTTTGCGCCGCTTCCTTGAAGTTGAAACGCCAGCGCGTTGCTAATCGTGTGTTTGCCACTTCCGGATTCGGGACGAGGGAAAGTTACCTTTGATATGCTCGTGAAAATAGTGCGCCTTGGATGGTGACGACATTAACTTGTGGTAAATCGAGCGCGGAACGCCGTTGTAGCGGTAAATGGCGCCGTTCAAGAATTCGATTTCGAGGATTTGCAGACGTTTGCTGTAACCGACGGATGCGATTGCACCCGACGCCACAGGCGCGCGGGGAATCCGCGAGACGATCCTTTCGTTTCCGCTCTGAGTTTCAGCCAGGGTTGTTTCCGCCCGACCGATCGTCAAACCTGCAATCAAGATCGATAACCAGTATCGCTTCATAGAGTGTCGTGCTTCATAGAGCGTCGTATATCAAGAACCAGCGGTTTTGGCTAGTTAGGACGGCGGTTTCAAACCCGTTGTCATTCCAAGCTGCTTATTCTACAATCGGGCCAAGGTCAGACTGGAAGCGGTCACAAGGGCATCAACTCCAGGGATCAGGATCAATTAACGGGGCAGCGGCGACCGCAGACGGATAGCGCTATTCGCGTAAAAACATAGATTATTATCTTGAACAGAGCACGTTCCTCCCAAGCTGGAGTCTTCATTCCTCGCGTCTTATTGGCTTTCAGCCTTTGCTCGGCGGGAGTGCTGCTGGCGCTGGTCAGCCTTTCCGCCCAACCGCAAACGTCGATGCCCCAATCCGAGCCGCCGGTTTCCCGAGGTGACCGCGCCCTATCGAGGGCGAGGCCGCATCTCCCCTTACCGAAGGGAAAGCCGGTCGCCGCTTCGAGTGCAGTCCCTGGATTTTTGTGGAGTGTCGCATGCAATTCTAGCTCCGACTGCTGGGCTGTCGGTGCGACCAGCGATTATAAAACTCTGATTCAGCATTGGAATGG
>JBDTZF010000089.1:0-10865 GCA_040005265.1 Verrucomicrobiota bacterium
AATCCGTTAACGCGTCGGACCTTTCGATTGTGAAATCACACGCTGGCCAGTCGGTCACGGCGGCCACGTTCCGCGAAGATATTACGGCCGACGGCTCGAT
Source organism: Verrucomicrobiota bacterium (assembly GCA_040005265.1). GTDB lineage: Bacteria > Verrucomicrobiota > Verrucomicrobiia > Chthoniobacterales > UBA10450 > JBDTZF01. Next base: position 101 of record JBDTZF010000089.1, read on the forward strand.
TAGCAGTTCCGACATCGCATTGACCAAATCCACGATCGGGCACGGATTGCCGTAAAGCGGCGACCTTCGTTAGAATTTACGAGCGGAAGGCGAGCGCTTTGTTGTAAATTCTGGCTCATCGCGCACACGCTGTGCGCTAACCATTTTGCACCATCGCAAAATGAGACCGCACCCTCGGAGATAACGCTCTGGCGGCACGGGTAAAGGCCCGCAGGACGTTTTATCTAGTAAGCGGGAAATATACGGCGAGGCATCCAAACGTTCGGGGAAATCCGACTCCTAAACTATATCCGCGACGTGAACCTTCCGTTCATCGGATCCCATTATCCCTATGAAAAAGAAATCCGCCTCTCAATCTGGTATTTTTAATATTCGCGTAGTAATCGCCATCGCGCTCTGTTCGATCGGCGCCTCGTTCGGTTTTCTGAGCTTGGCGGCGCCGGCGCCTTCCAGTGGAACAATTTCACCCGCCTCTCCAACGCTGACTTACACCGATGGACCGTTTGTGGTGTCGAATCCTACGGGAAACGCGGGTGACCCGATCTGCACTGTGCCGATGTCGTGCAGTGATTTTGGATTGACTGTCAACATGGCGCCGGGGCCCAACCCGGATCCGACCAAACAAATCCGGGTCACTGTGAATTGGCCGGCCACGGCTGCGGACTTCGATGTTTATTTGTATGCGGGATCGCCACCGACGGGAGGGCCTATCGGGAGTTCTGCGTCGTCGGCGGACCCCGAGGTGATAATTTTACCAGCGCAGTCGGCTGTTTACACGATTCGCGTGGTTCCTTTCGTGCCAGCTGGCCAAAGCTATACGGCAACGGTTGCGCTTGAAAACAAGCCGCCGGCGCCGCCGCCGGGCACGGTCACAGCCCCGCGTTATCAAAATTATCCGCCCAATCCGAGCAACCTTGCCGGAGCGGATTCGGCCGGCGAGCCGTCAATCGGCGTTGATTGGAATCCGAATGTGCCGAGCCTGAAGAACACCACGCCGCCGTTCAGATTAAATACCGGCGGCGTTGCTTTCTTCACCGCGAGCTTGAATGAGTTTCGCGTCAACTTTGATGATTGCTCATCACCCGCAAAGAATCCTTGGGAAGACGTGACATCGCCCACGACTGGCGTCGTGACGACTGATCCGATTGGATTTGTGGATCATCAGGTGCCAGGTGAATCTGGCATCGGGCTCGGGCGTGTTTTCCAATCGCAATTGTCTGGTCCTACAAGTATCACTGCTTTTTCTGATCTTGATGGAAACGCTGGTTCGTGGATGCCATCGCAGGGTTCGGGCACGCCGGCCGGCGTTGACCATCAAACCATCGGCGGCGGCCCTTACAACAACGCCGCGGTGCCTCCGCCTCCACCGCATCCGCTTTACCCTCACCAAGTTTATTACGCTTCTCAGGATGTGGGCACCGCATTTGCCGCACGCAGTGATAATGGAGGACTGACGTTCGGCGCCGGTGTGCCGATGTGGAATTTGACTCAATGCGGCGGCCTGCACGGCCACCTTAAAGTTGGGCCGGATGGAACGGTCTACGTGCCGAACAGGAGTTGCGGCAGTGACACAGGCGTGGCCGTTTCGCGAGACAATGGTTTGACCTGGACGGTGAAAACAATTCCCGGCAGTGGTGCGGGAGGGACCGATCCATCTATCGGAATCGGTTCTGATAACACCGTTTATATTGGCTACCAGAACAACGCCAACATTCCGCATATTGCGGTATCCACAAACCATGGAGATACCTGGCACGATGTCGATGTTAGCGGTGGCATAATTCAGAACGCCGTTTTCCCCGAAGTAGTCGCGGGTGATGGTGATCGCGCGGCCTTCGGATTTCTCGGGACGACGACTGCCGGGGGCTATCAGGGCACGAACACCTTTAACGGCACTTGGTATTTCTATGTCGCGACAACTTTTGATCGCGGCCAGACCTACACGCTGGTCAACGCGAGTGGCAATGATCCGGTCCAAGTCGGCTCGATTTGCACCGCTGGCACAACGTGCGGGCCCGACCGCAATCTGCTCGACTTCAATGATCTTCAAATGGACGCCGAAGGCCGTGTCCTGGCCGCTTACGCCGATGGTTGCGTTGCTCCCGGATGTACTGCATCCACCGCTGGCGCGCACAGCCCGCCCTATAACGAGTCTCGCGCTGCACTGGCTTCCGTCATTCGACAATCAGGCGGTCCGCGGCTCCTAAGCGCGTTTGATTCCCAAGTAAGTTGCACGGGCAGCCCGCCCAACTGCGTAGCCGCATTGCCCGGTGCGCCGCGAGTGGAAAGCGTGGCTGTTTCCGGCGCGGTTGTGCACCTTGTTTGGTCAGAGCCGGACAACGGTGGCTCCCCCTTAACGGGCTACAATATTTACCGCAAAGATAACGTGGCCAACACGTATGCTTTGATTGCGACCGAGACGCAGAACTGTCCTGCGTGTAAGACGACTTACGATGATGTTACAGCCACCGGGGGGTTGCAGTACACTTATAAAGTCACCGCACGTAACAGTGTCGGAGAAGGTACCAATTGCGGAGAATTTCCAGTGGGAACTGGGCCTCTGGAGAATCCTTGTCTGCTTCCAGGCATCACCATTGCCACCGACCAGGCTGGCGACATCATCACGCCAATAGGTCAAACCTCAAATGGAGGCTGGGATTTACGAAGCCTGAATATTGCCGAGCCATTCGCGTTCGCTTCACCAGACAAAATTGTCTTCACCCTCAAGGTGCAGGACCTTACGGCAGTACCAGCCAACACCCGCTGGCCGATCCAATTCCTTATCAATGGCGACACGACCACGGGCTATTGGGTAGACATGAGCACTTACCCGACTGATGGCGGCACACCTGCAGCCCCAGTCTTTAAGTATGGCACTTTTGCTCCCACCGGCGGAACCGGTGGGGCTTACGGCGCGCCAAATACTCGTCTCGGCAATGCCGATCCGGCCAGTCACTTCAGCGCAGACGGCACCATCACAATCGTCATTCCGCGAAGCGCCCTCGGCAATTCCCCTGTTGGTGCGCATCTCACTGGTTTCCTCGTGCGCGTCCGTTTTGGCTCCGATGCTGCAGCGGTTACCCCGGATAACATGCCTGATAGCCTCGCGCCATCAGGTGACTACACCGTCGTGGGCAACGCCTCGTGCGCACCAAACGCTGCGCCGATAGCGTCTCTCACCGCCAATCCGCTTTCCGGAGATCCTCCGCTATTGGTCAACTTCAATGCTTCCCAATCTACCGACCCGAATCCGGGTGACACTTTGATGTATCAGTTCGACTTCGGCGATCCGGCGATGCCAGGGCCACAACCTTATCAATCGAGCCCGCTTATCTCGCATACCTATCAAAGTAATGGTCACTTCCATGCCACTTTGCGGGTGAGAGACAATCGCGGATTGGTTAGTAGCAACGTAGCCGGAGTGGAAATTGAAGTGGAACAGCCCTTGGATCGAGTGGTGTCGAATAAGGTGCACGGCGCCGCGGGTCCGTTTGACGTTGTCCTGTTTGATCCCGCGATCTACCCAAACGGAACAGGGGAGATTGAGTGCCGTAATGAAGGAACAGCACCAAACGGGTACAAGATTATCTACACGTTTGGCTCCGAGTTTGCCGTGAGCGGTCCGGCCTCCAGCACCCCCACTATCACCAACGGTGGCACAGTTAGCAGTCACGGTCCTGGGCCGGGGACGAATCAGTACACGGTCACTCTTACCGGAGTTACCAATGCCCAACATCATCTGGTCACGCTCAACGGGGTGCCCGTTACGAACAGCAACCAGGGTAACGCTCCAGCTACTCTCAATAACGTGGTCGCGGCCTTGGATCTTCTTATCGGCGACACTTCCGACAATGGCTCGGTTAACTCGTCGGACATTAGCCAGACCAAAGGTCAAACCGGCACAGCGGTGAGCGCAGGCAACTTCCGTACTGATGTCACGGCAAACGGCGCAATTAACAGCTCCGACATTTCACTCGTGAAGGCAAAATCAGGAACAGCGCTCCCAACTGACAAAACTGAAGAAAAACGTTAGTTGGAGCTGTTTCGTACTCACCAACTGGAAAATATTACGATCAGAGGCGCCCTGGGGGGCCAGCTTCGTGATACGCCCATTCTTTTTTCATGTTGAGACCAGACGTAAGAATTTGACGAGTTGCCGCTTGCGCTGAAGCTTTCGGCTCTCGCGCCATTCAATGAAACGCTTTTTGCCATTTATTATTGTTGGTTTGGTGGCGGTGGCAACGCTGGTCAGCGGAGCGATGCTTTACCGCGCAAAGCAGCCCCATCTCCTGACCATTCCTCATGACAAAGAGGTCTCAGGAAAGAGCGACGCCGCCCTAATGCATTTTCGTGGCAATCCGGATGCACCGGTTACGCTTGAGGAATTTGGTGATTTTGAATGTCCGCCTTGTCGTAACATTTCCACGTTTCTGGACCAGTTGGCCAAGGAATATGATCCGCGCCTGAGAATCATTTTTCGCAATTTCCCGCTGGCGAATCATAAACACGCTCGCAACGCAGCTCTGGCTGCCGAGGCCGCCGGGCTTCAGGGGCGTTTCTGGGAGATGCACGATTTATTTTATCGCGAGCAGGAAGCTTGGAGCAAAGCCGACGACGTCGATAAGCTGTTCGATTCCTATGCTGGTATGATTGGATTGGACATCGGACAGTTCAAAAAAGACGCGGGGGCGGAAAAGGCCAAGCAACGAGTGGATTCGGATCAGGAGCGGGGCACTTCTCTCGGCGTAAAAAGCACTCCCACGCTTTTCATTAACAATCGGGAGGTCGGACCGACTGAACGCACGCCCGAGGGTATTCGCGCTGCCATCGACGCCGCACTCAAGGCGAGTGGCGCCAAACCGGAGAAGCAATGACCATCGCGCGATTTCGAACTATTCTTTGTGCCGCTGCTGCGGTGGTGGCGCTGGCCGGGCTGGCTGACGCGACCTATCTCACCGTTCAGGCGCTGACGGGCGAAACCTTGCTTTGCGGAGGCTCGCCTGATTGTTTTCGGGTGCTCGGCAGCCCGTATGCGCGGATCGGCGGAATCCCCATGGCGGCCTTTGGCGTATTGGCTTATTTCAGTGTGTTTAGTTTCGCCACGTTCGCTGCGTTCGGTTACGCGCGCGCGCAAACATTCCTGGCCTTAGCAGTGGGCGGGATGTTTTTGGTCACGCTTTGGCTGCTTTATTTGCAGGCGTTCGTTTTACACGCTTATTGCAGATACTGTTTGTTTTCGGCGGCGGTAACGTTCCTTTTGGCAGGACTCGTCATAGCTATTCCGTCGTCGCAGGAATCATCAGAAGCATAGACTCGAGCTAGAAGAAAACGTCGCGGCGATACAACCGGGCGGCGAGCGATTCCGAATAGTAGGTGAAAACCAAACCCTACTATGTTTACGAAACGATTCTTCACGACGATCTTATTCGCAGCGTTTATTGGACTAATCAGTCATTCGGCAACTGCAACTCCATTGCCGAAAAATCTCGCCAACGGTCTCGATAAAATTATTGAGAACCGTTTGATCGAGCAGGGAAAGATTACCGCGCCCCCACAAACGAGTTCTCCCTCCGGGCAAAAAGCCCCGGCAATCAGTATGGCCGCTTACAAGGCAGCGGTGGCAAAGGAAGCTGCTACATATGCGGCCGCAGCATTGACCGATCGGGCGACTGGAAAATATTTGGTCGAGATCATGCCTAACGGATGGGTGCCGGTAGAGGCTTTGCGCTCCTCGCTGCAAGCGTCCTTCCCTTCGATAAAGATCCAGGCTCTCGATACGCGATATGCGGGACACGGCGTTCTTGAGGCATACGTGGCCCTTGATGATGTTCCAGCGATCGCGCAAACTAAGGGCGTCGGTTCGGTAATTTTGCAGCTTCGCCCGATTCACAGTGTCGGTGCGGTCACCGATTATGGCGTGAACATGCATCGCGTCAATCGTGTGAGCACACTTTATAACCCGGCTGCGCTGCACAACTACGACGGCACTGGGATGCAGATCGGCGTGATGTCCGACAGCTATAATTCTCAGCCCAGTGAAGAAGGTGGTTACACTACGGCTCAGCAGGATGTCGGGACACAAGATTTGCCGGGGGCCGGAAACCTGACGAACTCCCAGCCAGTTGTGGTCCTTCAGGATTTCAGCAGCCCACCCAACGCAACGAATGAAGGCCGCGCCATGTGCCAGATCGTGGCCGACATCGCGCCAAAGGCGCGAATCGCCTTCGCTACCGCCGATGTCGGCGAACTCGGATTCGCGAATAATATTCGCGCGCTCGGCGGATTGCCCGGTTTTACGTACCCAAACCAGGATTTCGCGGGCGATGTTGTTTGCGATGACGTTTCTTATCTCGACGAACCAATGTTTCAGGATGGAATTGTGGCGCAAGGCGTGATCGATGTGGTGAATGCCGGCGTGACCTATTGCTCTTCAGCGGCAAACAACTGGGGAACGGATGGCTACGCTTCGGTCTTTCGGCCAGTAGCGAATGGTCCCGGCGCAACGGCGAATACCAATATCAATCTATCCACCGTGCCCGCGAATCTGCAGGGACTTTACGCGGGAGGGTTCCACAATTTCAAAGCAGACGGCGGCCAGGACATCGCCCAGACAATCAATACCGCGAGCGACGCCCAGGCATTCATCTTTCAGTGGAACGATCCCTACGACACCTCGGCGCCGAATTTGATCGAGCCGCCGATTTTTCAAGGCGACGGCACCAGTACGGCTGGCTCGGAAGTCAGTTTTGGGCCGTTCCAATTTACGGCCGGACAGTTGTACGTGATCGCAGAAACAGCGACGCCTGGCCTGCCCACGGACAACTTCGATGGGATCGTTCGCATCACGAATTCGCAGGGTGCGGTGCTAGTCGATCAAGACACCGGCGTGGATGAAACGGTGATGTTTTTCTCCCCGGCGACCGACAGTTACACGATCACGGTGCACCCCTACGGGCAAATGCCGCCCGTTTACACGCAGGGTTCGTTTCACGTCAAGATCAATGGCGCCACCAACGTTTCGAGAATTACCCAGGACTTCAATTGTTTGTTCTTCGACATGTCGGGAAATTTTATCTCGGCGCTTGGGACGAACGCGTTCGTGAATAGCAGGCCTTACGAACTCTCGATCCCAACTTTCAATGCCGACGGTTTCACGCAGGTGCAAATGGTCATCAGCCGCTCGAACACGACCACGCCGCCAAACGCGGCGACCCAGCTCAAGTACGTGTACTTTGGCAACGGCCTCTCAGGGGTCGGACCGGCCGAATATGGCAACTATCTTACGCCGGTAACATTCGGTCATAGCGCAGCCGCTGGCGCAAACAGCATCGCGGCTTACGCGGCGTTTAGGCCCAATATTCCCGAGAATTTCACTTCTCCGGGGCCGGTCGTGATCTACTTCGATGCGAACAGCAATCGGTTGCCGACGCCGCAATTCCGGCAGAAACCGGACATCGCGGCGATGGACGGATCAAACAATACGTTCTTCCCGCTGGGACCTATTCCAGGTCTTACTGAATCGACCTACGACATGGACACTAACTTCCCTAATTTCTTTGGCACGAGCGCGGCGTCGCCTCACGCCGCGGCGTTGGCGGCACTCGTGTTGCAAGCGCATGGCGGTCCGCGCAGCCTTACTCCGCAACAGGTAAAGACGATCTTTCAGTTAACTGCCTTCCCTCACGATCTGGATCCCTACCTGGCAACGGGGTCGGCCACGGCGGGAAATGGCGGCGCGGTGTCGATCAGCATTGCATGTGACGACAGCCGCAACACCGGCACGGGTTCCAACGATCCCAATGTGTTCAGTATCGCTTACAACGGTCCCGGCCGTCTTGATGCGTTCCATTTCAATTCTGATGCGACGCCGCAAACCGCAGGCTATACAACCGGAGGAAACTTCAGCGGCAATGCCAGTGGCAACATGACCGCGGACTTCCTTGATCCGACAAAATACAGTTATACGCCCGGACTGGTTTGGACCTCGACATTTCTATTTGGAAATTCAGTCGGCCTCGCAGCGGGAGATGTCGCGCCATCGCGCAGCAACGCCGCATCCTTTCCGTCCAATCCAAATCCTAATAATCCGAATCAGCACATGTGGACGCTAAACCTGGCTTTCCCGAATAGTAACTTCACCAGCGGGAAAGTGCTTAGATTCAATAACAGCCGGTCGATGTGGCAGGACGCGCAGGTGCCTCAAGGGATGACCATCTCGGCGCTGGTGCGCGACCAGGATTATTCGGCCGACATGCTCGGCAGCGGTATCCTGATTCCCGAGTACATCGATACGCCGACCGTCATGCCGGGAATGACATTTAACGGCACCATCGTCGACGGCGCGACAACGTATCCATTTAGCGGTCGCCTCACGAATAAGATCGGAAAGGGGTACTCGGTTCTCGATGGCTACGGCTTTATCAATGCCGAAGCCGCTACCACCGGAGCCTTGCCTGTCCCGGGAGTCGTATCCAGGAAAACTCACGGCGTAGCAGGCACGTTTGATATTCCTCTGCCGTTCAATGGCGCGGCCGGCGTAGAATGCCGCACGCCAGGCCCTAACAACTCGCACACGCTGGTCTTCACATTCGACCGGCCGGTCGCTGCAACTGGCAACGCCAGCATCACCCAGGGCACAGCTTCCTCCCCGACGGTCGCGCCTGGACCCAATCCGAATCAGGTCACCGTAACTGTTTCGAATGTTTCGAACGCACAGCACCTCGTTGTTACTCTAAGCAACGCTCAGGATGGCAATGGTGCGACCTTCAGTCCGGTCTCAGCGCGCATGGACGTTCTGCTCGGCGATTCCACCGGCAACGGCGCAGTCAATTCGTCCGACGTGAGCCAGGCCAAATCGCAATCAGGTAATTCAGTGACCGCGTCGAACTTCCGCGTCGATGTCACCGCGGACGGGGCGATCAATGCCTCCGATATTTCGCTGATTAAATCCAAATCAGGGACCGGCCTGGCCGCGGACGGAGCGACTTCCAGCTCGAAAAAGTAGTTCGCGATCCGGCAACAATCCTCTGACTCGCAAAGGCCGCTTCGAAAGAAGCGGCCTTTTTGAGTTTTATCTTACAGATGGCTTAAATAGACTCCACCGATGCGCATATTGGTGATCGAGGATGAAACGAAGTCGGCGGCTTTTCTGGCCAAAGGACTTCGCGAAGCCGGTTTTGATGTCGATCTTGCCCAGGATGGTGAGACTGGCCTGGACTTGGCCCGCGCGAACAAGTTCGACCTTCTCATTGTTGATGTCATGCTGCCAAGCAAAGACGGCTGGCAGGTGGTGGCTGAACTGCGAGACGATGGGATGCGGGCTCCGATTCTTTTCCTGACCGCGCGGGATAGTGTGCGCGACCGGGTAAAAGGACTCGAACTGGGCGCGGACGATTATCTGGTAAAGCCTTTTGCCTTTTCGGAATTACTCGCGCGCGTTCGCACCTTGCTGCGGCGGGCGCCCGCGCAGCCAGAAGAACATTTGCGCATCGGCGACTTGGAAATCGATACACAGCGGCACAAAGCGGTTCGGTCGGGCGTGCCGCTCAATCTCACTCCCAAGGAGTTTCTCCTGCTCGCGCATCTCGTTCGTTCGTCGGGAGAAGTGGTCTCGCGCGCGGAAATCGCCGAGCACGTTTGGGACATCGGTTTCAAGACCGACACCAACGTTGTGGACGTTGTGGTTCGCCGGTTGCGGGCGAAGGTGGACGATCCTTTCAAAACCAAACTCGTCCACACCATCCGCGGCGTCGGTTATGTCCTCAAACCGCGCTAGTCCGCGTTCGATCACGTCGCAGCTTGTCCTGCTCTTTACGCTGGCATCCGCGCTTCTTCTGTCTTGCGGTCTCGGTATCTTCTATTGGATTGTGGTTCGACATGCTTTCGCCGAAGACAATGCGGTTTTGGCGGATAAGATTTCGGCCCTGACCGCGGATTTTAGAAGCGGTGGGGGCCCGCAAATTTTCGGCGAGGAACTGAAGGCCGCTCGCCCCGGAGAACATGCGCCCTACTGGATTCGCGTTCTCGATTTGGACGGCCACACTCTGATTGAAACGCCCAAGATGAGCGAATTGCTTCCTGCGAATATTTTTCCTCCTTCGCAACAGTCGACGTCGCCGGTTTGGAGTCCAAAGGATCATCACGCGGACAATAAATTGTTTTCGCTGGTCGCGATCAACGAAGAATCCGGCGGCCGCCCCTACACTATCCAACTCGCCCAGGACAGGACCAGTGACGAACAGGTGGAGCGAAAATTTGGTATTCTGCTCATCGCCGTGCTGGCGGGCAGTATTCTTGCGTCGGCTGCAATCGCCATCACGGTGACGAAGCGCGGTTTGCGCCCGCTTGGACAGATGACGCGTTCGCTCGAACGAACCAGCTCGGCTCATCTCGATGAACGCGTGGCGCCCGCCGGCTGGCCTCGCGAGCTTCAGCCGCTTGCGCTCGCCTTCGACGGAATGTTGGCCCGGCTCGAGGATTCCTTCACGCGCCTCTCACAATTTTCCGCCGATCTCGCTCATGAGCTGCGCACGCCGATCGCCAATATCCTGGGGGAGGCACAGGTCACATTGACGCGGGACCGGGCGCCTGCCGAATACCGCGAAGTTATCGAATCGGCGATTGCCGAATGCGAGCGGCTTTCCGGGATCGTGGACAACCTGCTGTTCGTCGCGCGGGCGGATGCAGCTCGCGAACCGATCGAGAGAAAATTGTTCGATGGCCGTGTGGCCGCGGAAAAGATCGCAACGTTTTATCGGACGCTCGC
>JBDTZF010000090.1:0-10848 GCA_040005265.1 Verrucomicrobiota bacterium
GGCCGCGGGTGTGGGCGTGGGACTTGGGGCAAGTGCTCTCGCCCGTGTTGCATCGACACCGACCGGTTTACCGCCCGAGGTCGGGACCAGCTCGGTGATCCAGATATCGTCCTTCGGCAGTCGCGCGTTCAGGTCATCGAGAATCTCCGGCCAGAAACTGCGATCGTTGACAGCGGCGATGAGCGGCGTGGCTTCGCTGTCGAGCCCGGCTGTTTGCTTGCGGAGCGTTTCCAGTTGCGCCTCGGCTCCATGCATGACGTCAATTTTTTGCTGGAACTGCGCCGTGCTGTGCCGCGTCACCTGGGCTGCGCGCGCGTAGTACGCGCTCCAGCCGAGCAGCGCGAGTACGAAACAGGCGGCCGCGGCCACAAAAAATGGACGTCGTTTCTCCATCTCGTGACGACGGGCCACACTGGCCGGGCGCAGGTTGAGCTCCATGGGACAGGTGGTCACCCTTCGAAGGGCGAGCCCGACCAGTTCCCCTAACAAATGGGCCGAACGCGTTAACTCGCTCACCGGCGCGGTCTCAGCCACGGCGACGTTGCGAAGAGGATTAAAAAACTCGATCGGAATTTGCAGCTTCTCATGAAAAAATTCGCGCATGTAAGGCATGCCCGCGCTGCCACCGCAGAGAAGAACGCGCTCCGGGGCATTGCCTTGCTGCTGCGCGCGGTAATGGCTGATCGACCGCATCACCTCGGCATGCAGACGTGTCATTGTGCTGCGAACAATTTTTGAGACCCGCGCAACATCGACATCGGATGGTTCGGCGTAGGCCCCGCCGAGACTGACAAATCCGTCCCGCTTTTTCCGGAATTCCGCCGTCGTGACAGGGTCGTTGAATTCCTTGGCAATCGCCGCCGTGATCGAGGCGCCGCCGATCGGCACGCTCCGTGAGAAAATTTTCCCGGGCTCGATAAAAAGAAGATTCGTCGTGCGCGCCCCGATATCGGTCAGCAAAGAACAGCCGTTGAAGTCGCTGTAGTTGTAACGAAACGCGTTGTAGAGCGCCATCGGCGCAACATCGACAATGCGGGTGCGCAAACCGGTGCCCTCGACCGCTTCATTGATTTCATCCAGCAAATCCGACTTGATAGCCACGAGCACCACCTGGATCTGCTCATCCGCGCCGCCGCCGACGAGCTGGTAATCCCAAACGACCTCGTCGATCGGGTAGGGGACATTCTGTTGCGCCTCAAAGGAGATAATGCGCTCGATTTTTTCCTCTTCCACGGCCGGCAGTTTTACAAAGCGGGTGAAAACCGATTGGCCGGCCACGGCGAAATTCGCGTCACCGTTCTCGATCCGCAGCTCCTTCATCATTTCGCGCAAGACCGGCGCTATTTGCGCCTGCCGCATTCCTTCACCTGCCGGGTCGGCCAAAATTTCCCGCAGGCGGTAGTCTTGCAGGACCAGCCCGCCATGCGGCTGAACTTGAAATTCGGCCAGGCCGAGCGTCTGCGACCCGAGATTAAGAGTGATGATGCGCGGAGCTATCGTCATGGGCTGAAATGCTACCGCGCCGCTTTGATTTGCTCGTAACGGTCCCAGTAAATCGGAGCAAACGGTGTTTCGTTCTTGTTGAGAACAAATCCGGCGACCTGCGGAATGTTGGCGAACCATTGGGCCGGCGCGCGCAACAAACTGAGTTCGCCTTTCACTGCCCCCTGTTGCACGATCTGCACCGCGATGTTTTGAACCGTGCTCGTCGTGACCGCGCGATTGCCTCCGAAACGCGCAAGGGTGCGGGGCGCGACGTACATGACCGAACGATTGGCCCGGCCGCCGGGAACATTGATGTTGGTGACTTCTCCGGTAAGCAGCTTCCCGTTAAACAGGATGTAATATTTGAAGGTCAGCTCATCAGTCCATTCGGGCCCGGCTGAAAATTCCACCTCCACCTCGAGCCACATCTCTCGCTGGTTGGCCTGATATTGTTGCGCGCCGGCGTAAGTAAACTGCGGAGTCGAGATCAGGTTCTTCGTTATTTTGGTGATTTGAAATTCCGGGCCCCGCACCTGACCGGCCGCCATTAGCGGCAATAAAAGCGCGGCCAAAACAAACCAGCGAATTGCTTTCATAAACAGATGCCGATCTTGCGATGAATCGGCAGATTTAGTCGAGACTCTTTACTGAGTGCTCGATTTTATATTTCCCCGTGTTTTCCGGTGGAAAGCGATTCGTTCCCGCCGTGATCTAATCGGTAAACGGCGATGGCTGAAATTCGAGGAATCTTCCCGGGAAAAAACAAACCGCGCCGTGGATCTAGGCCGCGGCGCGGTTTTTCCGAATTCTAATGTGCTCTTAGGTCGCCCCGGGTATCGGAGGTAGCGGACTTGGTGGGTCTCCCTCGATTTTGCCGGGTCGATCTTTGCTCCCCGGGTTTCCCACGGGAGGCACCGGTATGGCGGTCCCGCCCGTTACATCCTTATCGGGTGTCAGATCGCGCACGCTTTTTTCCTTTTCGTTTTCTTCGCTCATATTATTTCCTTTGGTTATGGTTGGAATACGCTGCTAGGAGATCGCGCAAGCGGGGCCCAGCGAAGATCCAGTCCCATTTGCCCTGGCCGAAGCCACGGTTGGGCGGCCGATAACGCAATCGAAGCTTCTGTTTACCCCGTTCCTCGCCCGCATGGCGAGCTTTATTTGCGATCTCCGCCCGTCGCACCTTCTTCCTCGCAGAGTTTCTAACCCTGCACGAGCCCTCCTTCTCCTCGCGTCTGCGTTTTGAAACTTGACTGCTTTAAGCAGTCAAGTTTAAGAACGATTCGTGAAAAAAGAATCCCGTTTGCGAGGGCGTCAGGTAAAATCGGAACGCGCATTTCTGGAGGTGCTCTTTCCGAAGGTACGCGCAGAGATATTGCGGTTGCTTTTCTCGACGCCTCCGCAGCAACGTTATGTTCGTGAGTTGATGAACATGAGCGGCCTCGCGCTTTGCACGATTCAGGACGAGCTCCGTAAGCTTAACGCAGTCGGCCTTGTGACTAGCTGGTCGAATCGTTATCACCGATTCTATCGAGCAAACCCCGGCCATCCTCTGCATCGAGAGCTGCTTCGCATTGTCCACGTGAGTGCACATCTCCCGGCGACGAAACATTCCGCGTTGTATCGACAACGGCGCTCTCGTTCTGGGACCAAGCGCTCAGTGCGCCGGGTTGCGCCGATGCCGACGGATCGGTTGAATTGGCATTTGCTTACGAGCGCTCGCAAAAACTCGACTGCTTAAAGCAGTCGAGTTTCTTGCATCCGATTCGAAGTCGACGCGAGGCCGGAATAAGCGCGGCCGAATTTCTCCTGCAGCGCTAGAACTCGGAGCAATGGAACGAGTTGGGAGCTCGCGACATGGTCTGTACTACCGCGCGGGGCGCGCTGATCGAGCGTCGACGCGCGGAGATCATTAATTTCCCCGCTCAGAATTCCGAGCAGTTGTAAATCACGCGGCCACGGCAGATTTCGCTGCGGCAAATGATTTTGCATTTCTCCTGCACCGCGATGGTTCCGCAGACCGGGCAAGTGACCTGGTTGGAAGAGGACGCATCTGATGCTGATTCGGCATTTTTCGCTTCAGCACAATCACCTTGATGGTTCGTCATAGGTTAGGACGGGGGTCCGAAGATTTCATTGCACGCGGCCGTCGGGGCGCATCCGATGTAATAGTTAAAACCCCATGAAACTCAACGAATCGATTAAACAAAAAGGTGCAGCGGGCTGGATTCTGCTATGGCTGCTTGGAATTCCAGTTCCGATCCTGCTCATCATTTTCCTGCTGCGCGGTTGCACCTAGAGTTCAAAAACGCGCTCTCGGGCGTTTTCGGAACTCAGCTCGCTGATCGCGAATCTGGAGCGGCGTCGCTTCAAAGAAAGAAGCGCGTCAACGATGGCCGTGGGCGGTGTGCCCATTCCACTCTTGATAAGAGGCGCCGGCGCTGATCTGGAATTTGTCGTTGCCCACGCTGCCCATCATGTAGCTTCCGAACTCGTCGCCACCGAACTTGCCGCTGGCGTGCCCGTAATAAACGCCTGCTTCGCCACCGTATTGAAGCGGATTCAGCGGTGCACCCATTACTTCAGCGGAAGAATCTTTTCCGTCCTTGCTGAAATCCTTGCCATCCGCGCGGGGTCCGCGGTGAACTCGGGAAACGCTCATGTGCGCGATGGTCACTGGACTCATGAAGGCGATCGCGGGGAAATCGAGCGGTGTCATTCCCATCCGGCCCATCTCGCTCGACACCGGGAAACGCGTGCCGTCTAAAAAGATCCGCACGGGGAGGCGATCGATCAGCGTGGAGCTATCCACTGTGGTGAAAATTTCCGGCCGGTAGAGGGCGAACGTGGAAGAGGCGTCGAGCGAAGGACCCATTTGTTCGGCCGCTGTTGTAAAGCACACAGCTAGAAAGCAGAGAACCCCAAAAAGCCCGCGATTCATCAAGGAGGAGTTTGAGCCGAAACGCCGCAAATACCAGCGAAATTCTTGCATACGAAGGATTAACCCGCCCAATCCCTTAGTGTTTCAACGATTCCCGAAAATAATCGATCGTCTTCTTGATTCCTTCGTCGAACTGGACCTTCGGTTCCCAACCCAGAACCTTCTTGGCCCGGCTGATGTCTGGCTGCCGCACTTTGGGGTCGTCCACGGGGAGTGGTTTGTAGTCGATCGTCGATTTCGTCCCGATGATGCGGATGATCTCGTCGGCGAATTGCTTGATCGTCATCTCGCGCGGATTGCCGATGTTGACCGGCTCGTGGAAATCGCTCATCGCCAGTTTGAAAATTCCGTCGATTAAATCCGATACGTAACAGAACGAGCGGGTCTGCGAGCCGTCGCCGAAAATACTGAGCGGCTGGCCGTTTAACGCCTGCCCAATGAAGGCCGGCACCACGCGGCCGTCGCGCAAACGCATTCGCGGCCCATAAGTATTAAAGATGCGCACGATCTTTGTGTCCAGATGGTGATAGCGGTGATACGCCATGGTCATGGCTTCTGCGAAACGCTTCGCCTCATCGTAAACGCCGCGAGGCCCGATCGGATTGACGTTGCCCCAGTAATCTTCCTTTTGCGGATGCACTAGCGGATCGCCGTAACATTCCGATGTCGATGCTAAAAGGAAGGACGCGCCCTTGGCTTTGGCCAGGCCGAGCGCGTTATGCGTTCCGAGAGCGCCCACCTTCAGGGTCGGTATCGGCAGTTCCAGATAATCGATCGGGCTGGCCGGCGACGCGAAATGGAAAACGTAATCGAGCTTCTCTTCCGGCAAAAAAATGAAGTTCGAGACGTTGTGCTTGATGAACTGGAACTTCTCGTTCCCGGCGAGGTGCCCGATGTTGGCCGGATTGCCGGTGATCAAGTTGTCGACAGCAATCACTCGATGACCTTCGGCCAGCAATCGATCGGTCAAATGCGAGCCCAGAAACCCGGCGCCGCCGGTCACAACGGAAATGGGATCCTTGGCGCGAGCTGGCATGGTGGGTTTATTTAGCGGTTAACAAGAAAATTGCGAGTAAGAAACGTTTGTGATTTGCATCTGTAGCGGCGGTCTGTGACCGTCGAACGAACATTAAAAAAAGTGCGACGGTCATAGCCCGCCGCTACGAAAATTAGATCCATGCGTATTCTTTCCGGCATCCAACCCAGCGGCGCCCTGCACATCGGCAATTATTTTGGCATGATGCGGCCCGCGATTGCTTTGCAGGCTGAAGGCGAAGCGTTTTATTTTATTGCCGAGTACCATGCGCTGACCAGTGTGCGCGACCCGAAGACGCTGCAGGCGTACACGCGCCAGGTGGCGGTCGATTTTCTTGCCTGCGGACTGAATCCCGATAGCGGAGCGCTCTTCCGGCAAAGGGATGTGCCGCAAGTCACCGAGCTGGCCTGGATTTTGTCGACTGTCGCGCCGATGGGCCTGCTGGAGCGGGCGCACTCATACAAAGATAAGATGGCGCGGGGGCTCGCTGCGACCGTCGGTCTGTTCAGTTATCCGGTTCTCATGGCGGCCGATATTTTGATTTACGACAGCGACGTTGTGCCGGTCGGCAAAGATCAGAAACAGCATATCGAGATCACGCGCGATCTCGCGGTGAAGATGAATGAAACCTACGGGAAGTCCGCGCCCGATAAACAGATCTTCAAGTTGCCCGAACCGCGCATTCAGCCCGCCACCGAAGTCGTTCCCGGGATCGACGGTCAGAAGATGAGCAAGAGTTACAACAACAACATCGACATCTTCGGTGACGAAAAAGAAACGCGGAAACGGGTCATGAGCATCGTAACCGATTCCGCGCCGGTGGAAGCGACGAAGGATCCTTCCCGTTCGACTATTTTCCAGCTCTACACGCTGTTCGCGTCGAAGGACGAAATCGAGAATATGCGGGCCCGGTTTGAAAAAGGTGGAACCGGCTATGGCGATTTCAAGAAAGAGCTGTTTGAGAAACTCTGGGAATATTTTGCCCCGATGCGCAAACGGCGCGAAGAACTCCTGGCCGATCAGGCATTCATCGACAACGTCCTCGCCCGGGGCGCTGACCGGGCCAATGAAGTTGCCGATAAAGTCATGCAGCGCGTGCGAAACGCCGTCGGCCTAGGCTGAGGATTTGATGTCGGTGTCGTCAGTTGGCGCACTTGGCGAACGCCGCACCCGAAAATAAAACGCGATCAACAGGATGGCGAAGACCGCTTCAATCAAACCGAGAAGCTGCGTAACAGTCGCGCGCGCAATAAGATATCGAATTCGCGAACTAGTTCCCGCGGCGGGGAACTTTGTCGCTAACAGACAAATTGCCGGAACGAGTAAGTAGAACGCGAGCACAAGGAGCTCCCATGGATTGTGATTAGCAGCCGCGAGCAATTCAGCGCGATCCACAGCTGCATCGGCAGTATCGACGCTGGTCTCAAATTCTGCGCCGTCCTCGGATTGACCAGCCAATATCAGATCGGCCCGACGCGCCTCGTCTTCGGAAACCATCAAACGAATCGGCATCGCAAACGGATAGTAACTGTTCGCGTATTCGTGAAGCAGCACGCACGAGACTTCACAGTCATCGAGGAGAGACTTGGCCAAAGCGGCCTCCGCTGAGTTCCAGTAAGTGCGCACCATCACCACGAAGGCAACCTAGTCACCCGTTGGCACCAAGCCGAGCATTGTTTTGCGACAGCCGCTTATTATGCGGAGCGACGTGTGAGACGCTTCGGCGCCGTATTGCGCCATGCTGCAGCAACCGCTTGGCGGACTTTCGCAACGCTCGCCGTGGGCAAGTGCACATTCGTGTTTCCACGCCTGCCCCACGCGCCTTTTACCGGCTGAAAAAAATCCGGATCGCGGCCGATAAACTCTCCTTGTTCGTCGGGAGTCAGTTTGACGACGGCCCAATTCTCATCCGGATACCCAAGCGTTGCGAAAATTTTTCCGCCCACCCGGAAATCGGGATGATACATGTGCGCCGACTCGATCGCTTCAGGAAAACTGAGCGCGATTTTCCGAAAATCGTCAGCGGTCATGAGAAATGCTAAGGCGTGGTCTGGTTTTGATGAACAGCAAAATAAGGCAGGCGGAATAATGCGACGGTCACAGACCGCCGCTACAGTGTAAATGGATGGCAGCTCTTCTGGGTCGATGCGGAAGAGATCCACGAGCGTCTTGCGGTCCGAAATGAGAAAGACTGAGCATTTTTACGTTGAGATTGTCTTATGTGATGAATGAAAATTTCGCTTGCGGGATGGGTGGATCTATTGTAAAAACTAGAATCTCAATAAAAACTGGGATGGGTTAAGGGAGCTGTCGCAGGGTTTCGACAGCAAGAGCGGCAGCGGCGCAAGCTTCTGCCGCTCTCTCATTTAATAGCGCATTGAAACACCGCCGCAGGACAGGATTCCACAGAAGGAAACGAAGTGAACGAAGGACTGCAGAGGCCCAGTCTCGGCGACCTCTTCTCAATTTCTCGGCTGCGGAACCTTTGTTTCCTTCGTTGTCTTCTGTGAAAAAAATCTGTCCTGTAAGAATCGGGTAGATCGCATTAGCAAATCGGCAATCGGCAATCTAAGATCGAAACTCAACTGTCCCCGTAGTTCAACGGATAGAACAAGGGTTTCCTAAACCTTAGATGTGGGTTCGATTCCCGCCGGGGACATTTGTTCCGATGCCTAAATTGCATTAGACGCTTTTCGGGCTCTCAACGTGTCGGTTCGATTGATTCGGTTTCTCCCGAAACCTCACCCTCTCGGGGCTTCGTCCATGTCGCGCGGCTCCCGCCGCCTTGATCAGAATTTGATAAGGCAAGCGGAGCGCTCGCCATGCAGGGAAACGTGGATAACTAAGAAAAACATTGAACATTTCGGCTTTTCGGGTGATCGGAGAGTCTTGTGAATCAGCGAACCCTAGTTTTAGGTCGATCGGTTGTTGTGCTGTTAAGCCTTCTCGCCTGGTTCTCCATCTCGAACCATTGCGCGTTCGCCGCGCTAATCGCTGTCAACACGCATTCCGCGGCGAAGCAAATGCACTGTCACAGCAATCAACCGTCGCCATCGAAGAACAGCGGCGGGGAAGAAATGCCGTGCTGCAAGGTCCTCCGCGCGACGGTCACGGGCCAAGCACAGGTTATTCAGGTTGCGAGCAAGGATTTTCTCCCAATGCAGCGTTGGCTTGTTGCCGAAGCGATTTCCGCGGATGACGCGCAGTTTCATGGCCGGCCGCTCCTACTCGACCCCGGTCCGCCAGGTTGGCGGAGCTTTGCCGAATTGATTCTACAGCGGAGCATTCTCGCTCACGCTCCTCCTCTTTCTCGTAGCTAACGACCGACCTCCTTGCCGGAGGTCTCGCGGTCGTTTGCTAATTACGCCGCTCGTTTGACGCGGATTACCTCGTCCCGGGCAGCGTCACCTCGATGTACGCGACGTGCATCGTCGCTTCAATTTCAACCGCAGTTCAATTCAACAAAAAATGAAAAAACAAAACCAAATGAAAAAACTACATCTCACAATCCTGACATTAGCGACCGCAACGTGCCTCGGCCTAACTGGCGCGGCCTTTGGGCATGAAGGGCACGAGCACAAAGGGAAGGAAGCAGTTGGCGAAAACAAAGGAGACGTCACGGTTAAAGGGGAAGTGGTCGACATGGCTTGCTATCTCGACCACAACGCAACCGGCGAAAAACACATCGATTGCGCAAAGAAATGCATCGAGAGCGGATTGCCGGTCGGCATCAAAGCCGAGGACGGCAAGACCTACCTGCTGATCGGCGAACACAAGCCGCTCAATAGCGAGTTGGTGCAATACGCCGGCAAGACGATCACGGTGAAGGGCAAGCTCAGCTCGCGTGACGGCATCAACATGATCGAAAACGCGGAAATCCAGAAATAGGCGAGCAAGATCGCACTTAACGACCCATCTGGAGGGGCGGCGTTCGATCCGTCGCCTCTCGCGAGACCGTCTGAAAAATGAACCAGATTCTCCAGCATCTCAACGAGCCCGAGTACATGCACGTGCTCATCAATCCGATGCCCGTCTATGGCTTGAGCATGGGCGTCGTCGCCATGATCGTCGCGCTGATTTATCGGCGTCGTCCCGTTATCGTTGCGGCGCTGGTGTTGATTTTTCTGGGCGGCCTGTCGGCCTGGCCGACATACCATTACGGGCAAGAAGCCTACGACCGGGTGAAGTCGATGTCGGACACCGTCGGCGGCCAATGGCTGGATGAGCACATGGCCCGCGCCGAGAAATTAATCTATGCCTTCTACGTTCTGGCAGCGGTCGCGGCGGCAGGAATTCTTGCGCCGCTGAAATGGCCGCGAACATCGACGCCGCTGGCGATCACCGCGCTCGTCCTCGGGATGGCCACACTCGGCATCGGTGGATGGATTTCGTATCCCGCGGGTCATGTTCGGCACAAGGAGTTTCGCTTTGAGCCGCCGCCGGTCGCGAAATCCGATGAACACGCGCATACGCATGGGAGCGAGGAAGGCGAACATGCCCAGGCGATGGATCACGGCTCGATGCCTGGCATGACCCCGACCCCGAGTGGCGACGCAAAAGACCTACCGATGCAGCACGACACCGCACAGCAACCGCCAGCGCCGACTCAGGAACAACTCGAAGCCAGCCGCATGCAATTGGAAGCCAGCAGGCTTCAACTCGAGGCGAGCCGCAAACAACTTGAAGCCACGGAGGCCGCAAAGACACAAACGACCTCACCCTCTCCGCAACAAACCGCGGCCCCTCATACAGAGGAAGGACACCACCATAACCCCAAGCCTTAACGTGACGAATCCGACGCGTTCTTTTTTCGTTTTACTTGCGTTGATCACTCTCACGGGATGCGCGACGAATTTCGAACCGCCGGCGCTCTCGGCGAATCATCCTGCAAGCGCTCAGGCGCCGGAAGCTCCGCGTGTTGGAATGCAGCGACTCGCTGTGCACGACGACCTAACACAGAAGACGAACGCGCAGCTCGCACGAAAGGACGCGCCGAATCCTGATTTCCAGAGCGGCGGAATGTCTCACGACATGAGCAGCATGGGCGGGATGGAGCATTCCAAGATGCCCGGAATGACAATGCCGGAGCCGACAACCACTGCATCCCCATCAAGCAAAGAGGCGGCGGAGATGGAGATGAAGAAAACGTCGAACGAAATGAAAAAGCTTTCCGACGAGATGCAGCCAAAGTCAGACGCCCAGAAATCCACCACGAAGCCGTCCCCCAACTCTACGCAACCGCCGCAAACCACTGCTGCTTATTGGACATGCGTGATGCATCCGGAGATTCACGCAGACAAGCCGGGGAAATGCCCGAAATGCGGGATGACTTTGGTGAAGAAGGAGGGCGGCGCGAAATGAGAAGCTTGTCTCTCTTGTTAGTTTT
>JBDTZF010000012.1:0-33372 GCA_040005265.1 Verrucomicrobiota bacterium
CTGGCGAGGTGATCCGAATGACCAGGGCCGCGATCGCCATGGGAAGCGCCATAATCAGAAGTGCAATAAATGACAGGACGCGGTCGATGATTTCCTTGATGAGGAGCGTCCAAGAAACTTCGGGCGTCGTTCGAAACACCAGCATCGGGCGACCGCCAAAGGCGTCGAAGTCAGGTTTTGCGATAGCGGTCCGGATAAAATCTGCAGCGACCCATGCAGGGACGCCTTCAACCTCACAAGCGCCGATTGCTTCCTCGACTCGGTTTAGCTGGCTGTGGCCCGCCGCAAATATTACTCGAGCTACGGCGTGCCGATGCATCGCTTCAATCAAATCGGAAAGCGGTTGCTTATCGATGTCGATCCTGCCTACCACATCAATGAGTACTTTCTGCTCCGGAGGGAACGAATTCTCCAGTGCGGCGATGTCTTCTGGAATTCCAGCCAGCAGGATAGGTTCGCGTAACTCGCCCCGAAGCGCCTTGCCGCGAATCCGGCTAACAAAAATGCGTTCTTTGATGAGCAGCACCAGTGTGGCGATCAAAATGAAAAGCAATGGAACGGACCGGTTCGCCAATGGTTGCCGGAAAAAAATCACGCCCGCGCTTACCATGATACTCAACCCGATCATGGCGCGGGTGATCTGGCCAAATGACTTCCAACTCGTCTTGTTGAGCGGCGATTGATAAAAGCCCTGCAACTCCAGGAAGATCGGGCCAAACGGCATGATCACAATCAACAGCCAGTGGTAATTTCTGAACGGATCGATGGTATTGCTCAGATCGAACCAGACCGTGCTGTAAGCCCTCAGCGTGTGCGCAACCCAGAGGGATACCGCGAGCAGAAACGCATCGATGATCTGCTGCAGCTGTGTGTTCAGTTCCTGTCTTTGTGCGAGCATGCTACAAAAAGGAATGCCCTCCCGGGCTCCTAATTTCCAGAATCGCTAAGTATATGACAACGTCCAGATCGGTCAAAAGGAGTAGTCACCGGCCCATTCCCGGTCCGGACGGCCCACCGGGCCGTGGCTACATGGTGGGCGTGATCTCCTCCGTTGCGGATTTGCGCCGCGCGATTCAAATGCGCAAGCCGCCCGACCTCTTCGAACTTCGCCTGGATCGACTCGTTGGCGTCCTCGACGAACTGGAGATCAAACTGTCGATGTTGCGCGCTCCTCTCATCATCACAGCGCGGCATCCGCGTGAAGGCGGTGCCAATGATCTCTCGATCAAACGGCGGCGCGAGTTGCTTTCGCGTTTCCTCCCCCGAGCCGGGTATGTCGACATTGAACTGCGATCGGCCAGGGCGCTCCGGCCGCTCCTCGAAGTCGCCCGCCAAAAAAAAATACGCCGTATTATCTCGTTTCATGATCTCGAGTCCACGCCTGATTCAGGCAGCTTGCGTGCCAAGGCCTGGGCTGCAAAATCGTTACGCGCGGACGTCTTCAAGGTGGCGACCCGCACCGACACTCCGGCGCAACTTGCGCGACTGTTGGATTTCGTAGCCAGGAACGATGCCGATCTTGCGGTCAGCGCGATGGGGATCGGTAGACTCGGCGCAAAATCGCGAATCATCCTTTCTCGTTCCGGCTCACGTCTCAACTACGCTTCGATTCATCGATCACAAATCGAAGGACAATTATCGGTCCAACAATTGCGTTCCAGACTGGCGCGTTGAGATTAATCAAGGGGGCGAAACTTAAGGTGAAAAACGGGTCGATGAAATTGCCTGCTGAAGTGCCCGTGATGCCCTTGCCCAGCGCAGTTCTGTTCCCTTATGCGCTTCTTCCTCTTTATATTTTCGAGCCACGCTATCGCGACATGCTCGAACACGCGCTTCGCCATCATCGCATGTTTTGCGTGACACTGGTAAAGCCGAGTTGCCCGCAATGGTCGGCGCCGGAAGATTTTTTCCACGTGGCCGGCGTCGGCCTCATCCGCGCCTGCGTCGGTCGCGGCGACGGCACCTCCAATCTCATCTTACAAGGACTCGACCGGGTTCGTCTCACCGGCTTCAAACAAGAGTCGCCTTTCCCGATCGCGACGATCGACAAATTGGAATCCAAATCCTTGTCCTCGGTCGAAACCGATGCGCTTGGCACCAAGGTTCTCGAGATCTATTCCAAGTTCAAAGGAAACGGCAGAAAACTGCCGCCGAAAGTGGACCAATATCTTTCCGACCTAAACGACCCTGAGATGCTGGCCGATCTCGTGACCTCGACCTTTGTGAGTGATCCGCTCCGGCGCCAACACGTTCTCGAAGAGCTCTCCGTGAACGACCGGCTCCGCCTTGTCATTCAATACTTGCGCGAAGAAAACAGCGCCGCGGCGTAGGTAGCTTCACCTACCGTTGCACAATTCGCTCGTGTTCCTCCATCAGATACCGATCGGTCATTCCCGCGACGTAATCGCAAACCGTGCGGTGCAATCCTTCCTTCTCGATCCGTCTCGTCGCCGCTTCTCCTAGCCGATCAGGATCGACAATGTACACTTCGAAAACACCTCGCAGCATCTCACAAGCGCGCTCGTTCACTTCCGCTACGCGCGGATGGTAATAAACATTCTGATAAAGGAACTTCCGCAGCGCCCGATTCGCCTCCGCCAGTTCGTCGCTATAACGGATGAGCGGCGCCGGCTGCCGACGCACGTCGTCGGCGCTTTGCACGCCAGCATCGGCGATCGATTTCGCGCTGGTCGCAACCAGATCGCGCACTTCCGTGTCGATGATATCGCGAATGATCAACTTGTGCAGCTCCGGTTCACGCGTGTCCGAATACCGGGAGGTCACAGCCCGATGACTGCGTTGCCAGACGCGGTCTTCCTCGAGCTGAGTCGCGTTCAGAATCTCGAAATCAACGGCATCGTCGAGATCGTGACTGTAATAAGTGATCTCATCCGCCAGGTCCGCGACCTGCGCCTCTAACGATGGAGAAGGATACTTCTCCTTACCCGAACCGGGCATTTCACGCGACGCCTCGTGCTTTTGTAATCCTTCCCGTACTTCAAACGTAAGATTCAATCCCGGGAACTCAGGGTAGGCGTTCTCCAGCAACTCAACCACGCGCAGACTCTGTTTATTGTGATCGAATCCGCCGTGACCCCTCATGCATTCGGCCAGCATTTCCTCGCCGGAATGGCCAAGTGGCGAATGCCCGAGGTCGTGCGCGAGCGCGATCGCTTCAGCCAGATCTTCGTTCAGTGACAATGCTCGCGCGACCGTCCTGCTGATCGACGCAACTTCGATCGAGTGAGTGAGACGGGTGCGCAGATGATCGCCGGTTCCATTCAAAAAAACCTGCGTTTTATATTCGAGCCGTCGAAATGCGCGCGAATGAATAATACGCGCCCGGTCGCGTTGAAATTCCGTGCGATAGGCGTGGCTGGATTCGGAATATTTCCGGCCGCGCGAGTCGCCGGACTTCTGTGCGAAAGGCGCGAGGATGGCGCGCTCGGTCGCTTCCATCTGCTCGCGCGTTTTCCAACCTTCATTCACGGTCGGATTCCTGGGTCGCTCCGGGCGCAATTGTTTTCAGTTCCTCTCTCAAAGTGCGCTTTGCCCTGCGTAACACGAGCCTTGTCATGAGCAGGTCGAAAATTGCCAACAGGAGCGCAGTCAACGTCAACCAGCCGCAAACAGCCCAAAACAGCAAAAACCCGAACGGATGCTCGCGCGGACTGAGCGGCGCTTGCAAGAATGTGGCTCCCGCCATCAATAGCAGGAACGCGAGGGCAAGCACGACCGCCATGGCTCGGCGTCGTGCCTTCTGATCCCGAATCACACCGCGCGTCGCATGCACGATAAACGACGTCGTTCGCAAAGACTTTTCTTCCGGCTCGGTCACAGTGATCGACGCTCGCCGAGTCATCGATTTCGCGCAACTCGGGGGCCAACGACTAATCTCTTGCAAATCGGCTTCTCACCGGCGAACCGAGCTGCTTTCATAGGCCATATGGCCAAGGCGAAAACAAAATCCCCAGCGCCGCGCAAAGCGCGGTCTGACACGACAAAGCTTCCGCAGGAGGATCCCCATCAAAAGGCCGCGTTGCGAAGCGAGGCGTTCGCCCGGGCGATAGCGGACGCGAAATCGCACGCGCATGATCACGACCGGTTGCGCGTTCTTTTCACTCATGCCGCCGCCAAAGTCGCAACGATTCCAAAAGAGCCGTTCAAACAGAATTGGCCCTATCTGCACACCATGCTTCGCCTAATTCGCGCCTATTCACGCGAGGCGTATCCGATCGCAGTGGACGAGTCGCTTCTCTGGATTATCGCCGCGCTAAATTATTTGGTCGATCCATTTGATCTCATTCCCGACGAAGTTCCTTTCCTCGGCTTTGTTGACGACGCGACCGTGGTCGACTTTGCGGTTTCGAGAGCGCGGCACACCCTGGATGATTTCATGGTTTGGGAGACGACCACCCTTTAGGGCAATACCGCTCAAACCATCAGCAACGCAGGATTCTCAAGTAGATGGCGGAGTTCTTTTAGATACTCCGCGCCGAGCGCGCCGTCGATCACGCGATGATCGCAGCTCATCGTGATCGACATCCGATGACCGACGACGATCTGGTCGCCTTCGGCGATTACTGGGACCTTCGTAATCTTTCCAACCGCGAGAATGAAACCCTGCGGAGGATTGATCACGGCTGAAAAACTGTCGATGCCCATGCCGCCGAGATTTGAAACGGTAAATGTGCCGCCCTGAAATTCCTCGGGCTTCATTCGCTTGTGGCGGGCACGAGAGGCCAAGTCTTTCGCCGCTTCGCTGATTTCGCGAAGCGACTTGGATTGCGCCGCGCGAATGACCGGCGTCAATAATCCATCTTCAATCGCCACGGCAATTCCAAGATCGACATCGGCATATTGAACGAGAGCGTCACCGTCGAACGAAGCGTTCACTTTGGGAACTTTCACCGCCGCTTGCACCGATGCTTTCAGAACGAAATCGTTTACAGTGATCTTCGAGGTGTCGCTTTCTTCGCCAGCGGCCTTCAATTCCGCCCGCGCGGCCATGAGCGGCCCAGCGTCGATATTGATGTTGAGATAAAAATGCGGAACCGGGCCGAGGCTCTCGGACAGACGTTGAGCAATGATCTTGCGCATGCCGGAGAGCTGAATGCGCGAGCCTTCGCCAGGTTTCGCTGGAGGCGCTGGTTTCGCTGTCGCCGGCATTGACCGCGGTTGGGATGGAGCTTTCGCGGCAGCGCGCACATCCATTTCGGTTACCCGGCCTTCCGGGCCCGTGCCTTTCACACTGGAAAGATCGACACCCAATTCGACCGCAACCCGGCGCGCCACCGGCGACGCTTTTACTCTTGCCTCATCACTCTTTTCGATCTTGGCAACAGGCGCGGCCTCTTTCTTCGAGGACTCTACGGTTTCGTCTTTCTTGGTTGATTGCGGCGGCGCAGTTTCCTTTTCTTTCGCTTTCGCTGGCGCAAGCTTTTCGGATTCGGCCTGCGGCTTCTTATCTTTTTTCGGCTCGGCCTTTTCCTCTTCTTTCTGTTTCGATTTTTCCTCCGTCTTCGGGCCTTGCTCGCCTTCCTCGCCAATGAATGCGATTCGGTCGCCGACGTTTACCTTCCCGCCTTCCTGGACATAAATCTCGGTAAGCGTTCCATCCTCGGGCGATTCCCATTCCATCGTCGCCTTGTCGGTCTCGATCTCGGCGATCACGTCTCCAGTCGAAACTTTGTCACCCTTTTTTTTCTTCCACGCGATAAGAGTTCCCTCCGTCATCGTGTCGCTGAGTTTGGGCATTTGGATCTCAGGCATGGGATTAAAGATAAAAAGGTTCCAAGAATTATATTGTTACAAGAGATTCCTTTTTAACCTTATAACATTTGTAACTCTTTTAACTTGGCTCAGGCGTAGCAGACCTTTTTCACTGCGGCGAGGAGTTTGTCGGCATTCGGTAAAACGAGTTTCTCCAAGCGCTCATTGTACGGCATCGGCACATCCTCCTGAGACACGCGCAGGATCGGCGCGTCGAGCTCATCAAAAATATTTTTCTGAATGCGATAACAGACTTCAGCCCCGACGCCGCAAAACGGGCGGTCCTGCTCGACGATCACGACACGATGCGTTTTCGAGACGGACTCAAAAATCGCTCTCTCATCAAGTGGCTTAATCGAACGAAGATCGACAATTTCCGCCGAAATATCTTCCTCCTCGAGGTGAGCTGCCACGGTCAAGGCAAGCGGAACGGTCTGCGCATAGCATATGATCGACACATCACTTCCCTCCCGCTTCACTTCCGCCTCGCCCAACGGGATTAGGAGCTCCTCGTCCGGGGACTCGACCATTCCTTTTGAACTATAGAGCAACTCCGCTTCAAGTACGAGCACCGGATTATCATCGCGCACAGCGGTCTTGAGGAGGCCTTTGGCATCGCGCGGCGTAGCTGGCGTGCAAACCTTCAGACCTGGAAAGTTGGCGTAAAGGGATTCGGTAGCGTGAGAATGCGTGGCACCGAGCTGGTGGGCCGGACCGTTAGGCCCGCGAAACGTGATTGGAATGTTGAATTGGCCGCCCGACATGGTGAGCATGTTTGGGGCGTTGTTCACCACCTGATCGAAAGCGACCAGTGAGAAACTGAATGTCATGAACTCAATAATCGGCCGCAACCCCACCATCGCCGCGCCAACGCCGAGCCCGGCAAAACCATTTTCGCTGATTGGTGTGTCGATGATGCGCCGTGGACCAAAGCGTTCGAGCAACCCCTGGCTCACCTTGTAAGCACCCTGATATTCGGCAACTTCTTCGCCCATAAGAAACACGTTCGGATCGCGCTCCAGTTCTTCCGCGAGCGCTTCGTTGAGAGCCTGACGATATGTGATTTCTCTCATGTAGTGTCGGCCGCAGATTGGCCCGGTTTTGCTGGTGACACGCGCGCGCTTCCATCGGCGTAGGTGTAATCGTAAAGTCCTTCCAGCGACGGCTCGGCGCTCTCCTCGGCAAACTTCACGGACGCGAGCACGGTTTCCTTGGCTTTCTTGTCGATCCGGTCGAATTCCTCATTAGTCAGCTTGCCTTCGCGCGTAAGCTGCGCCCGCAAACGAGTGATCGGATCGTCGAGCCGGTATTTCTCCAACTCGTCTTTAGTTCGGTAACTGGCCGGGTCCGACATGGAATGCCCTCGGTAACGATAGGTGCGGGCCTCAATGAACGCTGGGTGCGGTTCCTTTCGGATCGAGGTAACGATCTCTCCGATCTTGTCGCGCACTTCGCGGAAACTCATTCCATCCACAATTTCGCCGGGAATATCGTAACCCTCCGCCCGATCCACAATCTGTTTGAGCGATGTCGATCGTTTCACGGACGTTCCCATGGCGAAAAGATTGTTTTCGCAGATGAGAACGACTGGCAATTTGTAGAGGGCGATGAGGTTGAGCGCTTCATGAAACGATCCCTGGTTAATCGCGCCGTCTCCAAAAAAACAAAGCGTTACACGATCTTCCGCGCGATACTTCGAGGCGAACGCCATGCCCGCCGCGAGCGGAACGTGAGCTCCGACAATGGCGTGGCCGCCGTACATGTGGTTTGGCTTGTCGAAAAAGTGCATCGACCCCCCCAGGCCGCGCGAGCAACCGGTCTCCTTGCCAAAGAGTTCCGCCATGCAGGCATCGGCGCTCGTTCCGCGGGCCAGAGCGTGGGCGTGATCGCGATAAGCAGTGATGACGTAATCGTCGTCGCGAACGGCGGCCACCGCACCAACGACCACCGCTTCCTGCCCAATATAGAGATGGCAGAAACCGCCGATCTTCTGCGCTTGATATTGCTGGCTCGCGCGTTCCTCGAAACGGCGAATCAGCAGCATCAGCGCGAGCATCTCGACCTCGTCGCGTTGCTCGGACCGCTGCATTGGAACTCTATGCAACGCGTGGCAAGGGCGCTTCAGCCCGCGAGCGAGCGGGACCTCGGCCAAAGCTCATGCAAACAACAAAAACCAGAGTGAAGAAAAGATCGCTCAGGAGTGAATTGCGGAAAAACATCCAGCTCGGCGTGGCACTGTATTGCGGCAATCCAACCGTGAGCGATTGAATTAATCCCGCGAGATTTTTTACGTAACCGGGATCGGTCAGCCAGGCGAACGCATTCGTGATCAAATAGAAAATTGCCGATCCGAAAATCGAGGCGGGTAGCAGCGTCTTCAACGACGCACGGTTCTGCAAGGAGAGCCCGATGAAGCCCACAATGACGAGCGCAAGATAACGGCACAGAATGAGAGGATCGAGGATTGCCGCACCGTAATGAAAGTTCAACACAACGTCCGAAACAAGAAGCGCCGCAAGTGGCACGGTGAATTTGTATTTCGATGGAAGATAAGCGGCGCCGCAAAGAGCGATGGCGGCAAGGGGCGCAAAATTCGACAGCCAGCTTTCGCCGGACGTGATCAGTAGTCCCGTCGTAATGCGATACGCGACGGCCGATAAAATGAGGAGGAGCGCGGGAATCATCGCCAAGACTTTATCCGGCCTGCGCGATCTGCCAAGAAGAAGGTAGGGTGCGTTCTCGTGAGCGGTCCGCGCCCAATTGAGATCACCGCCTACTACTTCGCGGCGGCAAGCGTTCGATTAAGACGCGCCTTACGACGATTGGCCGCGTTCCGGTGAATGCCACCGTGCTTAGCCGCTTTATCAATCGCGGAGATCACCGCACGGATCTGATTTGCTTCGGGCTTGGCCGACGCGAGCGCCTGTTTTTGAATCGTTCGGATGCGGCTCAAAGCGGAACGATTGCGCAGGGAGCGTCGGGGCGCTTGACGGGCGCGTTTGGCGGCAGATTTTGTATTGGCCATTTTGGGACGACAAGATCAACCGAAAGGGTCTGAGGTCAAGCACCACGACCAGACACACGGGCCAGGGCATCTTTGGGAGGAGCCGTCTTAGCTGGTGGGCGAGCGGAAGTTACCCAGTCGCCGCTCGACTCCCCTTCATCCGCAGGCCGGGCACGCGACCGGGCCGATGCCTTCAAAACCTTTGGAAGTCGATCAGGAATAATTTGTACGACGGTTCCGATAGGAATTTGATTATAAAGGGAAGTGACATCGCGCGACCGCATCCGGATGCAGCCGTAGCTGGCCGGTCGACCGATAGTGCGCTCCTCGGGCGTGCCGTGGATGTAGATGCAGCGGTTATATGCGTGCACATTCGAAGGCTCAAGCCCGCGTAACCAAATAATGCGGGTCACGATAGGATCGCGGCCGGGCGCATTGGGGCGAAGAACTTCGCCGGTCCAACGGCGATTATGAAATACGGCGCCCGAGGGTGCGTTGTCGCCGATCTTCTTTGCGACCTGCAGCAACCCCAGCGGCGTCGTCATTTTGCCCAAGTAATCGCCCAGACCGAATTTGGAAGTCGAAACCGGAAAAGTGGCGACTCGATTTCCATTCTGCAAAAGCATCAATTTCTGATCGCGCACGCTAACAATGATGCGGTTATCAGGAATAAAAAAATCAGCCCGTAGAGGAGTAGTCGCGCAGTAGAGCAGCAGCCCTAGCAAGCAGGCCCGAAGAGGAAGCATTCGCTCCTTCCTACTAGAAAACTGCGCTTTGTCACGCAGGAAGTGCTGCCGGAGAGCGGGAACCACCGAAGTTAAATTTCGGCAACCAGGTAGCAATCGAGGAAAGCGCCACATATAAAAAGCCACCTTGGAACATGAGCAAAAATGGTACCGAAAGGAACTGGCCATTGACGATCGCGAACCAGACGAAATAGCTGAAATAAATGGCGAAAGCCAACTCGGCTAGCGGCAGCAGCGATCTTAGAGGCTTATATTTGCAGGCCCTCCAGGGCTGTGATTTTCGTTCAATGCCGTACTTCGGGGTGCGCGTGAAATCTGACTCGTGATTGAAAAGCGCCTCAAGCACAGCACGTCCGTTATTGAGCGAAAGCCCGATCCCGAGCGCGAGCAGGCAGGGAAGGAAAAGGATCTCTTTCATCCAGGTATGCGGGCGGAGCTCCCGTTGCGCGCAAACATAGAAAACCCCCACGGAAACTGAGGCGGCCAAAAAAATCGGAACATCGATAAGAAACGTTCGGGCCCAGCCTGGAGGCGGGCCGCCGAGGGACGGATGCAATAAGACACAAAGACAGGCCAGCAGCAGATAAGCAAAATTCGACATCAAATGACCCGTTGCCTCGATCTTGATCGAAAGTGGCAACTGGCTCCGCCAGATCCGGGGCAGCAACTTCTTACACGTTTGAACGGAGCCTTTCGTCCATCGGTGTTGCTGCGACTTGAAGCCGTTCATGTCCACGGGCAACTCCGCGGGGGTCACAACATCGGTTAGAAAGATGAATTTCCAGCCCACAAGCTGCGCCCGATAGCTAAGATCGAGATCTTCGGTGAGCGTATCGTGCTGCCACCCGCCAGCTTCTTCAATACACGAACGGCGCCACAGTCCGGCCGTTCCGTTAAAATTGAAAAAACGGCCGCTCCGGCTTCGCGCCGTCTGCTCAAGCAGAAGGTGGCCGTCCAAGAACATCGCCTGCACTCGAGTCAGTAGAGAATAACCCCGATTCAGGTGCCCCCAGCGCGTCTGGATCATGCCGACCTTTGGATCAGTAAAAAAATCAATCGTGCGCTTAAGCAAATCGGGTTGCGGAACAAAATCGGCGTCGAGAATACAGACGAAGTCGCCTTCAGCAGACTTAAGTCCGCCGGCAAGCGCGCCCGCTTTGAAACCAGTGCGGTCAACGCGATGGATCAGCTGAACATGGAAACCGCGTTGCTGCAGTTCCCGAGCGCACGCAGCGGTGATCTCCTGAGTCTCATCGGTAGAATCGTCCAGGACCTGGATTTGGAGAAGGTCCCGAGGGTAGTCCAATTCGCTTACGGATCGGAGCAAGCGTTCTGCAACATACACTTCGTTAAAGATCGGCAACTGCACCGTCACTTTGGGGAGTTGCTCAAACCGACCCAGTGGGACTGGCTCCCGCTTCTTGTTCTTTAAAAAGAGATAGACAATGAAATAGCGATGGATGCCGTAGGCTGAAAGCCCCAGCAACACACTTAAATAACAGACTGTCCAAATGAGATGACCGAGGCTTCCTTGCATGGGATTCGACGGGCTGCCGGTAAAGGGCAGCAAGGGCGCCATGATGGCCTTTCCGCCGTATGCGTCAATTCAAAAAAATCCGTCTCAACGAGTAAGCGGGCAGGCGCGCCCGCATTCCATCCAGCACTACTCGATTGCTCCGCCTCTCACGGCGCTTTATCTTCTCCTTGCCTGCGGCAGGGGTCGGGGCGATTAATCATAGGCTGATTTTCGCAGTCAACGGGGATGCAATTGCGAGACATATTTCAGAAACGGCCACGCGCCCGTTTCGAGCGCTTCAATATCGCGGTCCCCATTCTCCTAGCCGGTTGGGTTCCATCGATACTCACCCTGGTCGTTTCCTACACCATCCTCACCAAGACCCTTGAATCGAAGATCCTTCGCGACCGGCAGACTTTCATTCAGTTGATCAGTCACCTGGTGGGAGATGATCTGCGCCGGACCGGCGGCATCATCGAATACTACCAGACCCTCCCTGAGACAGCCAAGATGCTCACCGGACCAAACTCCCACGTCGTCGCACAGCAATGGCTCAGCTCGGCATTTTATTCGCACCCGCGGATCGATGGAATGTTTTTCACCACGCCGGACGGCCTTCTCATCGCATCTGTCCCGAATATGCCGGAGAGCATCGGCAAGGACTTTGATTCCGCCCTTTGGCGCGAAAAGGCGAAGGCAATTCCCGGCGTCTTTGTCTCGCCCGTTCACCGTCGTGTGCCGGACAAGCGCTTGGTAACCGACATTGTTGGCGCGGTGCGGGCCACGGACGGATCGATCGCGGGTTATCTCGGCATTTCGGTATTGGTAGAACGGATTGGGCGGCGTCTTTCCACGATTGAGTTCGCCGATCAATCGCTATGTGAAGTCTTTGACCAGAATGGCACCGCTCTTTTCGAGAAGGATTTTCGGCCAAATGCGGGCGCGGTTACGGCACCCAGCTCGACCCTTTTGCAAGAGATCGGCAAGAGGCAGCGCGGCCATCTCGAACTCCAAGGAACCGTTTATTCATTTAGCCCCGTCGAATCGGCCGGCTGGGTAGCGGTGGTGGAGCAACCCAAAGCCATCGCCTACAAGCCGGTGCACGATTTGCTCGCGCGAATGACCTTGCTGGCCGCGTGGTTAGTGGCGCTAACCGGCATTTTCGCATGGCTGGCCAGCAAGTTTTACCGCCGTCAGACCGAAGCGACCCGGCGTATTGAACGCGAAGTCATCTTTAATGAAAATATTCTGGCCAACATGCCGAGCGGGATCGCCTTTATCGATCCTGTCTCGCGCACCTTTCTTCAGGCAAACGAAACTTTTACCCAGATCGCCAGACGCTTCGGCGAATTTCCGGCGAAACGTGACATCAGGGAAGCAACGTTCGACGAAGTAAAAATAGCGCCGGCTGCGGCAATCGAGAACGTCCTCACTTCGGGCGTCCCGTTTCAACTGGTCGAGCATCCAATCAAGGACAAGGTCGGCGTGACTCACTTTGCAGACATTCACCTAATCCGGCTGGTAGATTCGAAGAAGGACGTCCAGGGAGTGCTCTATCTGGTGGAAGACAAAACGCGTGATATGACCCTTCGCCAGGAATTGATTGGCGCAAACGCGGCCAAGGACCAGTTCCTGGCGCTTCTTTCCCACGAGTTGCGGAATCCACTTTCGCCCGTGATTGCCATGGTAAGCGAATTGGAACTGAGCATGCCTTCCTCCCCCGAAATCCGGCAGGCGCTCGAAGTGATTCGCCGGAACGTCGAACTCGAGGCGCGTTTAATCGATGACCTGCTCGATGTCACCCGCATCGCCAAAGGCAAGTTGCAACTCAGTTTTGAGAACGTCAGTGTGCACGAAATTTTGCAGCGGGCTTACGAAATCTGCCGCGAAGATATCGCGGCCAAAAAGCTCGATGCAGAATTTGAGCTCCATGCTGCCGAGGCGCACGTCCAAGGCGACCCCGCCCGCCTGCAACAGGTTTTTTGGAACCTGATTAAAAACAGCGTGAAGTTCACGCCTGCAAAGGGCCGCATCCTTATAGAAACGTTAAATCCCCATCCGGAACAAATCGAAGTCCGGATTAGCGATAATGGTATCGGTATCGAGCGGGAAAAGATCGATAAGATTTTTAACGCCTTCGAGCAGGGACAAACCTCGATCACCCGGCGCTTCGGCGGTCTTGGTCTTGGTCTGGCCATTTCAAAAGCGATGGTGGACGCGCATGGTGGAAGAATCCGGGTCGAAAGCCGGGGCAAGGACAAGGGTGCGACGTTTTCGATCGTCTTGAAGACGACAACGGCCCCGACGAAAACCGGCAATGGAAAGGAGGAAGGCAAAGCGCCTGCCGGCGATGGCCGAGAACGCGCCACGCCTAAGCATTGGCGTCTTCTCGTGGTCGACGATCACCAAGACACTTGTACCGGGTTGAAACTAATGCTCGAGCGTCGCGGGTACGAAATCACACTCGCTCATTCGGCCGAGCAAGCGGTGGAAAAAGCGGAAATGGAGGACTTCGATCTCCTTATAAGCGACATTGGGCTGCCCGGTCGCAGCGGCTACGACCTGATGCGCGAACTGCAAAATAGCAAAGGTCTGCGCGGCATCGCCCTCAGCGGTTTCGGAATGGAACACGATATTAGCAAAGCCCGCGCGGCGGGATTCTCCGAACATCTTACGAAGCCGATCAATTTCGAGCGATTGGAGGAAGCGATCCAAAACCTGCTCGCCTAAGACTCAAGAACGGCAAGGCATTGCTTTCGCCTTTGCGTAATGAACCCGCAAGAACCAGTCATCAGCGGGTCGAGTTTTTCGGCGTCGGGTGCCTACTCACTCTGATTTCTGGGTTCGTCGTAACGCGAGCACCTAGTAGAAAGAAGCGCGCAGGACCTATGGACTTAGTCCCTACTCGCTGTTGCCAACCACTCCCGCTTTTGTCCGGCGTTCGTCCGCCTCTTTCAGTTCCCGGGAAAGTTTCTCCACCCGTTGCCGCATGATTTTTCCGGCCTTGAACTTCACTGTCGCTCGCGGTGGAATCACGAAGCTGCTCCCGGGCTGGTTCGGATTCCGTCCGACACGAGGCTTTGTCAGACGCGGCTGAAAAACGCCAAAATTGCGCAACTCCACCGGAACGTTGCTGGCCAGACTATCGGTGATCTTGTCGAGCGTCTTCTGGACAACGTCGAAAACCTGATGCTGCACCATACCGGTCTGATTGCTAATGGCGACGACAATGTCGCGTTTAGTTAGTTTTGCCATATTTCCATCTATTAATCGATTGCCATCGGGTGTTCGGCGGTCAATAAACGTTAAAAAAAGGAGATTTTTACAGCGTAACCCCTTCCAAAGGAGGCGCAAACGCTTTGCGGGGACAATACTGAAAACGTTCCGGGGTAGCCTAAAATGAAGACGGCAACACGCGTCCCTCAGCTAGCGGACACTAATGCGCAGTGGCAACCCGGCCGAAAAGACGGCTGACGTGATAACCGAGGATGGTTTTCCCGGCTAAATCCTTGCGGAGCGCTTTAAGCTGGCCCTGCACCACACCGAGTTTGGTAAACACCGTGTTCCAATCGGCCTCCATTCGGCGGACCTCGTCCCCGGTCAACTCACGTACTCCGCGAACGGAAGAAGCGCGCTGAAGAACGTTCATTACTTTGCCCGAGAGCTCAGCCAGTACGTTCAATCTAGCAAAGACGTGCTCCGTTTCCTGAAGGAGATGAGAGCGAATCTCGGTGAATTGTCGCTCCTGTTCGGTCGAAATAATCGGCTTGGCCTTATCAAGCCCATAAGTGACGAGATCGTGCAGCTTCTTCCAATTATCCAGTTGAAGCATCAACAGGCGCACCTTGGTTTCGAGGTCTTTATCTTTCATTCTGTGACTGGACGTTCACCAGCTCGAGCGTTTCGTCGAGCTTTTGCAAATTATCGATCAATAAATGCGCCCAGGGACGATCAACCGTTTGCACCTGGCTGATAATCCCCTCTTCAAAATAGAACCGACCCTGCCTCCACCGGAATAATTCCGCTACGGCCGACTCACCCTCAAGCGATCCAAAAACGGCGTGGCGCACGGCTCCCTGCTGCAAATAAATCTCGCTCGTGCCCCGGCTCGATCTAAAAGTAAACCGGCCGCTTCGCTGGCTTAAGCAACTCATCTGCAAAATCTCGGCGGCGGTAAATTGATTGAGATTGCCAATCAAAGAATGACAAGGGTCTATTCCCTCAGCGGGCGTGCCTGCGGGTTTCTCGAGAGAACGAACCAGACTCGCTAATTGACGTTGCAGCCGGCTCACGCTTGGCTCGGTTAGGATCAAACCAATATTTTGTTGGTCGGCCGCGCTAGCGCTCGCTGCTTCAGCCGGTTGCGGCACCAAACAGGTGATTTTGAGTGAGGGAAAATGCTGTCTGGCATTCGTCGCTTGTTCCAACGCCAGCACCGTTTCCCCTTCCACCACGAAACCATCGAAATTCTCGGTAAGTAGGACCATCACTGCTTCGGAGAGCGTGCGAACAACGCGTATTTCGACCCCGTCCATCATATCGAACATGGCGAGCGCATTGTCTTGAAAGACTGGGTCCGCGTTCAGGATTAATAGCCTAGTTTCCACAATTGTAATAGTCCGCTGTTCCAGAGCAGGAACCTTGCCCACTGCCTCCGCGGTTGTTCCGCTTTTTACTTTCGCCAATGAGCGCGCGGGGGAGGCGCCGCAAACGCCTCAGGTGCAATCTCGTGCGCTGTTCGAAAATGCACTTTTGCTACCTGACGCAACGCTTCCGGTCCGCTGTTTTCGACCAGTTTCTTCGCGGTCTCTTTGACGCCTGGTGACATCCCCCGTTGCAACCGTAAGCCAAGCTCTTTTCCTTTGCGATCCAGCCAGTTGATGAACGCCTCTCGCGCCAGGATCGACGCCGCCGCGACCGCAATATCCGATTCCGCCTTGGTGCGCTGCTCGATGTCGATCTTGCTGCCACGTTCGAGCAGCGACCGCTTGATCACCCGCGCGTCGGCGAATTGGTCCGATAGCGACCGCGGGCAGTCCGGCTTTTTCGCCAGCAAGTTCTCGATCACACGCGCGTGCCCCCATCCCAGCAAGCTGTTGAGATTCGCGAATTTCTTGTAGAGCTCGTTGTACTTTGCCGGGCCAATCGACACCGTGTCGATCAAACCCATCGTATTCTTGCGAATCGCGTCCGCGAGCGCACGAATGCGCGCATCCGAGCCAATTCGTTTGCTATCCACGACGCCGGCTTCGATTAAGTTGCGCGCAATCCCGCGATCGACAAACACACCGGCGATCACTAGCGGTCCAAAAAAATCGCCCTTCCCACTTTCATCCACTCCGAAGTGCGGCTCAAACATTTTGGGAGAATGCACTTCCTCATATCCAAGTTTGGCCTCACCGAGAATCTTCGGCTCGAGTTCGAACTGCACGAACTCCTCCACCCCGCGTCCCTGCAGTAGAATCTTCGGCCCCTTCTCGTATACCGCCACGCTTAGCTTGTTTTTTTGCGCGAAAAAAATCGTGTAGGGCTTGGGTGAAAATTCAAACCCGATCTCTTCGAGCAATGCGCGAAGCTTCGCCGCTTGTTCGGCCGTAAGCGGATGGGTGTAGGAAGTCATCCAGCCACAGGTTAACACGAGGCAAATGACGACGCACGAATGACGAAGCGCGAACAAGCGCTTCGCCATTCGTCATTGATCATGGGCAAAGGCGGTTCCGTCGTTTGCTAGTATCATGAGTTGACATTAATTAGATAATTGCCTAATTATACAAACATTGAACCTTCTTTTTAAAGCCCTCCGCGATCCCACTCGCCGCCGCATCCTCGAAATGCTCAAGGAGCGCGACCTGACCGTCGGTCAAATCAGCGAGGCTTTCGCTATGACTACCCCGAGTATTTCTTATCATCTCGATTTGCTGAAGCACGCCCAGCTAGTTTCCGCGCGCAAAAATGGTCAGTTCGTGACCTACTCGCTCGAAACCACCGTGCTCGATGATTCTCTCGGCTGGATTCTTAACCTGATCAAAGAGAAGAAAGGAAAACGAAAGTGAAAAACAAACTCAACTGGCTCGAAGCAGTTTTGCTTATCGCCCCTTTTGCGATACTCGCCGCGCTCTGGAGCAAACTTCCGTCGCGCGTCCCAATTCACTGGAATATTCGAGGAGAAATTGACGGCTGGTCTTCGAAAACCACGGGAATGTTAATCTTGCCGCTTACTGGACTCGCAGTGGTGGTGCTCTTGCACATCTTGTCCTGGCTTGATCCCAAGTTGCGGCGAAGTCTCCACAAAACTGATCGCATGCATAGAGTCCTGCAAATTCTGCGTCTCGTCTTCGCGGCATTTTTCGGCGTGCTTTCCTCGGTTCAGATTGCGGTCGCCTTGGATCAAACAATCCCATCAGGACGGATGTTGATGGCGAGCATCCTTATCCTCTTGGCTGTCTTGGGAAATTATTTCGGCAATTTGCGCCCGAATTATTTCTTCGGTATTCGGACGCCCTGGACTTTGGAAAATCCCGAAACGTGGCGCGCGACCCACCGGCTTGGCGGACGCCTGATATTCTTCGGCTCACTCTTCTTGCTCATTCTCCAATTTTTCCTCAGTCAGAGCGCCTTCGGCTTTGTCTTTGTGACTTTGATGCTGTTGCTCGTTGTCTGGGCATTTGTCTATTCCTGGAATCATTTTCGAACGCATGCCGCCGCACGAGAGACGATCTGAGTTGCCAGCCGAACGCGAACTCTTCCGGCGAAGACTCCACCGCTGGTTCGCCCGCCACGGCCGCGATCTGCCTTGGCGTCAAACTCGGGATCCCTACGCCGTTCTCGTTTCGGAATTCATGCTTCAGCAAACGCAGGTAGCCACCGTGCTTCCCTATTATAAGAAGTGGCTTGAGCGGTTCCCCAGTTTCGGCGCGCTTGCCCGCGCTCCTGAAAACGATGTCCTCCACGCCTGGCAAGGTCTCGGCTATTACGCGCGCGCCCGTAATCTTCATGGAACCGCCAAGGCGGTAGTCGATCAATATCGCGGAAACTTCCCCCGCCGGACCGACCAGACACGAGACCTGCCGGGAATTGGAAAATATACCGCCAACGCGATTGCCACCTTCGCATTCGACGAATCGGTCCCGATTGTCGAAGCGAACACAGCCCGGGTCTTGGCACGACTCTTCAATCTCCAAGCGCCGGTCGATCAATCGATCGGGCGGAAAGCGCTATGGGATCATGCAACGTCGTTGCTGCCCGGGAAAGGAGCGCGCGCTTACAATTCCGCCCTGATGGATCTCGGCGCCCTAATCTGTTTGCCTCGACCGAAGTGTGCGATCTGCCCGGTTAGAAAATTCTGCCGGGCCAGCAACCCCGAAAATCTTCCTCGCAAGAAAAGTCGACCTGAATTGCAGAACCTGACGGAAAACCACGCCTTCGTGGTGCGTAGCAACGAGATCCTTCTCGAGCAATCGTCGTCGCGGTGGCGAAATATGTGGATCCTGCCGGCATCTCCGCGAAAAGCGACCGCTCAAGGTGTAACGCCTGAGTGCTTTAAGCACTTAAGTCTTTCGGAAAGACCGATTCACACGCTGGTTTTTCCGTTTACCCATCATCGCGTGAAGCTTCGTGTTTTTAGCGAGCGGATGCGCAAAATCGACACGCGAAACCAGCGCTGGATCCCGATCGGCGCGCTCGACTCCATTCCGATTCCCTCGCCCCATCGCCGGGCGATTGCCGCCCTACTGAGTTGAACGTTGAACGTTCTCTGCGATAAGCTGTTCCAGCGACAGAACAATATGCGAAGCATGACCGGTTACGGCCGCGGCGAGACGGACTATCGCGGCGCCAAATTCAGCGTTGAACTTCATTCCGTGAACCGCAAACAGAGCGACATAGTTATCAACGTACCGCGCGATCTGGCCGAACTGGAGCCCCGCATTCGACAGGCGATCAATGAAAACATCTCGCGCGGCCGCACCAACGCCATTGTGAGTTTTCATGCTGGTTCGAACGGCGCCCAACAGCTCGCGCTCGATACCGAACTGGCGCGATCCTATCACGAGGCGATGCGCGCCCTGCAAAAGGAGTTGAACGCGCCGGGAGAAATTACCATTAGCACAATCCTCCAGGCGCCCGGTGTGATGCGCGCCCCGGAACAAGTTTTACCTGCCGAAGAAGCGTGGCCGCCAATCGAGCGCGCCTTGCGCGCGGCCCTCGCCGACTTGATCAAAATGCGCGAACGCGAAGGAAAACATTTGGCCAAAGATTTGATCCATCGTCTCAAAGCGATTCGGAAAAATCTCAAGGAGGTCCGTGCGCTGCATCCCGACGTCATCAAGAAGCACCGCGTTGCGCTGATCGAGCGTATTCAAAAAGCGGGGCTACCCATAGCCAGCGACGACGAGCGATTACTGAAAGAGATTTCCTTTTTCGCGGATCGGTCGGATGTGTCGGAAGAGTTAACCCGCTTGGAAAGTCATCTCTCCCAATTCGCGCATCATCTTCGGAGAACCGAGCCGGTCGGGCGTACTCTTGAATTCATTACCCAGGAGATGTTTCGAGAGCTCAACACTTTGGGGGCGAAGGCAAATGACGCCGGTATTGCGCAGCGTGTCGTTGCCTGCAAGGCGGAGCTCGAAAAAATTCGCGAGCAAATCCAAAATCTTGAGTAAGCAATTCAACCGTTACGGAATCCTTTTTGTCGTGTCCGCACCCTCAGGCGCGGGAAAAACGACCTTAGTGGAATCGGTCCGACAGACCCCGAACTTTGTTTATTCGGTTTCCTGCACAACGCGGGCCCCTCGCGGCGGCGAGACCGATGGCGAAGATTACCGGTTTCTCTCTCCCGCTGAATTTCAAGCGCGCGCAAAAGCCGGCGATTTTTTGGAGCACGCGCAAGTGCACGGAGACTTTTATGGAACGCTTCGTGAGCCAATACTGACAAATTTGAAAAACGGGGCCGATGTTTTGATCGATATCGATACGCAAGGCGCCGCGTCGATTCGCAATTGCGGCGATCCATTTATCCGCGATGCGTTGACCGATGTATTTATCATGCCGCCTGACCTCGATGAATTGCGCAGACGCTTGAAAAAACGCGGCACCGAAACGGACGAACAGATCGAACGTCGCTTGAAAACCGCTGCCCGCGAAATGAAATTGTGGCGCGATTATCGCTACACAATTATCAGCCGCTCGATGGAGGAAGACCTGCAGAAATTCAGGAGCATCATGAGCGCAGAAAGTTATCTAAGCCGTCGATTAATTCAGAAGTAACGCTGGACGATCCATGGAAAAAAATCTGAAAAGCAAGCGTGACAAGGTCGGCCCTCAAAAGGTGGTAGCTATACGTCCCATCTCCAGATGTGTGGTGCTCGGCGTAACAGGATCGATTGCCGCCTACAAATCCGCCGAGCTCGCCAGCCTTCTGGTAAAACAGGGCCACGATGTGTTTGTCGTAATGACGAAAGACGCCACCGAGTTCATCACGCCATTGACACTGCAAACGCTTTCAAAGAACCCGGTGATGTCGAGCTTCTACGATGAAAAAGAGAACTGGCGGCCAGGTCACATTGAACTGGCAGACCGGGCCAATCTCCTTCTGATTGCGCCGGCCACCGCGCACATCATCGCCGAGCTCGCTCACGGACTGGCCGGTCATCCGCTCGGTGCCATCGCGCTCGCTACCCGGGCACCCATTCTTATCGCGCCGGCTATGAACGGAAAAATGTGGGAACACCGCGCCACTCAAGAGAATGTCGAAATTCTGAAAGCGCGAGGCGTGGATTTTATCGGGCCTGAGGAGGGAATGCTTGCCTGCGGGTACGAAGGAGTGGGCCGGCTTTGGAAGGTGGATGACATCGCGTTTCGCGCGGAGTTCCTCATCGCGCGCCAGGAAAATCTGATCGCGTGAGATTTCTTGTCACGGCCGGCCCTACACGCGAGCCGATTGATCCTGTCCGTTATCTGAGCAATCGCTCGTCCGGGAAAATGGGTTACGCGATCGCCGAAGCCGCGCTCGAGGCCGGGCATGAGGTCGTCTTGATTTCCGGTCCGGTGAATCTCAAGTCACCTGGGGCGACTCAATTCGTCGGCGTTATGACTAGCGATGAGATGCATGATGCCGTGCATCGACATCTGTCCGGCTGCGATATCGTGGTGATGTGCGCGGCTGTTGCCGATTACAAGCCGGCCATAGTTCACGCGGAGAAAATCAAAAAGAGCGCCGAACCCTTCGCTCTCGATTTGATTCCAACCCGGGACATTCTCGCGTCGCTCCCGAGGCAGAATCGGCACTTTCTCGTCGTCGGCTTCGCCGCGGAAACGAATAACATTGAAAAATATGCGAACCAAAAGCTGCGCGAAAAACATTGCGACATCATCGTCGCGAACGACGTCGGTATCGGAATGGAAACCGACGAAAATGAAGTGACAATCTTGTTTCGAAATAACGAACAGGCAAAAATTTCGCGCGCTTCGAAACAAAAAGTCGCGCGCGAGCTCGTAAAAATATTTTTAAATTCGTGTGAAAAACGTTTGACAATAAAACGGTGATGATTACTTCACTCGGTGTAAGTGAAGTTAATTCCCAACTCACAAGCTTCCGCGATTGCGGATTGAAAGGGGGGAATAAGTCGATGGCAAAGAAGAAAAAGAAAGCAGCAAAGAAAAAATCAGCGAAGAGAAAGAGGCATTAAGGCCCAACTCTCGTTAACGACTTCGAAACTTTCGAAGTCATAAATCCCAACCTTAACCCGGGAGGAAAATCCAGTTTTTCCTCCCGGTTTTTTTTGCCCAGACATTAGCCTGATCCCCACCGCGTTCGTTTTCCGATTGTGCACTTCGCAGCCTTTGTGCGAAATATGCTCTGGCCATGAAGCATTATCTCGACGCTGCCGAGAAAGCAGCGCGCGCCGCAGGCGAGTTACTCCGTAAACATTTTCACCAGCCGCAACGCGTAAATTCGGCCGAGGCCCACGACATCAAACTCGAGATCGATGTGAAAACGCAGGACCTGATTACGCGGTCGTTGCTTAAACAGTTCCCGCATCATGCACTTTATGGCGAGGAGGGAATCGTGGGCCCAGAATTGAGCGAACACCAATGGATCGTCGATCCGCTCGATGGCACTGTGAATTATTTCTACGGCATTCCGCACTTTTGCGTCTCGATCGCTTTTCGATTTCAGGGCGAGATCATCGTCGGCGTGA
Organism: Verrucomicrobiota bacterium; assembly: GCA_040005265.1. GTDB lineage: Bacteria > Verrucomicrobiota > Verrucomicrobiia > Chthoniobacterales > UBA10450 > JBDTZF01. The sequence goes on from JBDTZF010000012.1 coordinate 22,237, forward strand.
TTTACGATCCGATGCGCGACGAAATGTGGTCCGGTCAAAAGGGAGAGAAGCCGCAGCTTAACGGACATCATTTCCGAGTAAGCGAACGCGTCGAGCTGGCTGAGGCGATTATTTCCGTCGGTCTTTCCAAAACCGGCGAGATGATTGATTCCAACCTTCCGCTGCTGGACGAAATGGTGCACCAGGTTCGCAAATGCCGCGTGTTCGGCAGCGCGGCGCTCGACATGGCTTATGTGGCCTGCGGACGTTTCGATGCCTATATCGAGCGCGGCATCAGCTTATGGGACATTGCCGCGGGCTGGCTTTTGATCGAGAGCGCGGGCGGAAAAGTCGATTTGCGTCCGCGTAAAGATATGAAAGAAAAATACAGCATCGTCGCTTCCAACGGCGTGATCGATCTGAAACTCTGATGGCCACGACGCGAAGCGGCATAGGCTACGACGTGCATCGTCTGGCTGAAGATCGACAATTAATTCTCGGCGGCGTGACTATCGCCCATTCGCACGGATTGGAGGGACACTCCGATGCCGACGTCCTTACCCACGCAATTGCGGACGCGCTGCTGGGGGCAATCGGCGCCGGAGACATTGGCCAGCATTTTCCGAACACTGACGAATCGATTCGCGGAATTAGCAGCCTGGAGATTTTGAAACGCGCGGCCAAATTGTTGGCCGAGAAAAAAGCGCGTGTGGTGAATGTGGATGCCACTATTATCGCCGAAGCCCCCAAGCTGGCGCCGCATGTCTCCGCGATGCGGAAGAAAATCGCCGAGGCGATCGGGATCCCCGATACAGACATTAGCTTGAAAGCGACGACCAACGAGAGACTCGGGTCGATCGGACGAAGCGAAGGGATTGCGGCGATGGCGGTGGCGACGGTGGAAATGGAATGATCGCTCTGTCATTCCAAGCGACACATGCGGTTCTTTAATACGTACTCGCGCCAGATTGAGGAATTCGCCGCCCGAGATCCGGCCACGCGAAACGTAGCCATTTACACGTGCGGGCCAACCGTCTACAGCCGGGCGCATATTGGAAATTTTCGCGCTTACATCTTCGAGGATCTGCTTCAACGTCACCTGGAAGCGCGCGGCTACAAGGTCCATCGCGTCATGAACATTACCGATGTGGACGATAAAACGATTCGGGGCGCGCGCGAAACAAACACTTCGCTCGCGAAGTTTACCGAGCCATTCAAGCAGGCGTTTTTCAAGGACATCGATACGCTTCGGATCAAACATGCGGACGAGTTTCCCGCAGCGACCGATCAACGTTACATCGACAAGATGATTGAAATGATCGGCGTCCTCATGGATCGGGGCCTTGCCTATCAAGCGGAAGACAAGTCGCTTTACTTTCGAATCAATAAATTTCCCGGATACGGCAAGCTGGCACATTTCGATCTCACTCAACTGCAATCGACCGGCCGGGTGAAACATGATGAATATGACAAGGAACACATCGGCGATTTCGCTCTCTGGAAAGCATGGGACGAAAACGACGGCGAGGTGAAATGGAAATCCCCCTGGGGATCGGGCCGGCCCGGCTGGCACATTGAGTGTAGCGCGATGGCGACCGCCCTCCTCGGCGACCAGATCGACATCCATTGTGGCGGCGTGGACAACATTTTCCCGCACCATGAAGCGGAGATTGCGCAGACGGAGGGCGTCACCGGGAAGACTTTTGTTCGCTTCTGGCTGCATTGCGCCCATTTGCTGGTCGACGGTCAAAAAATGTCGAAGTCGCTCGGGAATTTTTATACACTGCCTGACGTTCTTGAGAAGGGTTACACCGGACGCGAAATCCGTTACGCCCTCCTGCGCGTCCATTACCGCATGCCCCTTAATTTCACGTGGGAAGGCATGACCGAGGCGCGAGAGTCGCTTGGGCGAATCGATGGCTGGCTGCAGCGCCTGCGCGACGTTGCGGACAGAAAGGTTGGCAACGGCAAGATCGACAACCAATCCGACCGGCAATTTGAAGACGCGCTTGATGATGACCTGAATATTTCGGCGGCGCTCGGCTTCTTATTTGAAACGATTCGAGACACAAATCGCGCCATGGACCGAAACGAACTTGATCCCGCGTCCGCGCAACAATGGTTGAAGTGGTGGGACCAGGTGAACGGCGTGCTGGCTCTCGATCAGCAAGTTATCGACGCGATTCCCCCGGAGATTGAAAAATTGGTTGAGGCGCGACTACAAGCGAGGCTTGCAAAAGAATTCGGGAAAAGTGATGAATTGCGCGATGAATTGAGTGCGCGCGGCTGGGAAGTGCGCGATACCAAGGACGGACAAAAGATCACCCGGCGCGCCGGCGCTTAATTCTTCGACCATGTTTGCGCCCGCTGAATATTTCGATCTTCGACACACAGCTCATTCGAAGTTGTTCGAGAGCCAGAACCAGGTGTGGGACGCGCTCAAACAGATTACCAGCTATTTACAGTTTCGGCTGAAACCGGCGGTGATGGGCGAGCTTGTTGGAAAGCCGTTCATTAGCAACAACGTTTTCGTCGGCGAGGGAACAATTGTTGAGCAGGGCGCAGTCCTAAAAGGGCCCGCCTGGATCGGGGCCAACTGCCACATCCGTAGCGGCTGTTACGTGCGGGAGAACGTGATCGTGGGCAACGAGGTCGTTATGGGCAACTCATCAGAGTTTAAGAACTGCATCCTCTTCGACGAAGTCCAGGTGCCGCATTTCAACTACGTGGGCGATTCCATTCTTGGTTATCGGGCGCATCTCGGCGCCGGTGTGATTCTCTCCAACGTAAAACTCGATCATACCGAAATTTCCGTTGCGGCGACTGAGGGCTACATAGCAACAGGGCTCAAGAAATTCGGCGCGATTGTTGGTGATCGCACTGAGATTGGTTGCAACGCGGTGATCAATCCTGGCGCAATCATCGGCCGCGATTGCATTATTTATCCGGGAACAAACTTTCGCGGAGTGCTTCCGGCGGCGAGTATCGTGAAGGTGCGGCAGCAGCTTCAAATTACGGCCCGGCGTGATTTGACGGCAAGCTGAGCGTCGTTGCCGGCTTTCAATAGAAAAACGGGTCGATCGCTGGCGCTGGTTTTTTCTTTATCCAGCCGAATTGAAAAAGAGCGCGATCGAACCATGAGGTCTTGCTGGCGTCGAAAATCTTCTTGGCTGAATTAATCCATTTTTGAGGCTCGGATTTCTCCCCATGGGCAAAGCCCCAGGCAGCCTGCGCATAATAATAGGCCGCCGTCTCCGTGGGAAAAGGGATGGTCGCAAAAGCGCGTTTCGCAAGGGGGTCGTCGTGTTGAGCCAGATAGGTCAGCAAAAGGCCGAAGCGAGCATACTCCGGCCACATCGGGGCGTTTATTGATGTTAGTTGTTCGTATTCCCTGCCCGCCTCTTCGAATTTCTTTTGCCGCAACAATGTGTCGGCCAAATGAATTTTCGGAGCGAACGCTTCAAACTTGATCCCATGGGCCGCCTCGAAAGCTTTCGTGGCCTCTTCAAGTTTGCCCGCCTCAAGATAAATACAGCCCCTAAGATCCAGCGACTCAAACGTTCGATGGGATTTATCCAAGCGATCGAGAATAGCAAGTGCCGCGTCGAGTTTTCCCCGCGCGAACTGTTCTCTGGCCGCGCCGAGCTCGTTGGTTAATCCGGAAAAATCGTTCTGCGCTGCGAGCGCGTTTGCAATCGCGAGAAAGAGGAGGGCAACGCCGACTCGCATTCCTCGATGAAATCCGATTTGCAAGCGCTGAGCAAGGCCTAGTTCGTGGCGGATGGGAGGGGATTCGAACCCCTGGTGCCTTGCGGCACACACGCTTTCCAGGCGTGCACAATCGACCGCTCTGTCACCCATCCGTAAGATCGACAAAATAAGTTGTTCTGCTGTCAGGGAAGCTCGTGCGAGTTAACAGCTTGCCCTGCAATTGAATTCTTAAGGTTACACCTGGAGACGCCGGAATAGTTCGTCCAGTGGCAGCTGAATCCCAATAAAAAACTCGCCGAAGTCGGCGTACTCAGCGCTCACCGGATCGAATCGCATTTCATAAACGATCGCTTTGATTTGAAAGGTGTCTCGCGCGAACAACGTCACCCCCCACTCGGCGTCGTCGAGACCGGTAGAACCGGTAATCAGCTGCTTGATTTTTCCGGCGTACCGGCGGCCAACCGTGGCATGTCCTTTCATCAACTTGCGGCGCTCCTCGTAGGGAAGCGCATACCAATTGCGCTGTTCGCCACGGCGCTTGTTCATATTATAGAAGGAAACCACCGGCCAATCAGGCAGTGTCGGGTAAACGCGGTCCTGCCGGTAATGCTGCATTCTCTCCTGAAATGCGGCCATGGCTTCCTTCAGCTTTGCCGGATTACCCGTGGTCTCGCGATCGAGGCCTTGGGTGTATTCCTCTTCAGTGGTGATGTATTCGCTCTCTTCAGTGAGTGAGAGGTAGCTGTAGACAGGCGTCAGTACATCAGCGCCCAGGGAGAGAGAAAGACGCTTCTCGATCTTGTTCGCGGTTTGCAGATCAGGCGTGATCAACATGAAGCCAAGATCGGCTTTCGGGGTCACCACACTGAGTGTGAGCAATTGCGTCGAGTCCATTGCCCGCACTTCCTGAACGAGCGCCGCTAGATTCGTCTTGGCCGCGTTCTGCTCCTCGCGCCCAAGCAACTGCCATTGGCCGTACTCGACTTGATAAAACAAATGCAAGCAATGCCAGCCTTGTTCAGGTACCAGCGCCGTATTCTTGTCGGTCATCGCACCATTTTAGACCACGAACAGGAGATGTCGATGTTGGACGCTAAGCCACGAACGAGTCATCCCGAGCCGCGCAGACGTCAAGGGACCTCACGGTAGGTCGAAGATTACACAGGTCATCGCGACGGCAATCGTTACCGAGGAATGTGAGCGCGACTTTACTTGTGAGGTCTTTCGCTTCGCTCAGGATGACAGGGTAATCACTGCGACGGGACTTCCGCTTTCGGCAGATGAGCGGTGCAATATTCTTCGCCATCACGCGCGACGCGAAAATCAAGATTCGGATCGCTTAACTCAGTCGCGCCGCAGACCGCGCATTTGTGGAGCGGCTCGGAATCACTTCGGGTTTGTTCTTCAAACCGCTTCTTGCGCGACGAGACTTCGGTGCGATGCCGCGTTTGATGAACGATTTCTGGTCCGAAAAAGATCAGATAATTGGCGAACGCTGCCACAAGCGCCATTCGATACGAATTTCCATTCGCGACAAAACCGAAGAGCAAAAACGCCGCCATGACCCAGGCGACCCATTTGATTTTCGCCGGCAGAATAAAAAGAATGTAGATGACTTCGTCAGGATAGAATCGCGCGAAAGCGAAAAACAGCGACGAGATCAACATTGAGTTCGAAAACTTCGCGCCGAAGAAGAATGCCGCGACGGTGGTGCCGATCATTCCCACCAGGAAATAAAAGGTCAGGCGAAATGCACCCCAGGCTCGCTCGAGGCCATCCCCGATCCACCAGAGGAACCAGAGAACGAGAATGACCCAATACCCGGACGCGTTCGGGAGAAAAATATAGGTCACCAGCCGCCAGAGTTCTCCGCGCCGGATGCGCGCCGGGTCGAGTTCGAGTGCGTACTGGAAATCGGGACTGAACCAGATCAGGAGAAAGACGAGCGCGGTAAAACCCACAATGATGCGCATAAACCCGGGGATGCCGAGAAAACCAAAACGCTGCTCGAGTTTGTCCAGGAAGGTCATGGGTTTGGGAACCATTGCGCACCGAAGTTGCGAAGTCTAGGCTTGGAGTGTGAGCGAAGCTGAACAAAAACGGACTCCCCTTTACGAAGAACACGTGCGACTTGCCGCGAAAATTATTCCGTTCGGCGGATGGCTCATGCCCGTGCAATACACGAGCATCATGGATGAACATCAGACCGTGCGAAGTCACATCGGCATGTTCGACATCTCGCACATGGGCCAATTCATTATCGATGGCGCCGGTGCGCGCGAGTGGCTCAATACGATGCTCACCAATGGCATCGACAAGCTTGATGTGGGTACCGGCCAATACACGTTTCTGCTCAATGAGCGCGGCGGAATCATTGACGACCTGATTGTATATCGGATCGCTGACGAACATTTTCTGCTCGTCGTCAATGCGTCGCGCACGGATGAAGACTTCGCATGGCTTAAGAGGCATCTGCGCGGCGACGTTAAGATCGACAATCGCAGCGCGAACTTTGGCGGCGTAGCCATCCAGGGCCCTCGTGTAACAGAACTCTTTCCGAATCTGCCGCCACGAAATCACATTGTCGATGTTCCATGGGAAGGGTTGCCTGTCTCGATCGCGCGGACCGGTTACACGGGCGAGGATGGTGTTGAAGTTTTCTTTCGCGCCAGCGACGCCGTGAAATTCTGGAATGCCGTTCTGGAAAAAGGAAAGCCGCTCGGAATTAAACCGTGCGGGCTCGGGGCACGCGACACCTTGCGACTGGAAATGTGTTATCCACTTAACGGCTCCGACCTATCGCCTGACCGAAATCCGATCGAGGCGGGGCTGGGATTCTTTGTCGATCTTACCAAACCGGATTTCATCGGCCGCGATGTCCTGGTGCGAACAAAAGAAAACGGCCCGCGCGAAAAGCTGGTCCCGTTTCGGATGAAAGAGAAAGGACCGCCGCCGCGGCCTCACTACGGCGTTTTCCAAAATAACGAACGGGTCGGCGAGGTAACCAGCGGCACCCTTTCTCCGAGCTTGAACTGGGGGGTCGGCATGGCGTATCTCTCGGCGGCGCACGCGAAGATCGGCACATCGATTGATATTGAAATTCGCGGGCAAAAATTTCCCGCCACTATCGAGAAGAAACCGCTGTATAAAAAACCATGAATGTTCCCGACGATTTACTTTACACCGAGAGCCACGAATGGATTAAACGCGAAGGCGACAAGATTCGTGTAGGCGTCACCGATCACGCCCAGGCTGAACTGACCGACGTGGTCTATGTCGAACTCCCGAAGGTGGATCGACAAGTAAACGCACGGGAAGCGATGGCGGTGGTCGAATCAGTGAAGGCAGCGAGCGACATTTACGCGCCGGTGAAGGGAACCGTTGTCGAGGCAAACAAGGAATTGGAAGCGAACCCCGCACTGATCAATACCGACCCGTTCGGCAAAGGATGGATCTTCGCTCTGAAGGTCGACAACGCCGACGATCTAAAAAATTTGAAAGACGCCGCTGCTTACAAAAAGCAGATCAGTTAACATCGCTGGGTAGTGGCCGGGTTAGCCGTCAATGAAGACCGCTTTTTTTCGATCACCGGCGGAGTTACGAAAATGGTTTAAGAAAAATCACGCGAAGACATCCGAGCTGTGGGTTGGTTTTTACAAGAAGGCTTCGGCCAAGCCGAGTGTGACCTGGCAGGAGTCCGTGGACGAAGCCCTTTGCGTCGGCTGGATCGACGGCATCCGAAAACGCATGGATGAGATCAGGTATAAAATTCGGTTTACGCCGCGAAGAAAGGGCAGTATTTGGAGCGCGATCAATATTAAACGCGCCACCGCTCTGACGGATGAAGGACGGATGCAGCCCGCAGGCGCAAAAGCATTTGCGGCGCGGATCGAAAATAGGTCGGGCATTTATGCGTATGAACAGCGACGCGCCGAATTGGACGAGCCATTCAAACGCATTCTCATGAAGAGCAAGGCGGCGTGCGGTTTTTTTGAGGCGCAACCTCCCTCCTATCGCAAGACAATCAGCTGGTGGATTGTCAGTGCGAAAAAAGAAGAGACGCGACTGAAGCGGCTGGTGAAATTAATTGAAGTCTCAGCGCAGGGGCTACGACTCTGACGACGCGGACGTCGACTAGTCACCTCAAAGCCGATCAGAACTCAATCCTTGCCGAAAAGAATGTTCTCGACTCCCCGGAGGACTTCCTCGATGCGAACCGGCGCGGCGAAAAAGCTATAGCCGCTCAGGATTCCACCGGAAACCATCTGGCTCTCCGGCTTTAGGCTGCTCAAACGAACGATAGGAGTATCTTTGAGAACAGCGTCGCCCTGAAGCTGGCGCTCAAGAACCTGTCCGTCCGGGCTGGTGGGCAGAGTGTCGAGCAGAATCAGATCCGGCTGAAAACCGCGTGCTGTTTGTAATGCCGAACGATCATCGTGCTCTTCCTGGATCAGATAATTGCCGGCTTTCTCCAATGCTTGTCGCACGAGCCGGGTAATGCCTGGTTCGTGATCTATCAATAAGATTTTTTTGGGAAACTTCATCATAGGTTGATTCGTCCCCGATTGGAGCATCGGATGTGCCACGGCGGTCGATAGCGCCAATGTTGACGCCGCGCAGCGAACTACTGCTTTTCTCCGGGGCGACGCTATGCTTAATTGCGAGTTCCCCATGAGCAGCAAGCCGAAGGCCGCCGGAACTGAGCCGAATTTTGAAAAAGCGATGGACCGACTTGAGGCGATTGTCGAGCAAATGGAGTCCGGAAAGTTGCCGCTGGAGGATCTGATCGTACGTTATGAGGAAGGGATGGGGCTGGTTAAGATTTGTCAGGAACGGCTCGCCAGCGCTGAGCAAAAGATTGAAATCATTGCCCGCAACAGCTCCGGTAAACAGGTAGTGAAAATTTTTGAACCCGCGGCCGATACAAACACCGACGACCAGCCAATCGAAAGAGAAGAAAAACAAAATGACGAAGTCAGCCTCTTCTGAAACGACGACCACGACGGCGCCGAAGCGCGTGCTCGAAGGAATCCGGTCTCCCGCGGACGTCAAAGCGTTAAGCGAAGAAGCCCTGCCGCAACTGGCTCAGGAGGTGCGGGACGAGCTAATCAACGTGCTTTCCGAAACGGGTGGGCATCTCGGACCGAATCTCGGCGTGGTTGAGCTGACCATCGCTTTGCACCGCGTTTTCAACACACCGCAGGACCGCTTTGTAATGGACGTGAGCCACCAGGGCTACGTGCACAAAATGCTCACCGGGCGTCTCGATCGCATTTCAACGATGCGGCAGTTCGGCGGCCTGAACGGTTTTCTCCTGCGCACGGAAAGCGAACACGATTGCTATGGGGCCGGTCATGCCGGCACCGCCCTTTCGGCGGCCCTGGGTATGGCGGTCGGACGGGACTTGAAGGGCGGCGACGAAAACATCGTGGTGGTCGCGGGGGACGCGGCGTTTACCTGCGGCATCAGTTACGAAGCGCTCAATAATGTTAGAGCGCAGACGAAGCGTTTCATCGTGGTGTTGAATGATAACGAATGGTCGATCGCGAAGAATGTCGGCGCGATTGCCAGTTACCTGAACAGCATCGTCACGAATCCCACTTATGCCCATCTGCACGATAAGGCGCGCGATTTTGTTCAAGCGATCCTCGGAAAAACCGGTGTGCACATCGCGCATAAGGTGGAGGAAAGTGTGAAGGGCTTGCTCGTGCCAAGTGTGATTTTTGAAGAACTCGGTCTGCGCTACTACGGACCGATCGACGGGCACGATATCCCGTTGCTCATTCGAACGTTCGAATTTTTGAAGACGCAGGACGAACCGGTCTTGCTGCACATTCTCACCAAGAAAGGCAAAGGGTACGAGCCGGCCATCAAACAGCCCGACAAGTTTCACGGCCTCGGCAAATACAAGATCGAAAGCGGCGAGACGGCGCCAACAACAACCCCGACCTACTCCGAGCTCATTGGCAAAGCGCTGGCCAAATTCGCTGAGACAAATCAAAAGCTGGTCGCGATTACAGCGGCGATGCCGAGCGGAACGGGTCTCGCCCATTTCGCCAAGGCGCATCCAACTCGCTATTTCGATGTCGGTATTGCCGAGGAACACGCGGCCCTGTTTGCGTGCGGGCTGGCCACACAGGGATTGCATCCGTTTCTCGCGATTTATTCCACGTTCTTCCAACGCGCATACGACATGGCAATTCACGACATGGCGATACAAAAGCTGAATGTTCGTCTTTGCATGGATCGCGCGGGACTGAGCGGCGACGACGGCCCGACGCATCACGGTCTGTTCGACATTGGTTATTTGCGACACATCCCGAATTGGGTGCACATGCAGCCCAGAAACGAAGATGAATTTGTGGACATGCTCTGGACCATGCTGCACTACAATTCAGGACCGATCGCGGTTCGTTATCCGCGAGGTGCGGGCACAGGCGCGCAGGTCAAATCAGAGCCGAAGCTGCTCGAGATTGGCAAGGCGGAAGTGGTTCAGCACGGACGCGACGTGGCGATTTTCGGTTTAGGTAACATGTTCGAAGTGGCCGAGGAAGCAGCACGCAAGCTGGAGGAAAAAGGAATTTCGGTTGCCTTAATTAATCCGCGTTGGATCAAGCCGATGGATACCGGCACGCTCGAGTTTTTCGCGCGCAGCGTGGAAGTCGTTTGCACGATTGAGGATCACGTTTTGCACAACGGGTTTGGTTGCGCGGTGATGGAGCATTTGTATTCGCAGGGGATTCACACACCGATGGCCCGCATAGGCTGGCCGGACGAGTTTATCGAGCACGGTTCGGTTCCAATTTTGCGCAAGAAACACGGAATCACGGCCGATGCGCTGGTGGAAAAAGTGCTTCCGCTCTTGAAGAAGAAAACGGCGCCGCAAACCACAGCGGCATAGCAGTCGAGCTCCAAGCGCAAGGCCAAACTCAGCGGAGCCGTGACCTATTTCCGTCGGCTCGACGGAGTCTCGCCCTGCCATCGATTTGAACGAAGACTTCTTCGTTGTTCATGCTTCATTCTTCCAATGTCTGCAATCGAAGCGCACGACCTGACCAAAGTTTACCGCACATATCGCAAGGAGAGCGGACTCTGGGGTTCTATCAAAGGACTGGCCAAGCGACGTTATGAAGAAACACGCGCGGCGGATAGCGTTTCGTTCAAAATCGAGGAGGGCGAATTCGTTGGGTTTCTCGGACCGAACGGCGCGGGCAAAACGACCGTGCTCAAAATGCTCTCGGGTCTCCTCAATCCTACTTCGGGCGACGCGCGGGTACTCGGTTTTGTTCCGTGGGAGCGGCGCAATGAAATGAAGCGGCAGTTCAGCCTGCTCATGGGGCAGAAGAATGCACTTTGGTGGGATTTGCCCGCGCAGGAATCGCTGGAACTCAATCGCGCGATTTATGGAATCGATCGCGGTCGCTTCAAGAAAGTGGTGGATGGCCT
>JBDTZF010000091.1:0-10738 GCA_040005265.1 Verrucomicrobiota bacterium
GAGCAGGGCATTCAATGAATATACCGCTAACTGGCCGTCTTTCGTCGCCACGGGAAAACAGATGGGTTGGCCAGTAGATTTAGAAGGTTTACTGATACGTGGCCGACACGCCTTTGAAGATTTTAGATACTCGCATGAGACGAGTGATTCTGTTTGGGGATTGAAAGGGCTTATTCTCATAATTCAAAGCCGAATCTTGTCGAGGAATCCAGAATGGGAAGGCGCGTCGTTAAGGACATATTTCGACTCGCTCAATCCACATGCCGCGCCCGTCAAAGAGAAAGATAAGCCGCTTTAGCTGTTGATCTTTCGGAAGATACTCAATCACTAGCTCGCCGCCTTCAACATCGTTCGCAGTAGTCCCTATGCGAACGATGCGCGACCCCTGTATGTCACCGGGCAGGTATTGACCGTCCTTAGATAGACTAGGAAGCCGGGGTAGAATTTCCATACTCAAGCTGGCCCAACACCAATCCATTGGTGTTGCCTCCGATTCGGTAGGGTTTTTAGAGACGGCGGGCTATTGGATTATACAACTAGCAATTCTGCTAACCGCTTTCTGCAGGCAGAATGCCGAGTCAAGCTTGGCGTATATCGGTAGTATCCTGATTTGAATCTAAGTGGAATCACAGCCAGCATCCTTCCAAATTGGCTTCGCATCTGCTTTTACCGGAGCTGATAAGAAAACACACCCCTCCGTCGAGCGATTCCTAAATGTTCGGCGGAGGGTTTCTATTTTCCTTAGCCAACCTGCAACAACGTCAGTCCACTTGTGTAGCCTCCGATCCCGGTATGGAAATTAGGAACGCCTACTTCTTCAAGAGTCGCCGCATACCATAAAACACAAGCAGGCCTCCAATCGCGACCAAAACAAAAGCCATTACTCCTTGCTGCCAGTATCGTGGTCGCAGCATAGGAATACCGAAACCCATCATCATGACTATGCCAACGACTACTGAGATGTTCGCCAGCACGTTTTTCATCTCCTCGTTTTATCAAAGCGGTTGATTGGCGCAAAGCGCCATGTGCTGTTATCGACTGGTGTTGATGGCGTTTGAATATCGAAATTATCCAGCGGCTACTTCTTTATCCCGTCAATCACCTTAATGAGGTGGCCCTTCTTGAATTTGCACGTCACGATCTGAGCCGAAGTCGGACCTGCGAACGAATAGTAAGTAATGCCCAGGTGCTCATTACCCTCAGTGTAGTACCCTTCGACCCCAAATATAGCGGCCACCTCCTTATAGGTCATGCCGTTATGAAGTTTCTGCACGTTTTCCTCGGTCACATCAGAGTAAGCGACGGTGACGACCAATAAACATGCCACTGCGCTCAAGATGTTTATCTTCATGAACGTTCGCTATCAAACGGGCAAAGCCTTGTCGAGACTTCCAGGGAGATTCCACTTCCGCCGTTTCTCGCAGGTTCCCTTTTTGGCGCAGATCGCACAGAAAACGAGAGCTTCGTGGTGATATTCCAGGCATTCTTGTTGCTTTAACCCTATCCATGACGTTGCGATTCGACATGGACTTTGTGCCGAGCTGGCTTGAGCGGCGCGTAGTGAAGCAAACCAAAGAAGATGTTAAGCAGCGCCTCCAGGGTCACGGCCCTGGGTTCCTTCGGATTCTTCTCAAGAGACGCAAACCGGGCAGGTTTGCTTTTCAGTTCTTTGGCGAGGCCGAAACGGTCGAGGCAGCCAAACGGCTCCTCGGGATTTCCTAGCCTCTCGACCTTTCTGGCTAACGTCGCTCAGATCGCGATGTCCGCATTCCACCGCCTATCGCCAGCGCGTTCATGCAGGCGAGGAACGGAGCGGAAGAGTGAAGTGAAACGTGCTGCCTTGTCCGAGCTTCGACTCAACCCAGATTCTTCCCGGATGTTCTTCGACCATCATCTTTGCAATGTAGAGCCCAAGCCCGATGCCGCGACGATCTTGGCTGTTGATCTGCGAGAAACGCTCGAAGATGGTCTTGATCTTCTCCGGGGCGATTCCCTCTCCGGTATCGCTGACTGAGACTTGCACCTCTTTAGCTTCGCTGTTGGTCCTCGAGCAGCTCACGGTTATTTGACCTTTAGCCGGTGTAAACTTAAGGGCGTTCCCAATCAGATTCGACAACACCTGCATGACGCGGCTGCGGTCGCAGACAACGTCGACATGCGTATCCCCGGGCTTCGCCGTTAGGGTTATTCCTTTGGAAGCGGCATCCCTTTTGAATTCCTCTACGGCTTCCTTAATGATTTTGTTAACGTCATGTTCCTCGTAGTGGAGTGTTAGTTTACCGACAGCGATTCTTTCGATGTCTAACAAATCCTGAATTAGCCTGAGCATTTCGCCGGCGCTTCTACTTATCGACGCGGCCAGTTCTCTGACATCCTTCGGCTCTTCTGGCGCTTCTAACAGATTCTGCGCTGACATCGATATATTGTTGAGAGGGTTCCTCAAATCATGGCTCAGAATGGCAAGGAACTCTTCTCTCGTCGTAAGATCCGCTTGCGTCTTGTCGTGGCTATCTTGTTCACGGGATAATAATTCAGCGGAAGACTTGGCGGATGCCTGATGATGGCTCCGTCCTCGTTCCGTAGCAGCATCAGTTCGGAGTCGTTCGCCCGTAATCGCCTGATCTGAAGCTTGTCGCTCGACGCGTAGTCTTTCATCTCCTTCAGCTTGGCGATCGGCGCCGCTTCTTCCCGTGTCTGCTCTCCCCAGATCACGCGAAGCATCTGAATCGCTTCGACTTCGCAATTTGGCGTTGTCCGCTTCTACGCGTTCGGCATCCCGGCTTAGGTCGGCTTGTTGATCAGAAGCCAAGGCTGAGTCACGCAGGCTTTCGTCACGCTTCTCGCGCTCTGTTTTCCTTGAGGGAGTTTTCTCGGGCGGCATAACGGTTATGGAATCGGCGTCGGGGTTGGGGTTGGCCTACCCTTCCCTTTGACCGGCTCTTTTGGTTTGCTAGGCGGTCTATTGGGAACGTTAACCGCTCCGCCTTGGCCGCCCACATTGCCAGCGTTTGGCGATGGTGTGCTTTGTGGATTGCCTGGCTTCTTTGGTTTGTTTGGCTTGCCGGGATTGTTGGGATTGTTGGGATTGCCGGCGTTGTTGCCGCCAGGATTACCGGACGGGAAATTTTGACCCGGTCCTTGACCAGACCCTGCGGGTCCGGGGACATACCCACCTCCTCCCGGTGACTGGCCGGCAACTGGATGCGATCGATAAGCTGGCGACTTATTGCTCCCCATCAGAATCAGATTCTGACTGGGTAACGGCTCAAAATCGGTAATCAACGGCGATTTCATGATCAGTCTTAGATCGACATTGATTGGTCGCGGCATTTTGATCGCGCCCGGCGGAACGTCGATCATTTGGCCGGCCCTGACGTAAACCGACTGGCGCGGGAATTTGACCAAAGATGCGCGCGCGCCGCCTTCCAGGATAGTGAGGATGTTGCGCCCATCGGGCCTGGCTCGAAAGATGATCGTTGTTCCAGTGATGGCCACCGAAACGGCATCGGTCGCCAGATGCGCACCGCCGGAATCTTTCGGCACGTAGAAAAGCAGGGAGCCCTCGTTCAACGTCACGTTGCGACCCGCGTTCTTGAATGTGAAAGTCGTATTCTCACCCAGTCGAGTGATCGTCAGATCGGCGAACGTCAGCTCCGATCGCGATTCTACGCCGGTTCGGACCGACGTATCCTCGGCCACTTTGTCGTCAACGGCCGCGGGTTTCGCGTCGACTTCCGGCGCCAGGAGTTCCACATCGCGGATCACGCGGGTCACGCGCGCTTCATCGTTTGTGGCGGCGGCTGACACCGCACTCGCGGCGATAAGCAGAATCGAACAGTTAGCCCAAATTTTGCGGGCGAGATTCATCGGCATGATTTCCGAATTAGCATTTTCAAAGTAACTCGGTATCGCTCCCGGGTAAAGATCGCGCTAAAGTTCGCGGCAATGCCAGACCCGATCCGTTCCCCGACCATTGCCATCCGAGGCCCGTCGATCTGGTGGCGGCGCAAGATCGATCGAATCGATTTTGTCGTGGCCGGCGTGCAGAAAGCCGGCACCACCGCGTTGCATTCCTTCATCGCTAAACATCCGCATATCGCTCTGCCCCGCGATCAGGCCGACCACTTTTTCGACGATGAAGAGAATTTTAGCGGTGAGCCGGATTACAATGAAATGCTGAGTCACTTCGCCCCGGGGCGGCGCTGGCGAATCGCCGGGGAGGTAACGTCCGATTACACCTATTGGAAACCGGCGATGGAGCGGATCGCGCGCTACAACCCGAAGATGAAGATTATCATCTCGCTCCGCAATCCGGCCGATCGCGCGTTTTCTCATTGGAACATGCGGCGGGCCAAGAGCCAGGAGCCGGATGATTTTCTCGATGCGCTCAAGCGGGACCGGGCACAACCAATCGAGGATTTTTCGCTGAACGCGCGCCGCTTCGCTTACGTCGATCGTGGCCTCTATTCCGGCCAGATCGAGCGCGTCTTCCGGTTCTTCCCGCGGGATCAGGTGCTTATTATTAAGTACGAGAATTTTCGCAAGGATTATTCGGGAACAGTCGACTCCGTGTTCGATTTTATCGGTGTCCGGCGTTTGCGCGGCCTGAAGAACAGAGAACGCAATGTAGGTCCGTATCAGCGCAAGATGACACCGGAAGAACGCGAATATGCCTCAGCGATTTTCCAGGAAGACATCACGAAACTCGAAGCGCTGTTGAATTGGGATTGTTCAGATTGGCGAACGTGACCGAATGGAGGGCGTCCGCGCCGTCGGCGCCCTAACTTTCCTTTGGTTCCATTACCAGCGGAGAACGTTCAACTCGCCCTGAAATGGCCAGTCTATGGATCTTTCGACAAGCTTGGCACGAACCGGATTCTCGAGAGCGTATTCCCATTTCTCATCGTAGTTCTCGTGTCGGCGCAACTGTGTGTCCCAGAAATCAGCTTGCCAAATCGGATGCTCGTTCGGGCGCGGCCAATTCCTTGACGCCAGATTTTTCCAGTATCGAATCCATTGGTTTAGCGGCTCGGCTGGAAATACGGCCGGCGCACAAAACAGGTGGATGTGATCCGGCATGATTACGTAACGACCCACGATCCACGATTTGGCCTGTGTCCAGGCATCGGGAATCACGCGACCGGTATCCGATGTGGCAAGGATTTGCTTTCGATCTTTGCTGCAAACGGTGAGGAATACAATGACACCTTCGTTATGCCGGCCAACAACCGGAACGTGTGCAGGACGTTTACGGCCGGGTTCTGGTTCCATTTTAAAGGGACACGCGGCGTTTTGTCCAAAAGTTTGGGCGCCGACGGCGCGGACGCCCTCCAGGATTTAGACATTGCTGCCACGCCATTTTAGCTTTTGGCGCACAACGCTAAAGAATGAGGCATCGGGCAACGCGGCCAGCGGCAGCGTCTTCTTCGCTTTGCGAATCGTGACGGTGGATCCGCGTTCGACATGGATCGGCGGGCGGCCGTCGAGGGTTAGGAAGACCGGGTAATCCGGATCGCTTGCTTCGATTTCGATTGTCGATGTTTGCGCGACGATGATCGAACGATTGGTCAGCACATGCGGGCAGATCGGCGTGATCACAAAAACTCCGGACTCGGGATCGAGAATAGGTCCACCGGCGGAAAGCGAATAAGCGGTAGAACCGGTCGGCGTCGCGACAACCAACCCGTCGGCATTGAATTCAGTGAGTGCTTCGCCGTTGACCCAGGTCCGCAACTGCACCAGGCGAGAAAGTTCACCACGGCTCACCACCGCATCATTTAGCGCGATCATCTTGCTGGTCTGTTTTTCGCCGAGCCGTACTCGCGCTTCGAGAAGGGCGCGCTGACTGAAATTTATTCGATCTTTTGCGATGCATTCCACAGCCTCCCGGTAGGCGTGAGAGTTCGCGCAGGTCAGGAACCCCAGCGAGCCGACATTAATCCCGAAGATCGGTTTGATCTCATCGTCGAGCTGCCCGACGACGTGCAGGATCGTTCCATCGCCGCCGACAACAACCAGTAAATCCGCCGCCGTCCCCAGCTGCGCGACTGTATAATCCGACTCTCTGCCGGCGATCGCCGCCGTTTCCTTTTCCAGCAGGACTGAAATTGACGATGCCCGAAACTCTTCGGCAATAGCATTGATCAGATCAGCAACGCCTGGTTTTCCAGTGTGCGCGATTAGTCCGATCGTTTTCGAATGCATGCGAAGAATTCCTGGTTGCCATCGGCGCCAGTAATAGCGGATGGAACAAGACCGGCGACCGCGTGGCCAAGACGAATCACAAACTCCACGATCTTGTCTTGTGCCTTGTTATGCAACTCCGGCTTGCGAACCACCCCGCCGCCCCCGACATCGGCGCGAGCCAATTCAAATTGCGGCTTGATCAATGCGAGCACAACACCGTTCGGGACCACTAATTCGAACGCGCTCGGCAAGATCATCGTGAGCGAGATAAATGAGACGTCGATTACGCAGATGTCGATCGATTCCGGAACGTGGCCACGCGATAAGAATCGGGCGTTTAATTTCTCCAGGACAATTACGCGCGGGTCATTACGAATTTTCCAGCCCAACTGGCCATGTCCCACGTCGACGGCATAAACTTTCGTCGCGCCGCGCTGAAGGAGACAATCGGTGAAGCCACCGGTGGAGGCGCCGATGTCCAGCGCAAGGCTCCCATTCACGTCGATCTTGAAATGGTCGAGCGCGCCTTCCAATTTCAACCCGCCGCGTCCCACGAATTTCGGAGCCGCCTTTACCGCGATCATCGCCCCTAGTTCGACCAGTTGGGAAGGCTTTGAGGCGACCCGCGTCCCGATTTTGACCTCACCGGCCATGACGGCGCGTTGCGCCTGCTCGCGGCTTTCGAAAAATCCGCCGCCGACCAACAGCTGATCAAGGCGAAGCTTTTTCGGCATAAGGTCGTGCTTTTTGTTCGGTGATCGAGCCGCCGAACAGCGAGAGAGCCTGTTCTGTTGTAAACGTAATTACGAGCGGAACACCCCGCTCGATCAAACGTTTATATAAACTTAGTCCATCCGAATGGACTGGCATGTTCGAGTTATTCATTGCGCCTTTGCTCTTCAATCAGCTTGTCGATCGAGGCAACGTCTTCCGCCGAAGCCCGGCGCCTTTGATACTTTCGAAAGACGACATCTTTCAGCGTGAGAAGATCTGCCAGCAACGGCCGATCATAATAGGTCCACTCCAGTTCTCCCTCAACCTTGGCCTGCAAACGCCAGACACCGCCGAACTTTATCGCCCGCACTTCGCGCTTCCGCCCCTCCTCATCTTTCTCCTTCCATATGTGTTGACTCCGCATCGCTGGAAAACCTTACACTAGCAGCGACGCAGCGACAGCTGAAGGAAAGATCAGTTTAACGTTGAGTCGTCTGCTCTGTGATGCTGCCCGACCCCTTCTGGCTGCTGCTGACGGCACGATCTGCAAAGGTCAAATGTGTAGAGCCTGCTCTGGCGCTCCGCGCGTAAAAGGATTGACAGTCTTGGCCGGGCTCCGGTAAAACCGAAGGTGCCCAGCGGCACGCAGCCACCGAACCACCACTAAGGAAT
Organism: Verrucomicrobiota bacterium; assembly: GCA_040005265.1. GTDB lineage: Bacteria > Verrucomicrobiota > Verrucomicrobiia > Chthoniobacterales > UBA10450 > JBDTZF01. The sequence goes on from JBDTZF010000091.1 coordinate 7,573, forward strand.
TCTCATGAATCCTGACTTGAACATCCTGAACGGCACCTCCAGCGCTTCGAAGGCAGTTACTCGCTTCGTTGTGATCGCAATTATTTCGCTATTGGCCTTTGCCTCGGCCAACGCGCAGCAACTCACCACGCTCTTTGCTTCGAACAATAATGGCAGCCCGGGAGGGGCTGTTTATTTCGACGCCACCATCGGCTCGAATGCGCTTTCCATCACTTCTTTTGATGTTAACACGGCGAGCACGATGTCGTTCAGCAATTTTCAGGTCTGGATCCTGGCTGGCATGACTTCGCAAGGTCACGAAACCAGTCCGGGCTGGGTTCAAGTGGCCTCGGGCAGTGGGACTGGAGCCGGCACCAATAATCCCACCGCGGTCACATTGTCGAACTCGTTCACGCTAAACGCGGTCACGCTCTACGGAATCGCATTGATCATGGACCCCTCCGCTCAGCACTTCTATACCAACGGCACCGGAGCGAATCAGAACTTCTCCAACTCGGATCTGGCCCTTTCGTTGGGATCGGCCTCGAACATTCCCTTTACCGCCCCGATTTTCGCGCCGCGGGTTTGGAATGGCACCATCCATTACAGTGCAGTTCCTGAACCGTCAGCTGTGGCGCTCCTGAGCTTGGGCGCTGCAGGCCTCGTCTTTTATCGGCGCGCCCGCCGTGCTCGCAAACTGCTATAGGCAAACGCGAAGCGCAGAGTAGAACCTGAAAACCGTGCGGATCGTGGTTCGCGCGGTTTTTCTTTTTCAGATGTCGGAGCCATGACGGCCATCGGCATGAACCCGAAAGCTGACAATTGCGGGATCGTTTGCTTCGATCCTTCGGCCATTCCTCGCGCGGCATTCCCAAAGGAGGCCGGGCGCCGGTGTTTCGGCATTGAACGTTTAGTGCCGAGCGTTCACCCTTTGGGCAAGGAAAATACTCTTGAAAGACACAGCCAGATTGGCGGCCTATTTCGCCGCAACCATCCTGATCGGCGCGCTGATCGCCCCGCCCCTGTTTTGGTTTGGACAATGGGTGAGCGCGAACGGCTGGCTCCCATTTCTGGCGAAGTTCGACTTTGAGACATTCTTTCATCGCTCGTTGATCATCGCGGCGGTCGCGTTGTTCTGGCCGTTTCTCTATTTCAGCAACGTCCGCAATCTGGCCGATCTGAGCCTGGCGCCAAATCAACGCTGGATCCGCGATCTGGCCACGGGATTTCTGGTGGCGACGATTCCCCTGCTCTGCTGCGGTGCTTTGCTGGTTGCGTTGCATGTCTCTCAGATGCGCCACGTCTTTCAATGGCCCGCGTTCGGCAGGACCGTGCTCGCATCGATAACGGTTCCGTTTATCGAGGAGGCCCTTTTCCGCGGACTCATTTTGGGGCTGCTGCTGAGAAGTGGCCGCACCTACCTGTCGATCCTCGCCACATCTGCGCTTTTCGCGGTCGTTCATTTCCTCAAGGCGCCTGCGGGAACATCGATAATCGTTACCTGGACATCCGGTTTCAACTCCATTGCCCATTCATTCGCACAATTTGCCGATCCCATGTTCGTCCTAGCCGCGTTCACGACTCTGTTTCTCATCGGCTGGATTCTGGCCGACGCTCGTGTGCGCACCCGGTCGCTCTGGCTGCCGATCGGGCTGCACTCCGGCTGGATCTTTGCCAACGGCGCGTTCAATGCGATGGCGCGCCGGGAGGTTCTGGCGCTGCCCTGGCTCGGAAAAAATCTACTGGTGGGAATCGTGCCTCTCGGCGTCGGCGCATTGACGTGGCTGTTAATCATTTTTTTGTATGAGCGCACTCGCGAAAATTAACCCTCTAAGCGCTTTCCTGTCCCTGCTCTATCCGCCGGTTTGTACCATCTGCGCAACGGGGGTCCCTGCCGGCCAGCATCTGTGCGACGAATGCGAAGCCAAGACGACACCGATCGTTCCACCGTTTTGCGCTGTTTGCTCCGAGCCGTTTCCCGGCGCGATCACCGAAGCGTTCACCTGCGCGAACTGCGCGCACCGGAAAATCCATTTCGACGCGGCCGTGGCGGTCTATCGCAGCCGCGGGATTGTTCGCCATGTCATTCACGAGTTTAAATACAGCCATCAAATGCATCTGCGTCATATTGTGGCGCGCTGGCTGGGCGAGGCGCTCAATGACGTCCGTCTCCGCGGCCGGCATTTCGATGTTCTGGTCCCGGTGCCATTGCATCCGGCGCGGAAACGGGAACGCGGCTTTAATCAGGCGGCGTTGCTGGCAAAATTGTTAAGCGCGCGGATGTCGATCCAATCAAGGCCACTCCTCGAGCGAGTGCGTTATACGACGACCCAAACGGCCTTCGACCGCGCCGAGCGCATGGAAAATTTGCATAACGCCTTTCGTTTACGAGAAAACATGAACGTGCGAGGTTTGCATGTGCTTTTGATCGATGATGTGTTAACAACCGGCTCGACGCTGAGCGAGTGCGCCCGGGTTTTGAAAGAAGCCGGCGCGGTCTCGGTTCATGCAGTCACGGCGGCACGAGGGTAAGGTCCATGGCGATTTTCAAAAAACCGGCACTAAAGGAGGGAAGTCGAAAGAAACGCGACATCCCGCAGGGAATCTTCCAGAAATGCCCGGGCTGCGGCGAAGTGGTCAGTGAAATTCAGCTGGCCGAAAATCAGCGCGTTTGTCCGCATTGCGATTATCATTTTGCCCAGTCGGCCAAGGAACGGATCGATCAACTTCTGGATGTCCAAAGCTTTGTGGAAACGGATGCCGATCTGAGATCGGTGGACACGTTGCGCTTCCACGGCATGGCGAGTTACAAGGACCGCCTTAAGAAATATCAGCAGAGCACCGGGCTGGTGGACGCCGTCATCAGCGGCCACGGAATAATCGACGGATATAAAGTCGCCATAGCGGTGATGGATTTCAGCTTTCTCGCCGCCACCATGGGATCGGTAGTGGGCGAAAGGATTACTCGCACCATCGAGTACGGCACAGCGCAACGCGCGGCGGTGATCATTGTCGCGGCATCGGGTGGCGCGCGCATGTACGAAGGGATGTTGAGCTTGATGCAAATGGCCAAGACCAGCGGCGCGCTGGCGCGCCACGCCGATCAGCGTCTTCCGTACATTTCCGTGCTCACGAATCCCACCACTGCCGGAGTGATGGCCAGTTTCGCTTCGTTAGGCGACGTCAT
>JBDTZF010000189.1:0-3186 GCA_040005265.1 Verrucomicrobiota bacterium
AAGGAAAAGGGTGCGATGTTTCATAGCGTGTGGTCGATGCTGTGGAGACAAGGGTGATCTGGTTGTCATCCGCTTCTATTCGTTTCCCATTCCTTCGGAAAATCTCCGGCGGCATTGCAAGAAATATGCGCCGGATGGGAAATACCGACCGGAGACGGCCACCCGGCACTAGGGGGCGAGATGTACCCGGCGCATAAGATCGACAAAGCGCGGGTCGGAACGAAGAGGATCAAACCAAGGGTTCGACTTTAGGCCAGCCATGGCAACGCCGTGGGATTCAAAGTCTTGCTCCAAGCAAGCCATGGCGCGGTCCTTGTCGTCCACGCCGATATAGGCATAAACCAGCGGTAGCCCGTCGGTCCGTGTCCCGCGGGCGCGGGCGCTTTTTATTTGTTCGAGCATTTGTTCCGCGTCAGCTTTTCTCCCCGCCCTACCGTAAATAAAGGCCAATTGTCCGCAGGTCCACAGACCCGCTCTCCTTTTTTCGACCGACCTTATCTCCTCAACAGCGTCGTCGAAGCGGCCCATTGCGGCATAAAGCTGTCTGAGCCAGTCGTGCGGGGGCTCGAAATCGGGATTCATTTTGATTGTTTGTTTTAGTTGGACTTCGGCCTCATCGTATTTACGCGCGAAATAACACATCTTCCCCAGGTCGGAATTGATAACCATCGAAAGGGGATCTAATTCACGCGCCCGTTCCATTTCTGTGACGCTTTCTTCCGGTCGGCCCACAGCCATCAAGTATTCAGCGTACCAGTCGTGAATGAGTGCGTTGTTAGGCTCGAGAGTGATCGCGCGCCGAAGTTGTTGTTCGGCCAGGGTCCAATCCCAATCGTAATTCATCGCCATTAACCCGACAGATGCGTGCGCCGTAGCCAGATTCGGGTTCAGTTCCAATGCCCGCTGGCACGCCCGTCGAGCTTTTTCGTAATTCACTTTCCGCTCTCGCAAATCGAAATCGGCCCCTCCCAAAAACAGCTCAACGTCTGCCAATCCCACGTAGGCTTCCGCGTAATTGGGATCAAGCGCGATGGCTTTTTCGAAATAATCCCTGGCTTGTAGATAGGCGTCGCTTGTTCGCTGTAGCCAGACATATCGCCCCTTTAAATATGCTTCGTAAGCATTCGGATTGGAAGTCGTCGCGACACTCAAGACGTTGCTCTCCATCGTGCTCAGCTTTACCCCCAGGATGTCAGCTACGTGCTTCGCGATCTCGCTCTCCATCTGTGTGATCTGCGAAAATGTTCGCTCGTAGGATTGACTCCAGAGATCGACCTTCGTTTTCGCATTGGTCAGGCGGACATTGATCCGGAAGTGATCTCCGTCCTTTTCTATTTTGCCCTGCAAGACAGTGGCCACCCCAAGCTCTGCCGCAATCCCGGCAATGTCCTGCCGGGTATCCTCAAACCGCTTGGTCGAACTGTCCGCGACAAGTTCCAGCGCACTGATCCTGCTGAGACGCGCTACAATCTGCCCTCGAATGCCGTTAACGAAAAAAGCGCTATCGACATCGTGGCTTAGATTGGCAAAAGGCAGAACCGCAATCGTGCGTGGATTCGCAAGGCGCGGTCCGAGAAAGACAAAGAGTGCAACCGCGGCAAGAGCGAGAACGAGGCCGGCCGCAAGACGAGTCGGCTTTCGGAAACCATTTACCTGGGTGGAACAACGTCGCAGGCGCAATGCCAGATCATGCGTGCCCGGCCGCGCCGCGGGCTCGCGTGCGAGCATGGATCCCAGCAGAGACGTCAATCGTGACGGAATACGCGCCGCCTTTAGCTGTTCGGCCGGCAGCGTTTCTAACTGCTGAGCGCTGCGAATTTCGTCGAAGCTCCGGCCGCTGAATGGCGTTTTTCCTGTGAGCGCAAACCAAAGCGTCGCGCCCAAGGAATAAATGTCGGAGCGGACATCGACAGCCCCGCTCTCAAATTGTTCGGGGCTGGCGAAGGCCGGCGTGCCCACGAAGCCGCCTCGAGTCAGCAACATTGGATCGGCTTGAGTAGTGAGCGCTTTGGCCAAACCAAAATCGATCACCTTCACCTTCTCAGTCCGACTCTTCGGATTCGCATCGGCTGTTTCCTCCTCGGGCGCGGCTAGCATTAGATTTGCAGGCTTCAAATCCCGGTGAACGAGTCCGCGTTTCTCCGCCGCGGTCAATGCAGCCGCAATCTGCAGCGCGATGGCGATAGTTGTTCGAGCATCGAGTGGACCGGTGCGGAGAACGCGCTCCTCCAGCGTCTCGCCCTCGACGAGTTCCATCGCGTAAAAGCATTGTCCGGTCTCTTCCTGAATTCCGAACTGATAAATCGTTGCCGCATTTTCGTGCCGCAAGGCCGCGGCCGCGCGGGCTCCGCGCATGAAACGTTCACGGGCCTCTCCGCTCCGCGCGGCCAAATCAACATTGATGATCTTCAACGCAACCTTGCGCTGCAGCGTCGTGTCGATGGCGCGGTAGGTTACGCCCATTGCGCCGCGGCCGAGCTCGTAAAGACTCCCATCTTCCCGGCGATCGATGACGTAAATTCCAAAGCGATCGGCGGCACCCGGCGAATTTCCGCCGACGGGATCGTCATTGCTTAGTCCGACCCGCAGTAAACAAACCATGCAGCCGAATTCACCATTTGAGGTTTCCTCGAGCGCGCTGCCACAGGCCGAGCACATCGAAACTTCTGGAACGGGGACTGACACTGCTCGTTAGGCCCCGGCCAATGCTCGACACAAGTACCGCAGTTCCTCATCCACATCGCCGACCTGGAGAACAGTGCCGCGCACTTCCTCACGCAAAATTGCGCGGTAACGCGCGCGCAATCGTCCCACATCGCTTCGCAAAGTCGGAACCGGCCGATGCGATCGTCGCGCCATCTCTTCGTATGGGACAAGCGACTCTTCCGTGGCCGAAAGATACGGCCTGAGGTAAGCGAAGAGATCTTGTTTGCCCGCCAAAGCACATTCCTTCCCGAGACAATCCATCGCCCTGCGCAAAAGGGCAGCCGCCCACTCGCGATCGTACATCTCGTCAGCCTGCCATTTCGATGTTCGCCCAAGCTGCGCCTCGGCCTCAGCGATTACTTCCTCATTCAATTCTTCCAAAACCATTCCGCCTCCTCGTTTCAACGCCCGGCTGTGATCGCGAGCGTCGGCCACGAAATGCTTCAACGCCCCCAGAAGGAAGGAACGGAACCGGCCTTT
>JBDTZF010000092.1:0-10717 GCA_040005265.1 Verrucomicrobiota bacterium
ACAGCCTGCTCCGGGATATTGCCGCATCCGGCACGCCCCTTATCTTTCTCGATAGGATTCGGTAGGGCATTATCGCCAGTGGCATTATGACCGACAACCGGCCTTCCACGCACGAAGCGCGGTAATTATCGACATTGTAGGTGAAGGTGCGCGTGGCCCCATCCCCGCGGGTTTCCGTGCGTACCGGCGCCCAGTTTGAGTTGGAACCGTCGACTGGATCGGAACCTGTGACTATGTTCACCTCCGAAACGAGGGTTGTACCAAACTGGTTCCATTCGCCTGCCTGATCGTTCAGACGGCCGTACTCGATGTGACGCATGGGCCCGGCGTAATGCGAATCATCTGCTGTGTCTATGAATGGCGGATGACCATTTCCATTTCCAAAGTTCCACTGGTAATTGGCATGTGTCCCATTGCTATAATCAACCTGAGTTAAGAAGCGATCGTTCGCTTGGTGGCCTACTGCGTTGGGCATAGATATATAATGATACTCGGCCCACAATCCCAGTGGTGCGCCGTTCTGATCGTATGCCTCCACATGCTTGATGAGACCGATAGTGGCTGCGTCGCCTGGAATCGCATCATAATAGGTAAACAGCAGGTATTTGCCCCCCGGTTCAGTGACTTTCTTAATTCGGTTCTGCACCCCGCAGTTTTGACAGGAAGTGTCATGCTCGATCGTAATTTCCAATCCATGCGGGTCGGTTATCTTGTCCGCTGAGAGACCGCTCACTATGGAGATTCCGGGAAAATCCCATCCCCAGGAGTGACCCAGATGAACTTTTCCACCATCGGGCAGCGTCCAAGTGTGGGTGCCTTGATCGAAGCTTTCCTCAGTGGGAGGCAGACCGTAGTCGGGCTGGCACGGGTCCGTACCGGGGTCGAGTATGACACGCCCATCCGGGAAAACGAGCCCTCCTTCGTTCCGCCAGTCCGTTCCACCGGTCCCCGTCGGCGCTCCCCAGGTGCCGCTGCTCATAGAATATGAATGTCGCCAGCATTGCCCCATCGAGTTTCCTAGCGGGCCAGAGACCATTATCTCCCGCTGCCAATTCTCGAAATCTTTAGAGTTGTACGTCCTTGCAAATCTTAACCCATACCCGAGCGCCCCCGGTACTTCGACGTCAACGATCTCGCCCCGTCTGAAGTTCCCGGTCCAGGGATCGACCGAGCTGATCGAATCCGCCGTTGTCGAGTTGCCGTTGAACACCCCCGAGACTCCGACCGGACTATCTGCACTGCCCTCCTCTTGGACTGCCAAAAGGGTTCCACCAAGCGAAATCAGCGTACAAAGAGCGACCGCGGGAATACGGAAAAAGAGGGGGATAGGATTCATAAAGAGTGCGGACAATCGCAAAGAACTTTTCCCGCGCAAGTAGTTTTTTATCTTTTTGTGGAAATAGTTCTTCGAACCGCTAGAATTTCTGGAATTCCTGCTCTTTGGCGGTCGCCGGCGTTTAAGTCACCGAGAGCGCAAGGCTTGCCGCCGCGACGCTACGATCCCGGCTACAGAAGAAGCCGATCGAGCGAGTCGAGGCAGATCTGCGACCACGTTTCCATCGAGTCGCGCCGCGCCAGCAATTCCGGTTGTGAAAGAAAAGTTAGGCCGGTGATCATTGCCTCGCGTTTTTCAACCTTGGGCTCCGCCAGTTTGAAAACGTGCACGATGCCGAGATGGACGCGGCCGACTTCCGTGGTGTCGTCGTTGAGGAGCGCGACGATTCGATCCTCGAAGCGGGTGTCGATTGTAATTTCCTCGTTCACTTCTCGCTCAACGCCGGCGCGGTAAGCCACTTCGTCCAGGGCAAAGAGCGATTCATCGTTATCGTTCATGTGGCCGCCAATGCCGATCGAGCCTTTGGCGACAAGGCGCTGTTCGCCCGCCTTCTTGCCGCGCACGTAATGCAGCACCTTGTCCTCGAATGAAATTAGAGCGTAAGGCACGATCTGTTTGTGGGTCGGATCGCTCTCTGCCTTGGCCCGCGGAAGGAATAAATTATTCCCACGGGAGAGAATCGCTTTCAGATATTTTTCCGGCTCGAAGCTGAGCCCATGAAAATTGCCGAGCTCGTCGAACAAAGTGCGTTTGATGACCAGGATGTTTTCGTCAGGTGGATTCATTTGGGTGTCATTCTGAGCGCAGCGAAGAATCTCTGACTATCTTGCGGTGTGCTGAATTCCTGGACGCGTTTTCATCGTCTAAGTCTGTGATCATTCCTGAAAACGATAATCAGAGATGTTTTGCTTCGCTCGACATGACAGACGGGTTAAAAGGAATAGCTCAGGCCGACTTGCGGCCCGAAGAGATTCAAGCTGGGATTGGGATCGGTCTGGCCGCCATTGGAGAAATGTTCGTAGAGAACGCCCAAATCGACCTTCCATTTCTCGTTCAGTTTGTAGGAAACGCCGGCGGCCGATAAAATGGTGAAAGTGAAATCCTGGCCCTGGGCTCCTGTTATATTTGCGTGGCTGTCAATCCAGCCTAGTCCGACGCCGCCGGAAATGTACGGGTTCCAACGTCTTCCCGGCTGAACGAAGTTATAACGGAAACCGAAATTAAATCCGAAATAACGGTTCTCGATCCCTTCGAGGAACGGCTCGGCAACGGCGCTGACATAAAACTGATGGTAACCGCGCAGCCAATCGTCCCGGTCGACCACGCCCCAACGGATTCGCGCTGTAATGAATTCGGCGGCGATTTGATAGTCCTGCGGCGGATTAATCGCGCCGATTAAGTACGCGGATTCGAGAGCGACCTCGAACCGGGGAGGATTCAATTCCTCCTTTGGAGATTCAATTGCTTGTACCTGCGCGCCCAGCAGGATCCAAAACATGGCAGCGCAAAAAAGTCTCACTCGTGAATCTGTAGCGGCGGTCTGTGACCGTCGCAAATGTTTCTCTGGAGGGACGCGCTCCGTCGCGTCCTAGTTCATCGGACGACACGGAGGTCGTCCCTCCAGGAATTCCGCAAGATCGACAGGTAACGCGCTGGTCCATTCGTGTTCGCCTTCGATTGCCAGCTTCGCAGAATGGAGGGCGTGTCGGGACAGGAGTAACTGGCGCTCCAGATTAGGCGTCCATCCAGCCTGGATGAATTCGAGATAAAGTTGCTCGTCCGGTCCATAGATTTTGTCGCCCACGATTGGATAACCGAGCGAGCTAAGGTGCACCCGAATCTGGTGAGTCCTGCCGGTTTGCGGAATCGCGCGGATCAAACTGAATTTGTCGCCCATAAATACTGAATTGTGGTCACGCGATCGCATCGATCCCTTCCCTTCATCCTCTCCCACGGGGAGAGGGTAGGGTGAGGGCTGTTTTCCAACGATTGTCGATCTTGTGAATCGTTGCTCCACGCGAAACTCAGTTTTGGCCACCGCGCCGTCGGGATGGATCGCTTGCTTTAGCCAAATTACCGAGCACCGATGCTTTCCCTGTCGTTCCAGCGGAGCATCGACAACCGTTTCATTCCATTCCGGCCAGCCCCAGGCAATCGCGAGATACTCCTTCTTTAGCTGATGTTCCTGCATCAATAAGCCGAACCGGCGGGCAGCCGCGGCAGTTTTCGCGACAAGAATCAGACCGCTCGTTTCGCGGTCGAGCCGGTTCACGATCGAGACCTGTCCGCCACCCGCAATCTCAAACGCCAGCAACTCCCGCAATTCTTTCCACAAAGTGCGCGGACCATCCGGTTTGGTCGGATGGACGAGAAGAAACGGCGGTTTATCGACGACGACGTAATCGTCCGTTTCATCCACAATCTGGAAATGGAGCAGGGGTGTGATGGAGTAATGGAGTCTTGGATTAGGGGAAATCAAAGCTCCATCCTCCTTGCTTTCACCCTTGGCACCCCATTCCGGCGCTTGACCTCCCGGGCAAAACGGACTTACCTAGACCCCCTAAGTTTCGATCTCAGGGAGACTGCCGTGGACCTTAAAGACATCAAAGACATCATCGACCTGATGAAGGAGAACGATCTCTCCGTTTTCGAAATGGAGAAGGAGGGCCTGAAGATCAAACTCCAGAAAGACGCGGCTCCCGTTCCGGCGCCCATTATGCCTGCCCCGGTCGCGGCGGCTCCAGTCGCAGCGCCATTACCCCAGGCGCCGGCGCCGCCGGCCTCGACCCTGAAGGAAATCGTTTCGCCAATGGTCGGCACGTTTTATCGCGCCAATTCTCCCGACGGGTCGCCGTTTGTCGATGTGGGCAAGGCAGTCACCGAAGAGACGGTCGTATGCATCATCGAAGCGATGAAAGTGATGAACGAAATCAAGGCGGAAACCAACGGCGTCATTGCCGAAGTCGTGGCCGAGAATGGCAAACCGGTCCAGTTCGGCCAGGCGTTGTTTAGGGTTCGGTGAGCGCGTCCCGGCGGCGGAGCGCTTGCCCTGCAACTGATGTTCCAAAAAGTCCTGATCGCTAATCGCGGAGAGATTGCGCTGCGCATTATCCGCGCGTGCAAGGAGCTCGGCATCCGCACGCTGGCGGTTTACTCCGAGGCCGACGTCGATTCACTCCATGTTCAGTTGGCCGATGAATCGATTTGCATCGGCGCGGCGCCCAGCTCGGAAAGTTATTTAAAGATCGATCGCATCATGAGCGCGGCCGAAGTGGGCGATGTCGATGCTATTCACCCCGGTTACGGGTTCCTGGCCGAGAACGCGCACTTCGCCGAAGTCTGCGAGAGCTGCAATATTCGATTCATCGGTCCGCCCGCGCACGCGATGCATTCCATGGGCGACAAAAACGTTGCGCGGGCTTGTGCCAGAAAAGCGGGCGTCCCGGTCACCCCTGGAAGCGATGGGACCATTGAGGACGAAAAAGAAGCGGTCAAGATCGCGAAGAAGATTGGATATCCGGTGATGATCAAGGCGGTCGCGGGTGGCGGCGGCCGCGGGATGCGCGTCGCGCATAACGAGCCAAGTCTTATAACTGGGTTTCATGCCGCGCGCATGGAAGCGGAAAAGGCTTTTGGCAACGGCGCGGTCTATATGGAGAAATTCGTGGTCAGCCCGCATCATATCGAATTTCAGATTGTCGCTGACAGTCACGGCCATACCATTCACCTGGGTGAGCGCGATTGTTCCATTCAGCGGCGAAACCAGAAGGTGATTGAAGAATGTCCCTCGCCGTTCATAACGCCGTCATTGCGCAAGAAAATGGGCAACGCTGCGGTGAAGCTGGCCAAGTCGGTCGGTTACGAAAACGCGGGCACGATCGAATTCCTCGTCGATAAGGATCGTCGTTTTTATTTCATCGAAATGAACACGCGCATCCAGGTCGAGCACACAATCACCGAGGAGGTTTACGGATGCGACCTGGTGAAGGAACAAATCCGGATCGCCGCCGGCGAGCCACTCTCTCAACATGTCGCCCATGCGGTGCCGCGATTGCACGCCATTCAATGCCGCATCAATGCCGAGGATCCCGCCAAGGATTTTCAACCTTCGCCCGGGCGGATAAACTTTTACTACGCGCCTGGTGGACGCGGCGTGCGGATCGATTCGCACGCTTACACCGGATACATTGTGCCGCCCTATTACGATTCGCTGATTTCAAAGATCGTGACTGTCGGGGCGACCCGGATCAATGCCATCGACCGGATGCGTCGCGCGCTCGACGAGTATTACATCACCGGGATCAAGACCACCGTGCCGTTTCACGCCGCCATCATGCGCAACGGCGACTTCCGCGCCGGAAATTACGATACCGGTTTTGTTGAGCGCGTGATGACCTCCGAGAATTTTGAATTGATTCCGCCATCCGCGAAACTGCACGAGTGAACGTGAGATCTCATGGAGGGACGACCTCCGTGTCGTCCCAGATTCTCCGGACGGAACGGAGCCCGTCCCTCCAGGATCCGATGTTATGAGAACGTTACGCGAATGCCGCCTCTACGGCATAATTGATCTCGGTTACATCGACATCGACATCGGCAACTGCAACCGGATCGCCGAACAAATGGTCGAGGGCGGCGTCGATCTGATTCAGCTTCGCGGAAAAGAGAAATCGATCGATCAGCTTGTCGATCTGGCCGCCGCGCTTCATGAAATCACTTCTCGATCTTCGATGCCGTTGATCGTGAATGATTATGCCGAGATTGCGGCGAAGGTTCCGGTTGAAGGCGTGCACGTAGGTCAGGATGATGACTCGATCGCGGCTGCACGGCAGAAAGCAGGACGCACCTTGCTGGTGGGAAAATCGACCCACAGTCTCGACCAAGCCTTGGCTGCTCAGCGCGAAGGCGCCGATTACATTGGCTTCGGTCCCGTTTTCGCCACGCCGACTAAACCGGACTACGCGGCTATCGGCCTTGAGGACATCAAGCGTGTTCACGACGAAGTCACTATCCCGATTTTCTGCATCGGCGGAATTAACATCGACACTCTTCAGAGCGTGATCGATGCCGGCGCAAATCGCGTAGTTATGGTTTCCGCCCTGCTCAAAGCCCACAGCATCGTCGACTACGCCCGCTGCGCCACGGACATGCTCGCGTGATGCCTCGTGATTAGACATTCGGAATTCGTCATTCGAAATTGTATTTATGCCCGTCCTCATTGTTGGTTCCATCGCACTCGACACCGTTAAGACACCAGTTGAGGAGCATGCCGATTTGGTAGGCGGCTCGGCATCCTATGCGGCATTGAGCGCCAGCTTCTTTTCGCCGGTGAGGTTGGTAGGCATCGTCGGGAATGATTTCCCTGATTCGGAATTCGATTTTTGGAAGTCGCGCAAGATCGACATCGAAGGCGTCCAGCGCGCAAATGGAAGAACTTTCCGTTGGTCGGGCGAATATTCGTGGGACCTGAACACACGCGAAACGCGCTCGGTGGCGTTGAATGTTTTCGAGACTTTCAAGCCGGCGCTGCCGGAAGCGTATCGCCAGACCGATTTCGTCTTGTTGGCCAACATCGCGCCCTCATTGCAATCGCATGTGCTCGATCAAATGGAGCGTCCGAGATTTATCGTGGCCGACACCATGGATCTCTGGATCGAAACGACCCGAAATGATTTGGACGCGCTGCTGCCGCGCGTCGACTTGCTGATCTTGAACGATAGCGAAGCGCGGGAAATGACCAAGGAAACGAGCCTGATCAAGGCCGGCCGTAAGATCCGCACGTTTGGACCGAAGTATGTCGCGATCAAGAAGGGCGAGCACGGCGCGCTACTGTTCGGTGAGGGCGATCAATTTTTCAGCTGCGGCGCGTACCCGCTCGAAGACATTCACGATCCAACTGGGGCAGGGGACACCTTCGCCGGCGGGATGGCCGGATACCTGGCCGGCGCGGTGAAGAACGTGCAGTTCAACGATCTGCGCAAAGCGATGATCTACGGCAGCGTACTGGCGAGCTTCTGTGTCGAATCATTTAGTCTGGAGCGGTTACGCAAGCTCTCAATGGATGAAATCGAAGGGCGCTACGAGGCGTTCAAAGCGATGAGTCAGTTTGAACTCCCGGCATGACCTGACGTGTGGGGTTGGGTTTCCTGTTGCTAAACAGACAGCAAATTTGCTACTCTAATGGCTCGCCCGAAGCATTGGCGCGGCCAAACAATTAGAACGATCCGACCGGCGCGGATCTGGCTGCGGAATGAGGGGGGCTGTGTCCGATGGAATGAAGAGAATTGTTATTACACTCGCGGCATCTTTCGCGATCGCGGTTCTTCTTACGGCTGCGAGCCCGGGTTTTTCGAGCCTGATGCTTAATCTCGCGACGGGCAAGATCCTCGACTTCAAACCATGCGTAACGATTGTTCACCCGGACGGAAGCTCCACCTATTATCAGCTCGCGGTTAATACGAGCAGCGATCGCGGCGCAGCATTGATGAATGCGAATTCCGCCGCAGTTCCGGGCGATGTGATTCTTCTCGGCGCTGGGACCTTTACAATTACGAATATTGCACTCGCCGGCGGCGTGTCCCTTTCGGGACTCGGGATTGACGCCACCATTATCGAATCCAATTCCAACGCGAATGCCGGCATCATTACTCCGGGCTCGGGATCGTATCTCTCCGGCTTTACTGTCACCGCGCTCCGCAACGATGGCACGTTTCAATATCCGATCGGACAATCGGGCGGGACCGCGTTTGGTACCTGCACGATTTTCAATGTAAAGCTCGTGGGGGACACGGACTGTCTTTACAACCTGCCGGCAGGAAATACCTACAAGGTTTATAATTCCGAGTTTGACAGCAAATGGGACACCGTCAGTTTCGGCGCCGGGCGCGCTGAGCTCTATAACTGCGTCCTTAGAGCAATTGGGCCAACTTCGGTTTCCGGCCCGCGCTCGGCTCGCGCGGTGGTCGCTGCAATTCACTCGCAAATTCTCGTGATGGGTGGCAGCTGTATCGCCGACGGCGGCACGAGCTTCAACATAGCTTTTCATCAGAATTTCGCGGACAACGATTGTCTCATTGAGGCCCATAACGTCCGCGTCGAAGTCGGCACCACGCAGGGCACCGTTCCTGGGTACGATGCTTATAAGACCTCAAGCGGTACGCTGCGGCTGGATAACGTGGTCCGGGCCGACGGATCGCCTCTCGTTCTGGATGCGACGGTCGGTTCCATCGAAGATCATACAGTGCGCGATTATGCGGCGGTGCCCAGCACGCCCAGTTCACCATGTAATCCGCCCATGATCGCCCGCGGCGCGAGATATTTTTATATCTGCACCGGAACAAATACCTGGAAACGTGTCGCGATTTCAGCCTGGTAATCGAATCATTCCGATCCTTCCACGCCAAGCATCTCCAGCTCGCGTCTTGCCTCGCTGTAATCCGGATTGATTCGCAATGCTTCAGTCAGCTGTGCTCTGGCCTCATCCCGCCGGCCGAGGTGAAGCAGCGCTTCCGCTAGATTGAAATGCGCTTCGGCGTAATCGGCCTTTAGCGCAACGGCCTTTTGATAATGCGGAATCGCTTTTTCAAAATTGCCTTTTTCGCGATAGGCAAAGCCGAGATTGTTATGCGCTTCCGCCAAATCGGGTTTCAATTCGAGGGCTTTAACATAATAAGCAATCGCTTCGTCGAGCTCGCCGCGGCGCAGAAACACGTTGCCGAGATTGTTGTGAGCTGAAGCGTAATCGGGTTTGACCTCTAGGGCTTTTCGGTAATGCGATACGGCATCGTCGGTCTGGCCCTTTTGCACAAGAACGTTGCCAAGATTATTCTGGGCTTCGGCGTTGTCGGGCTTAATGGTAAGTGACTTTTCGAAGTGAATCATAGCGTCGTTCAATTGCCTTTTCCGGAGAAATTCGGCTCCGAGATTGTTATGTGCCAGCCAAGAATCAGGATTTTTCGCGAGTGTGTCGACCCAGAGCGTTTCAATATTGCGGTAAATCTTCGTCTGGCGCCAAGTTAAACCACCAAGGAGGAAAAATAGGAGCGCCGCAGATGCGATTTCGAGATGCCATCCTCCCCGGTACTTCGACGCCACCTTCGAAAATGCTGCCGCAACCAACGCAATCAAGCCGATGCTGGCGAGGTACTGATAATGATCGGCCACGAACGAATAACGGAATGTGTAGAGCATGACAAAACCAAGAAGCGGACTGAGCGTCGCGATAAAGAATGCCACGGCCACTTCGGGGCCGCGGCCAACAATTCGGCGGGCAAAGAAAATCGCGGCAAATAGTCCGATGAGACCAACCAACCATCCGTAGGAGAGCGGATTGGTGGGATCGATGTCCCAGCGCGGGTAACTAAACGTCAGCTTCGAAGGCCAAAACAACTTGCCGGCATAAAACCAAACTGCGTGGCTGGCGATTGATAATCGCTCTTGCAATCCGATTGCAAACTCTGCCCCCTGGGTCCTTTGATGGTATCGTTCCCACCACGTCACGAGCCAACCCATTAGCAGTCCCATCAAAACGAACGGACTAATCTGGATCAATCGCAGCCGATCGATCGATTTCTTCTGCAACCATACAATCAAGACCAACGCGGCCGGTAAGGTGCATGCGGTCGCTTTGCTGAATAACGCCAATCCATAAAAGACCAGAGCCAGGGTGTACGAACGCCAGCGGTGCCTTGTTTGTTGACCGAGAAAAGCGACCCAGGCGAGCAATGTCAGCAAAAAGAAAAAGCCCATTAACAGGTTTTTGCGCTCGGTGATCCACGCCACCGATTCCACTTGCACCGGATGGACGGCGAAAACCCCAGCCGCCAGCCAGGCCCCAGGAACCTTCAGCCGCGCAAGTAATCGCCAAAGCAAAAGAGCGTTTGCGATATGCAGAAGGAGGTTTGTTAGGTGATAGCCGAAAGGCCGGAGGCCGAATAGCGCGCGCTCGACTCTGAAGCTCGTATAAGTGAGCGGGAAATATTGAGAGGGCGAATCGAGCGAAAACCAAATGCGGCGCAACCCGTCGGGTGCGGTCAGCAAAGGATTGTTCGTCACGTAGCGATCGTCATCCCAGATGAATCCGGCGTTCAACGCCGGAAAATAGGCTGCCATTGTTATTGCGATGATCAGGCAAATCTGCAAAACCATCCGCGTTCGGCTGCCCGCAGTTTGTTCGCCTTGGAAAGTCACTGATTGAATCTCGGTCCTGCAGGTTGAACTCTGCCCAAATCGGTGCGTGATGCGAACGTTCTTTTTATTCTTGGCGTTCGACTCGACGCAATGGCAATCGGGTGATTGCCTCCGCGTCGCTAGCGAATTAGGAAAGAGCGCGCCCGAGAGGATTCGAACCACTAACCTTCTGATCCGTAGTCAGATGCTCTA
>JBDTZF010000093.1:0-10706 GCA_040005265.1 Verrucomicrobiota bacterium
GTGAAAAAGCCGTTCGATGACATCACCGTCCAAGATGTCCTTGATGGCGCGGGAGTGAGCCGCTCCACTTTCTACACGCACTACCGCGACAAGAATGATCTCTTCCTCAGCGATGCCGAGGAATTTTTCGAAGGAATGGCTACGGCGCTGTCGCGTTTCGGCGACAAATCGCAACGAGTCGCGCCGGTTCAGGAATTGTTTACCCATGTCCGGGAGTCGCGTCCCTTCTACGACGCCCTTGTTGAATCGGGCCGGCTGCATGATGTGATGGAGCTGGGACAGGAACATTTCGCGCGCGGCATCGAACAGCGCCTGAAGGAAATGCCGCGTGCTCAAACGATTCCGCCCGGCCATCGAAAAGCCACTGCTCATGCATTGGCCGGCACCCTGTTCTCCTTATTAATTTGGTGGGTTCAACACGGTGCAGCCATGTCGCCGGAAGAAATGGACAAACTGTTTCACAGGCTGGTTTGGACCGGCGTCGACAGCGCCTTGTAGAACGTTAGGCGTTTTCCTCAACCGGCCCCGATATCAATCACCGGTGTCGCCGATACGACCTTCTCGGTGGACGGCCCGCCGCGGAAAAATCACGAAAATGCCGGCCACCGCCGTTGCGCTGGACCGGTTCGCCGCTTCCGCGCGGAGAATTTCCGGGCAACCGCGGTTCGATCTTTGGCGGACGCGCGCCGCGTGCGTCTCCTCTGCCCCGTTCCTGACGTGGCGGAGCGGCCGCATTGTAATCGAATCCCTCGGCTTTCTTTCGCACAATTCCCCGACCGATGAAGCGCTCGAGCGAACGCAACTGGCCCTGATCTTCCGGAGTAACAAAACTAATCGCGTCGCCAACCGCGTGCGCGCGACCTGTGCGACCAATCCGGTGAACATAATCCTCCGAGTGCATCGGGAAGTCGTAGTTCACCACATGTGAAATACCATCGACATCGATGCCGCGCGCGGCGATGTCCGTCGCCACAAGCACGCGCACCGCTCCCGACTTGAAATCCTTTAATGCGCGCAGCCGCTGATTTTGCGAACGGTTCGAATGAATTGTGCCAGTCTTGATCCCGCTGCCTTCGAGCCGGCGTGCGATGCGATCGGCGCCATGTTTCGTGCGGGTAAAGACGAGCACGGTGTCGAATTTCGGGTCAGCCAGCAAATGAAGAAGAAGGGCCGGCTTCAGATGCGTGCGCACATCGTAAACAAATTGCGTAACGGTTTCTGCCGGGTTCGCGCGGCGGCCGATCTCGATCACCTTGGGAGATTTTTGAAACTCGTGGGTTAGTTTCTCGATTTCGCGAGAGAGCGAGGCTGAGAACATCAGCGTCTGCCGTTCTTTCGGGAGTGCTTTCACGATTTGCCGAATCGGCGGAAGAAAACCCATGTCGAGCATTCGATCGGCTTCATCGAGCACCAAAAATTCTATTCCAGAAAAATTGGTCTGCCTTTGGCCCATCAAGTCGATAAGGCGTCCGGGCGTTGCAACGACAAGGTCCACGCCGGAACGAAGCGCCTCGATTTGCGGACGCTCGCTTACCCCGCCGAACACCGTCGCCATTCGCAAAGGAAGATGTTTTGCATACGCGCGCACATTCTCTTCGATTTGAACCACGAGCTCCCGGGTGGGAGCGACGATGAGCACCCGCAGCCCATGCCTTTTGCCATTCGAGCTGGCGTCAGTCAGTTTGGTCAGAATCGGCAAAACGAAAGCGGCCGTTTTTCCCGTGCCGGTCTGCGCGATCCCGATGACATCGCGTCCGGCCATCACTTCCGGGATTGCGGCGAGCTGGATCGGCGTGGGCTCGGTGTAGCCCGCTTCCTGGATAGCTTTGAGAACCGGAGGGGAAAGTTGCAAGGCGCGAAAAGGCATAACAGTCACTACTATCGCTCGCTAACGGCAAACTGCACCTGCTCATACCGGATCCGCCGAAAACCTGATTTCCAGGAAACCGTCCCGGCTTTGTCGACAACTGTCGTCGGGGTTTTAGCACTTCGCATTGCGTATTAACCGCAACTGAGAATCGCACGTCCGTTGCTCTATCTGAGGCGTGCGAAGCAGATCAGCAGCGGCAAGGCGCGCCAGCGCGACCTTGATATTGAAAGACACAACGGTCATGGGCCTTGTTCTAAAAGCCGTGCGCAAGGTAAATGTTAGCCCGAAGGCGGGAACGTTCCTCGCGCGACTGGTCGCTTGCGGGCTGCTGACATTCTCCGCTTCGGCCTGGTCACAGACGATCTGGCTCGACGCGGCCGAGAATGTGGCCATTCTCGGTGGCTCGACTGTCACTAACACCGGTGCGACGAACATCTCGGGGAACCTTGCACTTAGTCCCGGAGTTTCAGTCACAGGGTTTCCGCCGGGCACGTTCACCAACGGTGGATCCATCCACATCAATGATGCGCTGGCTACCCAATCTCATTCCAACGTCTTTACGGCTTACACGAATCTGATCGGCGAGACATCCACGACCAATCTTGGAACGACCCTCGACGGCACGGTAACGCCCGTCATCCTCACGCCGGGCGTGTATCGCTTCGGCGCGACGGCGCAATTGAACGGGCAGATTATTTTAGACACGCAAGGCGATCCAAACGCCGTGTTTCATTTCCTGATCGGCACAACCCTGACTACTGCGAGCAATACCAATATCTCGTTCTTGAATGGAAGTTCAGTCAATGTTTTCTGGGCTGTGGGCACTTCCGCAACCCTCGGCACCAACAGCGTGATCCAGGGAAATATCCTGGCCACGACCAGCGCCACGATTACTGGCGGCGTCCAGGTAGACGGCCGGGTGCTCACCGTCAATGGAGCCGTGACGATGGATACGAATACCATCAACGCCGCCGCACCGGCGAGCGCAACCGCCAGCTATTGGAGTGGCGCCACCGGTAACACATGGTCCGGCGGAAACTGGACTCCCGATACCAGCGGATCACCCGCAGCCCGCACGCTCGCGCCCGTCGCGGATGTCATCTTTTCGGCGACTGGAGGAACCCGGCAAAATCAGAGCACTGTTCTCGATTTCAACGCGGCCATTTCAAGTTTGACCGTCAACGATACGGCCGCCGTCACAATTACCAGTGGCAGTGGAACGTCAGGCCCCTACGCCCTCACCATCATGGGCTCCGATTCGACCAGCGGCATCACCGTGAACAGCGGCGCCGGCCTAACGACCATTAACACCGATCTCGTGCTAAGGAACTCTTCGCAAGCCATGAACGTTGGCAACGCCGCCGGCCTCCAGATTAACGGCGTTATCAGTGGAGCGATTGGCCTAACCAAGACCGGCACCGGCACGATGACTCTGGCCGCATCAAACGCTTATACCGGAACCACCACTGTCAATGCGGGCACATTGAACGCGGCCGCCGCCGTCGCGCTGGGTGCAACCACGAACATTATCATAAACGGCACTGGCACTCTTTTATTGAGCCAACCCGGGAGCGCCACCACCGACCGGATTAATAACAGCAGTCCTATGACACTCAACGGCGGCACGTTCAACACCGGCGGGCTCAGCGAGCACAACCTTTCCGGCGCGATCGTAACCCCGGGAATCGGCGCCCTGACTCTTTCGAGCAATTCGGTCATCGACATGGGAGCCGGCGCCAGCGTGCTCGCGTTCGCAAACAGCAGTGCCCAAATGTGGACTGGCACCTTAAGCATTCTCAATTGGAGTGGAACGCCAGTCGCCGGCGGCGGCACTGATCAACTCTACTTCGGCACCGATACCTCAGGTCTAACCATCGCTCAACTGGGACAAATTTCCTTCTACTCTGATTCCGGATCGACATTCCTCGGCACGGCCGCCTTCGCAGACAGTATGAACGGGGAAATCATAGTCCCCGAAACCTACACCTGGCTGGCGGGGCCTTTTGTGCTCGCAATAGTCGCGTTTACCAAACGTCGCCAAATCCTAAATCTCATCGCCGCGACGGTCGGGCCCGGTCCGTCTGCCTAAAAATCGGCAAGTGGAATTCGAGAATCAGGAATTCCTGCCTACCTGAGAAATAGTCGGCTCATTCGCTTCGGTAGTAACCGCCCTGGTCTGCTTGTAAAAGCGCTATTGCAGATTACGCCCCGTTTCGTTTAGCCTGAACCCAGGATGAAAAGAATCTTTATTCCCCTGTTGTTTGCTCTCGCTGGATTGTCGTTAATGCTCGCTTCATGCAAAACACACACTACGACAACCGTAACATCCAACGGGCGAAAGCGTACCCTGCCGACTCCGCAAAAATTCATAAAGTTCCAGGGGACGGATTTTACGATCAAAGGTGTGACCTTTAAGCTGCAGCCGAAAACTGGAGAAACAGGAAATGTGGAGGCCGGCGTTGGTGAAATCAGCTTTGCCACAAAATTTCGCGAAGCCTCAGACATGGCAATTATTTTGGACAATGCGCAGTTTCGCGACGCGCAAAACCTGATCGCTGCGGCATCCACGATGTCCGATGCAGAGTTCAATCAACGGCTTGCGCGCATTTCCGACGAACAGCAGAAGCTGGATCAACTCGCGTTGATCGTTTCAGCCAAGGATTCAGCCGCTTTGCAGAAGTGGGTCGACAATTATTTTCAGGATAACAAACTTTCGAATCAGAAGCCGGTTACCAACACAGCGCTTGGCCTGAAACAGTTTTAACAACGATGCACGTGGCTGGCTTCCGTCGGAGTTGTTCGATGCTTCTTTTGCTCTGCTCGCTGTGCGGGTGCTGGGCGAATCAGCACACCATTCGAACGACGGATGGTCATTCGGTGATTATCCCAACGTGCAAAGCGGCCATTTCCTATCAAGGGTCGAAATGGGGCGTGCAGGGACCTAAATACCAGGGAGCCGAGGCCGGCAGCGTGCAATGGGAAAGACTCTTCCGGGAGGTAGAACCTCTCATTGAAGTCATCGACCAGCAGGAATTGCGACGTTGTGAATCGCTCAACACGATGGTGAGCATCAGTACCCTTGCGGAGGTAAAAAAAGAATTGGCCGCGCGCGACTCGGCAAACCAGAAGCGCGAGCAGTTAGAACTGATAATCTCAATGGGAAATTCCGCTGCGCTTCAGGAGTACATCAAGACCTACTTCCTGCGCGTCGATCCATCATTTGTCGACGAACATCTGGATCAAAACGACCCGGCAACAGTTGTTGGCAAAACTTCGACTGGCAAGGCTTACAAGCTTCGAAATATCGACGCGCGCCCCGTTTCATCAATCATTGCGGCCGCGCGGTGACATCACAACTTCGTCAGTAGCTCTGACGTTCGCCGTCCAGCGCTTATTTCGTACACCTTTTCGTAAGCCATTGGCAATTCCAGTGTGCGCGCTAGAGTTTCAGGAACCCGATGCCAAAATATCTTGTCATAAGTACCAGTGGTAATCCTGACAGCAACAGCCGCCGCATGGGCCGCATTGCCTTTGCTCATTTGCAAAAGCAGAAAATGGATTGCGATTGGATCGACATCAGCGAAATGGACCTTCCTCTATGCGACGCTGACAAATGTTATGGGGTACCGGGCGCGAAGAAGTTGAGCGCGTCGATTGAAGGTGCCGACGGAATTCTGATTGCCGCGCCCGTATATAATTATGATGTCGCCGCCTCGGCCAAGAATATGATCGAGCTCACCGGCAGCGCGTGGGAAGACAAGATCGTCGGCTTTCTGTGCGCGGCCGGGGGCACAGCCAGTTACATGTCGGTCATGGCTTATGCGAACAGCCTCATGCTCGATTTTCGTTGTGTCATTCTTCCGCGGTTCGTATTCGCCACCGGCGACGCTTTCGACGGCGAGAGCATCATCGACAAGAAAATCATTGAGCGCATCGAGAACGTGGCCAGCGAACTGGTCCGATTCACCAAAGCCTTGCGCAGCTGAACTCGCTGGCTCTTGTTACCCGTCCAGGACCCTTCTGGATGTGTCTTCCTTGCCGTTAGCTTGAAGCCGTCTTTCCTTTCCGGACTGCCTTTAGATCGGAGACAAGCGCCTCAACCTTTGTGATGATTTCGTCCAGACCCGATGCCGCATCCCCTGTAGGGCCCTCCTCGGCTTCTCGTGCGGCAAGCGCGTCCTTCAATTCCTGCAGATTGCTCCGTAACTCCATATTTGCGATTACCTGACGGCCCAGAATCTCAAGCGCCGTACGTTGATCTTTTGTCAGACTGTGCGGTTTACGATCGATCACGCACAGCGTGCCAAGGAGATGGCCATCGCCGGTGGCCAATGGCGCACCTGCGTAAAAGCGAATGCCCGGATCGCCCGTCACTAATGGATTCTGCGCGAAACGCTCGTCCTTCGTCGCATCTGGTACCTCGAATATCTCCGGCTGCATGATTGCGTGTGTGCAGAAGGCCTGGGCGCGCGGTGTCTCCTGAGCATCGAGACCGAAACGTGATTTAAACCATTGCCGCTCGGCATCAACCAGCGTGATCAATGAGATCGGCACATCGCAAATGATTGCCGCCAGTTGCGTCAATTCGTCGAACCGCTCTTCCGGTTTCGTATCGAGTATCTTATAAGAACGGAGAGCACGCAGGCGATCAGCCTCATTACGAGGCACCGGATAACTCATCATCATATTTTATAGAGCGCCGATGGTTACGCAAAGAACCGACTTCTTATTTCTAATTCTTAATTCTTAATTCTTACTTCCTAATTCCTACTTTTCCTCCGATCTTCCATCATGAGCACCAATTTGAACCACGTGTCCAATCTCACCCAGCGTCCGCCGCGCAGCCCACGGGTGCGCCTGGGAGGGTATGTAATCCTGGCCCGCATTCTCGATAAAGGCCGCGCTGAAATCGCCGGCACCGGAGGCGAATACATATACAACAATCCGATGGACCATCATTGGTTTCGTTTTACCGGAATCACAGCCGAAGCGCTAAAGGCTGAGATCGCTAAAGGAAAGGGCGACGGTGAAATGCTGGCATGGATTGAGGAGAACGCTTCGCGCAAGCACATGCCCTGGGAAATCCAGCAGTGGAGCGCCTGGTTGAATGAGCGTGGCCCGGATGGCGACGTCGAAACGCTGGAGTTCTTCACCAAACGCGTCGGCGATATCAGTAAGACCCGCGAAGACGTCAGAACATGGTTCGATTATCTCGATCTCGACGATCACATCACCTTCGGCGGAAAACCGTAGATCTGCCCTCTGACCTCCGGCTTCTCGATGCCTAAGAAACCCCGCAATTCGCATTGGCTCAATGACCGGCTCTGGAGACTTGCCATTGGCGAATGGATCGCGCTGACCCTATTTTTTCTTGGGATCGTTCTGATTTTCTGCCTCTTCTTCATCCGGCGTCGGACCCTCGACTATCACTTCGAGCATTCTTTCTCGGTGCATGATCCGGAATTTATCGGATCCGCACTCGCTCTGGCCGATCCGGTCCTGGTGCCAGGAAACAAGATTCAACTGTTAAACAATGGCGACGAATATTTTCCTGCCATGCTTAAGGCGATTCGAGGCGCGCAGAAGACGATCAATTTCGAAGCGTTTATCTTTTATTCGGATTCGACTGGCGAACAATTCCGGGATGCACTCTGCGAGCGTGCCCAACAGGGAGTGGAAGTTCGGGTCTTGCTCGATGGCATCGGCTCAGGCTGGCGCTTGAATAATTCCGACGTTCGAATGCTGAAGAAGGCCGGCTGCAAGTTTTCCTATTATCATCCGACTCACTCCTGGCGGGTGGATCGCACAAATCGACGTTCCCATCGCCGGGTCCTTGTTATCGATGGCGTCATCGGCTTCGCCGGCGGCGTTGGGTTTGCCGATAAATGGTCCGGCCACGCCCAGGACAAAATGCATTGGCACGATGTGCACCTTCGTATCGAGGGACCGTTGGTCGCGCAGCTCCAGGCCGCTTTCCAGGAACATTGGAGCAAGACGTCCGGCGAAGCGCTGACCGGGGCCGGGCAGTTTCCATCCCTGCGAACGAGCGGCGATTTGCGCGCACAGATTGTAATCTCGCGTTCCTTTACCATTGCGCCGGTGCCTCTCGTCCAGGCGGTAGCGTTCACTGCGGCAGAGAAGCGGATCTGGATCACGAATTCATACTGCACCCCAACCAACGACCAGGTTGAGCAACTGGTTAAGGCAGTGAAACGGGGTGTCGATGTGCGACTGCTCCTCCCCGGGCCGAACAACGATCAACCCCTAACCAAATCAGCTGGCCGGGCAGCCTATGGCAAGATGCTGGAAGGCGGAGTCAAGATCTTTGAATATCAACCGACCATGATCCACGAAAAATCAATGGTCGTCGACGGCTTGTTCTCGATGGCTGGTTCGTCAAATTTCGATGCCCGCTCGTCAGAGATTAATGAGGAATTGGATGTTGTCGTTTATGATCAGCAATTCGCACACGAAATCGAATCGATCTTTCAGAATGATCTGAAACAAGCGCGCGAATATACCCTCGACGAATTCAAAAGACGCTCCCTGTGGGAAAGAACAACTGAGTGGTTGATGCTGCCTTTTCGTTCCCAGCTATAAACTTGGAACTTGCTAGGTCGACGGTTTCAAGCTGTCGCACTTCACTGCGTAGTCCTGGATGAGCGCCGCGATTTTCGTATGAAAGGCATCCTGAACCGAGTAGAGCGAGCCGATCGGCTCCGAAAACTCTTTCTGCTTCAATTCGTCTTCTATAGTCAGAGTTAGTTTCGCCAGCGTTTCGATATTCGCCTTGGAGTGGAATTCCATTTCCTTGAGTTTGGAGAGAACCGCAACCGACTTTTCGTGTTCGCCGGGAGATTGTTCTCCCTTCGCCGGCTCCGGTGCTGCTGGTTCGGAAAGCTGATCGCCTGTCACCGCGGCAGGCTTTGCTTTTTCGTGATGTTTTTCCTGAGCGACTTTCTTTCCGTGCGCGACATTTCGAGGATCTGACATGCGCCACTTATACACCCGCATTGGTGTTCGCGCATGTCGCCGGTCTCCGATCTCTGATTCTTTTTACTTCCTAATTTCTAATTCCTACTTCTTACTTTTTTGATGGGGATCATCGGAACAGTCGAAAGCCTTTGGCGATATCCGGTCAAAAGCATGCGCGGAGAAGAATTGGATGAAGTCTTTGCCGGCTATGCGGGCGTTTACGGGGACCGTCTTTTTGCCTTCGAGAGCTCGGCCAATTCAAAAGCGTTTCCTTTTTTCACCGGACGGGACAAGCGCGAAATGATTCGCTACCGGCCGCGCTTCCGTCATCCGAAAAAGGCTGCGTGTCCTGTCAACCTGGCGGAAGCGGAGAAGCTGTCGCCGGGATTAACTCTCCGTTATGCCGGGCCTGACGAGTTGATGCTCGACGTTGAAACGCCATCGGGAAACATCATCGCCATCGATGATCCCGCTCTGATCGAGATTTTGCGCGAAGGAATCGACGACAAACATCAGCTCAACTTGCTTCGGTCGGACCGCGCCATGACCGATTGCAGTCCGATATCCATCGTTGCCGTGCAAACGGCCAAAAAGCTTGGCGACGAAGCGGGCCTTGCCGTCGATAAGCGGCGATTCCGGGCAAATGTCTATTTGGATTTACCGTCAGCCGACGGGTTCGCCGAAGACGGATTTGTCGGTCGCTCGTTGCGCATTGGATCGAAAGTAGTTGTCTCGATCCTGAAACGCGATGCGCGCTGCATGATGATCACGCTTGATCCCGATACCGGAGAGAAAACTCCGGCGATATTGAAGCAAGTGGCCCAAACGCACGACGGCAAGGCCGGCGTTTACGGCGCGGTCCTCGTCGAAGGCATGGTGCGCAAAGGAGATCCCGTCGAGTTGTTAGGCTAGCGGGCACTCCGATATTCGGCGTCTGTCTTCCAGCCCCGTTACTTGCCAATGAGAATAAAAATGCCCGCCGCCAGTGCGAGGATTTCGATCAGGAAGACCGCCGGCCCGAGCACCAGACCGAATCCGAGAAGGCCATGCAGGATCAAATAAAGTGCGAGCAGAATCATGCCGATATTTTTTGTAATTTTCATGATGCTGATCTTGTAGATGACCTGCCCGGCTGACAAGCCGGGCTTCCACTCGGCGAGTTCTACGGAAATTTCGCTTCCGCGTATGCGAGAGCCGCGCCGACATCAATTAAACCTGCACCCGTAGCAATATCGCGACCGGGGCCGGCTTCCGGCGTGTCCATGAAGATGGGGTGGCAACGGCCGGTTACAACATCACGCGCCGTTTTGACCAGTGCTTTAGCCATCTGCTTTGCCGTTAAACCGGGTTTCGCGCCGAGCAGTACTGCCGCCGCGCCGGCTATCTGCGGGGCGGCCGCCGATGTGCCGGAAAATCTGGCCCAACCATCATCGGGCTTTGTGCCATCGGACGGTGTGTCGGGATCCGAAGGATCACCGCTGTGCGCAACATCGAACAATGAACGGGGTGGAACGGGCAACATGAGGTATTGATCGGGGTCCATTCCGGCCAGACCACACGCAGTCGGGATCGTGCGGCCGTGAAACCATGGACTCTTATAAGCGCTGGCGAGATCGGAAGTGCGAAGCTTCCCGCTTTCATCCATGAAAACGCCGCCGGCCGCGAGAACACCGGGCACTTGCGGCTCGAGGCTGAAGTTGCCATTGCCTGCGGCAAAAATGACCAGGATCCCATCATCGAGCGCGTCAAGAATTTCGCCCAGGATTCCGTTGTCGATGTTCGGCGGCATCTGCGACGAAGTCAGCAACCCGATGTCGAGGTCGGCGCTCCATGAGCAGGAGATAATTCGCGCGCCGCTGGC
>JBDTZF010000094.1:0-10610 GCA_040005265.1 Verrucomicrobiota bacterium
TTATTGCGCGACCTTTCTCAAGCCGGAGATGCTGCACATCTACCGGCAAATCACCGCTCTCGAGCGCGTAGAATCCGTAGTCATTACCCGGAAACGCGAGAACGCCGACCGTTTCCCGCTTGATCAGATCGACATCGTCCCGAAACCGGCGCTGCATTTTGCCCGGCGGATCTGGTATCGCCAGATACGCGACGCCCCCTGGCAGATTTCATCCGGGGAATTGCGTGCGTTGACCGGTGCCCTGGAAAAGCGGAACGCGCGCTTGCTGCATATTTATTTCGGGCATATCGCGGTGCATTTGCTGCCGCTCATTCGCGCCTGGCCGAATCCGTCGATCGTTTCTTTTCATGGCGCGGATGTGATGGTGGACATGGAGAAACCGGCCTATCTCGACGCCACTCGGCAGATGCTGGAGGTTGTGAAGCTAGTACTCGTGCGGTCGGAATCGTTGCGCCGCGCTGTTGTCGAACTGGGTTGCGACGAAAACAAGATCGAAGTTCAGCGCACCGGTATTCCGCTCGATGAATTTCTATTTCGCGAACGCGCTGTTCCGCAAAATGGCGAGTGGCGGTTTGTTCAGGCGTGTCGCTTGATCGAGAAGAAAGGCCTGGCCACCACGCTTCACGCTTTCACCCATTTCCTGGAAAAATTCCCGCACGCGAAACTGACCATCGCCGGCGAAGGGCCGATGCTGGACGATCTGCGGGAGTTGACGCGAAAGCTGAAGATCGACAGTCGCGTGTCGTTGCCCGGTTTTGTTTCGCAGAAAGAAATGCGCGACATCTTCTATGCTTCACACATTTTTCTGCATCCCAGCGAAACCGGAATGGACGGCAATCAGGAAGGGATTCCGAATTCGATGCTCGAAGCGATGGCCAGCGGTCTTCCCGTTTTTGCTACCAATCATGGAGGCATTCCCGAGGCGATTGGGAACGGAGTGAGTGGAATTCTGGTAAGCGAGCGTGATTTCGAAGCTCTGGCGCGCGCGTTGCTCGATGCCGTGAAGAATCCACAACAGCTCATGACATTGGCACGCAACGGCGCCCAAGCGGTTCGTGAAAAATTCGATCTGCGCGCACAAGTCCGCCGCCTTGAGGAAATTTATTTACGGCTGCTGTAGCCACGGGCGTTGACCAACGGCCGCGGGCGATTGAGGTCAATCGCCCCTACCCAAGGCGCGTTATATCCGGCCAAAAAAATTCGCCAACTGCGCGCGGGTTGCCTGGAATGAAAGGCGCTCCATCGCGCGCCATTGCGATTCCAGGATCAATGTGGCCCGGCCATTCGTATTTGTGAGCAGGCCGGCGGCGACCTTGGCCAAATCGTTCATGCTGCGACCCTCGCCGCAAGTCTTGGAAAAAACGATGCGATCGATCGCGCCGTCACCACCCACGCAAATTGTGCGCGCCAAGAGCGCATCCCCTGCGACTTGCCCCGGCACGCGGCTGCGATCGAGTTGCAAGACGATTTTGTGCCGGGCGATCTCGCGCAAGTAATCAGCGTACGGTTTTTCCTTTTCGATTACATTCAACTTTCCGGCGGGAAATTTGAGCTCGGCCAAACGCCGCCGGCCTTTCCATCCATCCAGGTTGAAAACGGTAACCGGTTCGCCGCTCGCTTCGCAAAGCTGCCGCGCCACGAGTAACGCCGCGAAGTGATTCCGCGACGGCACGGCCCACTCGCGAGTGCCGATGAAGATACCGGCTTGCGCATTGGGCGGCACGGATAAATCCCATTGTTTATCCTCCAGCGGGTACGGCGTCGGAATAAAAGCGACTGTGGTGGGATCGCGGCGCAGGCGCGCGCGCCAGTAAACTTCCGCCGCCTCGGGAGTGGTGGCGATGCATCCGTCGGCGTGTTCGACCATTCTCATGAAGCGCGCCAGCCTCGCTCGCTTGCTTAATTGTTCCGCAATCTGGTGCAGGCCGGTCTCTTTCAGCGACACGGCGACCTTCCGCCCATTCCGTTTCAATTCTTTGAAAGCGCGCTCGGATGCCCGAAAATCCCCGCGCAACAGAAGCAGGACCGGCAGCTCATCCACCACGGCGCGCTGAGTGTCGTGTTGAAAAATTCCCTGAGTGCAGGCGGCAAACGCATGAAAATTTACCGGCGGATGCACCGGCGTGCCCGGTCCTGACGGATCTCGAAAATTCTGTTCCGGATCGCGCCCGCCGGGATTGAGCACGGTCAACCGAAATTCCGCGGTCTCCGTCATTCGTTAGTTGTCCTGTTCATCCGACGGTGACGGCGTCTGACTCTTTAGCAAAGTATCATCGAGCTCCTCGTCCGACGGACCGACCGGGATCGCTTTCCTGATTTCCATCGGCTCTTTCTCAAGCGGCTTTACCGCCTCCGGGGTCAGGCCGCGGTTGTTATTCTTTTCCGTTCCGCCCGGTTCTTTTAGCGGTTGCGAAGCAATCCCTTCGTCCGACGGATGTTCGATTACCGGCTTGATGTTCGGCTTGATCGAATTGTAAGGATCTTTATCAGCCAGCAGCGTTGGCGACTTTACCGTGACCGGCGTGACCTCGCGAACATCGACCGCCAATTCCGCGCGCGGCAAATCGCTGGCCGGAAGATCGCGGACGAGTCGAGTGTGCGGTTCGCCATGGACATTGCACGGCTCCGTCGGAGCTTGCGCCGCCGTGGCAATTTCCATGTAAGTGGTGCGTCGCTGAACAGCTTCGCCGTTCGCGCCCTTCACGGTGTCATAGCACTTGTCGGTCGCAAGCAAACCCGATCGCGCACAGATCTCCACTTGCTTAAGCGTGGCCGGTTGTTTGATTTCCTGCGGTGGATAATGATCGGCCGCCGCATTCATCACATCCACCCATACCGGCAACGCGATCTCCCGTCCGAACGCCCCGCGATAAATTTTCTGCGGTTTATCGAATCCCGCCCAAACGGCGCAGGTAAAATTGCTGGCATAACCGGCGAACAACGCATCGGTAAAATCGTAGGCCGTGCCGGTTTTTCCTGCGGCTGACATTTTCTTGAGGCCGAATTGCGTGCGCGCCGCTTTGCCCGTCCCCGAAACGAGCGCATCGACAAGACAGGAGTGAACTTCATAAGCCGTCTCCGGCTTGATGACCGTCTCCTTTTTGTTTTCGCGCCGCGCCGTCCAGACCGTGCCGTCCTTTTCCTCGATCCTATCGAGAATATGAGTCGCCGTTGGCCGCGTCCCGCCGTTCGGGAAAATCGTGTAGGCCAGCCCGAGTTCGGCCAGGGTCACCTCACTACTGCCCAGAAATGTCGACGGGTAAGGTCGGAGCGTGGAACGAATGCCAGCCGAATGACAGAGCTGCAAGATTGGATCGACACCGACGTTCATCCCGATTCGAATGGCGGCGCCGTTCTTCGATTTCGCCAGGGCCTCGCGCGCCGTGATTGCGCCTTCGTAACGGTTGTCCGCGCTTTCCGGTCCCCACTCGCCAAGAATACCTGTGGTGCCGCCGATCATGACCGCGCGATTATCGAGTGGCGAATCTTCCACGATCGAGCCCGGGAACATTCCGTCCTCGAACGCAGCCGCAAAAACAAACGGCAACATCGCCGTTCCCACCGGGCGCTTTGCCTGTAAAGCGCGATCGTATTGGTTATGCTCGAAATCGCGCCCGCCTACCAGCACCAGAATCCCGCCGGTCTCGTTGTCGATTCCGATAACGGCTCCCTGCAAATACTCCGGCGCCGGTTGACTGGCGATTGCGCCGTTCGACTTCGCCTTCCGGAAGGAGGCCGCGTAATCCGCGTAAGTTTGGTGAGTGTACCCGGGAGTCTGCTCGGCCTTGTCGAGACTTCGGCGCAATGATTCTTCCGCCACCTTTTGGAGGTCGGCATCGATCGTTGTGTGAATGCGGAAGCCTTCATTCATCGCCCGGTCCCAACCGACTGCCTCGATCACTTTCTGGCGGATGTAATCCACTGCGTAGCTTTGGCCTTGCGCATTTTGTCGGTTGCCGACTACGAGCTCTTCCTGCTGCGCGCTCGCCCATTGCTGGCGATTGATAAATTCGAGGTCGCGCATCCGGTTCAGAGCATAGTTGCGCGCTTCGCGCGAGCCGGCGAGATCGCTCCAGGGCGACAATCGATTTGGGCTCTTGATGAGGCCGGCCAGCGTCGCGCATTCCGCCAGTGTGAGGGCCCGCGCTTGTTTATTAAAGTACCCGCGCGCCGCCGCTTCCGCCCCATATAAACCGCCGCCGAAATAAATCCGGTTCAGATACAGCTCCATGATCTTCTGTTTGCCCAAACGATCTTCCACCCGGCGGGCCAGAAAAATCTCGAGCATCTTGCGGTGAAATGTTTTCTCCTTGAGGGCAAAGGTATTGCGCGCCAGTTGCTGTGTGATTGTGCTGGCTCCCTGGCGCACATGGCCGGCCAGCGAATTCTTTAGGGCCGCCCGCACGATCCCGAACAGATCGTAACCGTGATGCTGGTAGAATTTTGTGTCTTCGACCGCGACGACCGCATTGATCAGGTCTCGCGGCAACTGCTCGTAAGGAACGGCCTCGCGGTTTTCGACGTAGATCTGGCCAAAAATCTTCCCATTACGATCGAGAATCACGCTGGCCGATTCCATCTCGTTGAGCTTGGTCAGGTCGAACGTGGCTGCTTCGTCATTGAGCTCGGAAGCGAGCGTAAAAAAATAAATGGAGATTCCGACGAAGAGCAACGCCACGACGGCAACTGGAACGTAAAACAGCGGCCTGAAGTACCATGGCTTGCGCAGGCGATAACCTGGCGGCGGCAGCAGATGTTGGGTGTTGGACGTTTTCACTGATCGAGGCGGCGCAATGTAGTCAGCAAATGCCGAACGCTCAACAGCCTGTGGGGCGTCTGTGTCAGACGCCTTCTTCCCGCATTGCCGCTAGGGCGAGCGAAGAGCAATTGGGAGATTGCGAATCAACGTTGGGCGCCTGCCGCGCCGTAGCTTGCCGAAGGCGGGTTGGACGTTGAGCGTTGAGCGTTGAAGACATCGAGCGACAATCCGGCCTTGATCGAAAGCATTCGCGCTGAAATCCGCACCCGCGGCCCGCAGTCGTTCGCCTGGTTTATGCAAAACGCCCTTTATCATCCGGAGCATGGATATTATTCGAGCGGGCGTGCCGCGATCGGCCGCCACGGCGATTTCTTTACCAGCGTCAGCGTCGGCCCGCTTTTCGGGCAGTTGCTCGCCGCGCAATTTGCCGAGATTTGGGATCGGATGGGGAGGATTGACAATTTCGTCATTGTCGAGCAAGGCGCGCATGACGGGCAATTCGCGCGCGACGTCCTCGAGGCAATGCAGCAACGTGCTCCGGATTTTTTTAGCGCGGTGCGTTACCGGATCGCCGAGCCGTTCCCGATCTGGCGGGACCGACAACAGAAAGTGTTGGAGCCGTTTCTCGGCAAAGTAGAATGGTGCCGAGAGCTATCTTCACCCTCAAAGATTAGCCCTCACCTCAATCCTCTCCCTGGGGGAGAGGAGGACGCGAAGCGCCAGGTGAGGGCCAAGCCTTTTGAGCCGTTCACCGGCGTGCATTTCTCAAACGAATTGTTGGATGCAATGCCGATCCATCTGCCCGGGAAACTTGTCGATCTTGATGGCGACGAGTTTGTCTTCATCGATCGAGCGGTCAGCGATGGCGCGAGATTCAACCAGCGAGCGCTCGATTGGATCGACAAGGTCGCTGCGAACTTGCAGCGTGGTTATATCATCGCCGTCGATTACGGCCACATGCGCGACGAATTCGAGCCAGCCATTCAGGTCCGCGCGCAACATCGACATCTCGATTCGCCGTTCGAGCAGATCGGACAGGCCGACATCACCGCGCACGTCGATTGGACCAGTGTGATCGAGCGTGCAAAGAAAGATGGCCTGCGCGTCGCGGGATTCACCGATCAACATCATTTTCTCACCGGCCTACTTTCTTCCTGGCCGGAGATACTGCAAGCTGGCTCGTTAGACTCGACTGCTTTAAGCGGTCAAGTTCGAGTGACCGATGTCAATGGAAAAGCGCAACGTGAGATGCAGACATTGCTGCATCCCGAGATGATGGGGCGCAGTTTTCAGGTCCTCGCTCTCGCGAAGGATGTCGATCCTGGTCCACCGTTGAGCGGATTCAAGTTCGCGCGGCCACTGGAACAATGAACTTTCCATTTGCATTCGAACGAATGGAGACTTTCGTCTCCGAATTCCCGGCCGGGAATTTTCCGTCGCTCGAATGAAGAATTTTCTCACTCGCATTTCATTGTCGATGCTGGCGCTGCCGGTCTCGGCATTTGCCGACACAAATGCGGTGGTGAACATGTCGCATTACGATCTGGTGCGAGCGGACTTTGCGCGGATGAAGTCCGAAGGCATCGTGGGCGTAATTCATGAGGCGAGTTATCCATCGTACGTTCGCGACGGCTACTACGGGGCGCGGCAACAGGCCGCCACCCGGGCGGGTTTGCTCTGGGGGGCGTATCATTATGCGAACTCGAGCGATCCAGTCCGGCAGGCCGATCATTTTCTGCACGTCGTTTCCAGCGCCTGGTCGCAAGCCGGTTCGCCGTCGTCGGGGGTCTTGCTCGTGCTTGATTTCGAAAAGAACAATCATTACCCCGGGGGCAGCATGCGAATCGATCAGGCAGTCGCGTTTGCGGAGCGGATCCGGGAACGGACTGGAAAGTATCCCGGAATTTATTCCGGCGAATATCATATCCGGCAGGCGCTGAGCAGTTCCAGAGTTAGCGACGCGCAGAAGCGAGTACTGGCGAATTGCTGGTTATGGCTTGCGAACTACGGTGCGCAACCACGGACCATCTCTCCGTGGAATCATTGGCACCTCTGGCAATACACCGGCGACGGCAAATGCCGCCTTCCCCGGGCGGGCTTTCCAAAAAGCGTGGCCAACATCAGCCGGGCGGAGCGCAACATCTTCGACGGAACGCGAAGCGACCTGACCTCATTCTGGCAGGATCGCGCCTGGTTGCCTAGCGGCGGACAAACTCCAGCTCGCGCACCGCAACAGCCGTTCACCGCAGAAAGGTAAATCATATTGGAGGGCGTCCGCGCTGTCGGCGCCTAATTTCGGCTTTTCGAAGACGTGAAGAAGCACGTCCCTCCGGAGCGACATGCTTCCGCATGTCCTCGCCCCTTACCTCGTCTTCGGCGCAATCCCCCGCTGCGTGCTGAGATACACCGCGAAACTCCCCAGCCAGTGTCCGCCTTCGTAGTGTTCGCCGGTCACGGCGGCGAGTCCCGCCCGGCGATGCGCTTCGGCCACAAGCGCAAGGTGCGGCCGGCGCGGATCATCCGTGGGGAGTGCGGAAATAATTCCTTCCAGCATCCAGGCCCGGCTCAGGTTCAATCCGTCGAGATGCGCCAGTTTCGGATCGCTCGGATCGGGCGAGACCGCCACTGGCAACCAATTAGGTTCGAGCACCTTGTTGTGCGGCGGTATCGCCGGAATTTGCGGCAGAAATTCTTTCAACCAGTTGGTGAATTCTTTTTGCGAAAGCACCCGCCGCATCACGTCCGCTTCGCCTAAACAGGGCGAAAGAAAATCTTCGCCCGATGGTTCGTAATCTAGCGGGCAACCTTTGTCGGCCAGAAAGAACTTCCGGGCCGAATCGCTGATCACCTTTACAAATGCCTCATCGTTTTTTCCGCGCGCGTAATCCAGTATCAATCCCAGCGCGAAAGCGGTCTGGTTGTGTTCGCCAATCCGCACCGGATGCGAAAGTTTCGGCAGCCATGTTTTGATTCGATCGAGCGCCGCATCCTCCGCCGGCTTGAGATTGGTCAACATTTCGCGCGCTTGCGGATCGTTCCATTCGCGCAGTTCGGCGCACAATTGCAATAGCCAGGCCAGGCCATACGGGCGCTCGAAACTGGCCCGTCCTTCGCCGCGAATATAAGCCGCGTCCTGCTTTAGATTTTCGGCGCTCAGACTTTTTCGCAGCGCTTCCCGGGCCGGCTTGGCAAACGGCGCGTCGGGAAATGTTCTTACCAGTCGCACCAGCAGCCAATGTCCGTGCACCGAGGAATGCCAGTCGTAACAGCCGTAGAACGCTGGAGTCAGTTTGCGGGGCGGCGCCACATCCGCATCGCTGTTGAGCACATGACTGATGTGGTTCGGGTATTCCTTGTGAACACACTCCAGCGCGAGCTTGGCAAACCGTTCCGCCGCTTTCGCATCAAACCCTTCGGTCTTCTCGTCGGCCGCCAACAACACAACCGGAAACACGCACAGCACAGCGATTACCGTTTTCATGTGGCCGAATCTAGCACCGTGGTCGTGCTCATGCTCGACGAATTGGTGTAGAGGCAGCCTTGTCGGCCGCAGAGCCAAGACTAATTGCGGGCGACACGCCCGCCACTACACCGGCGCCATGGTTTGAAATTGAACCCCTGGCGTTTTCTGATATCCACAGGCTCCATCTCTTGCTTATGCATCAATTCACTCATCGACCACTCGCCATTTTTGTCCTGCTCGCAATGGCGTCATTCACCGCTATTGCTAAGGAACCATCCGTGAAAAAGTCCGCGACCGTCACCACCGCCAAAGACAATCCGTTCATGACCGAGAGCGCATTGCCCTATCACCTGCCTCCCTTCGACAAGATCAAGAATGAGCATTTCATTCCAGCGATCGAAGCTGGCATGAAAGAGGAACTCAAGGAAGTGGATGTGATCGCAGCCAACTCGGAGAAACCGACTTTCGAGAACACGGTCGTTGCCCTGGAGAAAAGCGGGCGGCTGCTCGATCGCGTGCAGCGGACATTCTCCAATCTCAACGCCTGTAACACCAACCCGGCGATGCAGAAGATCGAGACTGAAATCGCGCCAAAGCTATCCGCACATAACGACGCCATTCATCTAAACAGCAAACTTTTCGCGCGCCTCCAGGAAATTTACGACAATCGCGACAAACTCGGGCTCGACGCCGAATCGAGTTATCTGCTCGGGCGTTACTACAAGGATTTCGTAAGGGCCGGCGCCAAACTGTCCGATCCCGACAAGGAAAAGCTCAAGAAGATGAACTCCGAGCTAGCGACTCTGCAAACGCAGTTTGAACAGAATGTTCTCAAGGAAAAGAACGCTTCGTCCGTTGTGGTCGATAAGAAGGAAGATCTGGCCGGGCTTTCCGAGAGTGAGCTCGCGAGCACGGTGTCCGCTGCGAAAGAGGAGCACAAGGAGGGCAAGTTTGTCATCCGCATTCAAAATACGACCGGACAGCCGCTCCTGGGCTCATTGCAAAATCGGTCGTTGCGTGAGCGCATCATGAAGACGTCGTTAAACCGTAACAGCGAAGGGCCGTTTGGTACTCAAGCGATCGTGACTCGCACGGCGCAGCTGCGGGCCGAAAAGGCGAAATTGATCGGCTACGACAATTGGGCGGCTTACCAGCTGGAAGATCAGACCGCGCATGACGTTACCACCGTGAATAAGCTTCTGGCCGATCTCGCGCCGGCGGCGGTGACCAATGCCAGACGTGAAGCGGCCGATATGCAGAAAATTGTCGATGAAGAAAAAGGCGGCTTCCAACTCGCTTCCTGGGATTGGGATTTTTATTCCGAGAAAGTCCGCAAGGCTCGCTATGCGTTCGATGAATCGGAGCTGCGGCCCTACTACGAGATGAATCACGTCCTCATCGACGGCGTCTTCTTCGCCGCCGGCCAACTTTACGGCATTACCTTCAAGGAGCGCCACGATCTCCCGGTCTATCAACCGGATGTGCGCGTGTTTGAAGTTTTCGAAGCCGATGGAAAACCGCTGGCGCTTTTCCTGGTTGATTATTATGCCCGGCCTTCCAAGCACGGCGGGGCATGGATGAACGCCTACGTTCCGCAAAGCGGATTGTTCGCCACTAAACCGGTTGTGGCCAATCACCTCAACATTCCGAAGCCGCCAAACGGTGAGCCGACGTTGTTGACTCATGACGAAGTGCGCACCGCTTTCCACGAATTTGGCCACGCTCTGCACGGAATGTTTTCGAATGTGAAGTATCCGCGGTTCGCCGGAACGAGCGTGCCCCGCGATTTCGTTGAGTACCCGTCGCAGGTGAACGAGATGTGGGCGAACTGGCCGGAAGTGTTAAAGAATTACGCGAAACACTACAAGACCGGCGAAGCAATTCCGCAGGCTCTCCTCGATAAAGTCGAGGCGTCGGAAAAATTTAATCAAGGATATAAGACCACGGAATATCTTTCCGCGACGCTGCTCGACCAGGCATGGCATCAATTGAATCCGGCCGACGTGCCGAAAGACGCCCTGGCTTTTGAGGCCGCCGCGTTGCGCAAGGCGGGCGTCGATTATCCTCCGGTGCCGCCGCGTTATCGCAGTCCCTATTTCTCGCACGCGTTCGCAGGCGGATATTCCGCCGGTTACTATTCCTACATCTGGAGTGAGGTGCTCGACGCCGACACGGTCGAGTGGATCAAAGAACACGGCGGTCTCAAGCGCGAGAACGGCGATCGTTTCCGTTCGATGTTGCTTTCACGCGGCGGCTCGTCGGATGCGCTGGGCCTGTTCAAGAATTTCGTAGGGCGCGACCCGTACATCGAGCCGCTTCTGAAACGCCGCGGTCTCGATCGCAACCCCGGCGTCGACGATTCCAAGACGGAATCGAAACCGTGATTCG
>JBDTZF010000095.1:0-10574 GCA_040005265.1 Verrucomicrobiota bacterium
GCCTAATGGGGTTGCATTTTTAGCAACCTGATGGCGTCGCGGAGCTCAGCCGCGCGCTCGTAGAGTTCCTTGGCGATGGCGCTTTGGGAATGACTACTGACCACTGACGGCGGGAATCTAAAGAGAACTGATCTCTCAATCGCGCATCGTAAGCGGCTTATGATCCGGGTGGAAGCAATCGTGGATGATCTCTGTGCGCATGTAAGACCCGAAAGAGGACTAGTCGCTCTCCTTCGATTCGGTAAAATAGTTTGTATGGGAAACGCTTGATCAGTATCCGACGAAATCCACGATAGTATTCTGGATAACGCTTGGGATCACGAACCAGGAGTTCGATCGTTCTTCCAGTCTCAGTCAGAAATTCATTGCCCACGCCGGGCCGTTGCTTCTCGTACCATTTGCAAGCCTCGCCTAAATCGGCTTCCGCCCTAGGGCGGATTACGACGCGCCATTTCACGGCGCTGTTATTGCCTTAAACGAGATTCTACGTCTTCCCAATTCGAGCCCGCGTCCGGCGTGCGAGAATAATCTTCCAATTCGCGATCGAGTAACGCTTTCTCCTCTGCACTCGGCTTAATGCGGCCCGACAGCAATTCCGCCTCCTCAAGTTGCCAAATCCGGTCGTGAATCTCGCGAAGTTCAGCCGGCTTAAGCTTTGGAAGTTCCTCCAGTATCTCCGTCTTGCTCATCGCCCCATTGTACTGTGACGTTCCACTAGATGCAATGATGTCGCTCGGTTCAACCGACAAAAATCGAACGTCCGTTACCGCGCGGTCCATGCGGCCTTCGCGCTGCAGCTGCTGCTAGTGGGGTTGCATTTTCAGCAACCGGATGGCGTCGCGGAGCTCGGCGGCGCGCTCATAGAGTTCCTTGGCAATGGCACTTTCC
This sequence comes from Verrucomicrobiota bacterium, assembly GCA_040005265.1. Taxonomy (GTDB): domain Bacteria; phylum Verrucomicrobiota; class Verrucomicrobiia; order Chthoniobacterales; family UBA10450; genus JBDTZF01. Next base: position 889 of record JBDTZF010000095.1, read on the forward strand.
ATCTCGCGCTCCATGACTTCTACTTTCGACAGTGGCCGTTTCGTGCGCACTTCGTTCAGCCATTCGTCGAGGAAAGCGATCTCGGAACTTTTCGCAGCCAGCTCGGGAAAATTCGAGCGCTCAAAAAACTCGGCGATGGCGTCGCGGCCATGCTGGATCTCCTTCATCGCGTCCGGGAATTTGCCCTGGCCAAGAAGGATCGACGCCTTGGCCCGCGTATTCATCATCAAAACGTACGGACGAAATTGCTGAAGATTCCAGGAAAGTTCTTCGCGATCGGTGTGCTCAGCCACGAAGTCGAACAAGTCGAGATTGCGCTGAGTGTCGCGAACTACGCCGGGGAAATCGTTGATCTGAAACAGGCTGAGATAACGGTGATAATATTGAATCCCCTCTTGTTGGAGCTCGGCACAGTGCTCGATGGAAAGATCGTAATTCTCTCCGCGATGCGCCGCGCGAGCGGCTTTCTGTTGATGATATTCGAGCAGCGACTCGCAACCGTGCGGGCGCACACCATCGGGGCGGCCGATCATTTCCATTTGCAACACACCGAGATCGACCCGCAGCTGCAATTTCTCCCGGCCATCGAGCCCGGCAATCTTGCGGACCTTGATTTTTCCCTGCTCGTGACCCCATTCCCTTAATACCGTATTCAGATCCAAGCTCATCGCTTATGAAGCATCGGACATTTAGGGTTCGCTTGTCAATAACTCCAGGGCCCAAAGGCAAAAAGAAGACGTGCAGAAGCACGTCGCTCCGGCGAGACGAGCTCCTGCATGGCACAAAGCAGTCAAGCCGGGCTTCGACGGTCGGAAACCGCCGCTACAACTCCGGAGGGACAGGCTTCCGCATGTCCTCACTTTTTCGCTGGTCAGTGATCACTCGCCACTTAGCTTTGCCCGTGGAGCAAGCGATCGAGTCGTTCATCCGCTTCCTCGCGGTGGAGCGCGGGCTCTCGGAGAATTACCAGCTCTCCACCCAGCGATCCCTCACCGAGTTTGCCCACTGGTGCGCCCGGAAGAAGATCGGCAACTTCCGCGCCGTGACCCTTCCCCTATTGAGCGAGTATCTGGCCGAGCGTAAGCGGGCTGGGCTGGCTGCTTCCTCGATCAAACTGATCGTGGTGGCGTTAAAGATTTTTTTCCGGTTTCTTTCCGGCAAAGGAAAAATCAATCGTGACCCTGCCGAAGCACTGGCCCTTCCCCGGATCGAACGTTATCTGCCGGAGACACTGAATGAATTGCAGGTCGAGCAATTGATCGAGAGGATCGACACAAAAGTTCCGCTCGGGTTGCGCGACCGGGCCATGGTCGAGCTTCTGTACGCCAGCGGGCTGCGCATTTCCGAGCTGGCCAATGCGCGCCTCGAGAATTTCAATTCCGACGAGCGCATCCTGCGCGTGACGGGAAAAGGAAACAAGACGCGCCTTGTGCCGGTGGGCCGCAAAGCATGCGAAGCAATGGCGGCATACTTGTCGATGGAACGGCCAAAACTGGTGAAGGCCCGTAGCGGCAGTGAAATCTTCCTGTCCGAGCGCGGGACGAAATTAACTACGGCGCGGATCTGGCAGATCGTGAAAAAAATTTCCCGGCTCTCCGGCTTGGAGAAAAACATTTATCCCCACTTGCTCCGGCACAGTTTTGCCACGCACCTTCTCGGCAATGGCGCCGATCTGCGGATCATTCAGGAAATGCTGGGCCACGCCGATATTTCCACGACCCAGGTTTATACCCATGTCGATCAGCAGCGCTTGAAAGCAGTGCATCGCCAGTTTCATCCGCGAGCGTAACAAGGGTTGAGCGGTTGAGAGGCTGCGACGAGAAAATCTTCATTTCCTTAGTTGCCTTCTGTAAGTCAAAAATCTTGAACAGAAGATAACGAAGGAAACAAAGGGTCTGAGCCGGCCATTTGGAGGCAGGGGCATTATTCTGTACCATTCTGTTTATTCTGTCCCTACTCCTCCCAGATCTTCGTTTTCTTCGTTACCTTCTGTAAATCAGAAGAATCCTGTCTCGGCGTTTTTCCTGTTTTGCTAAGTTCGCGATTCGTCCACATTCCCCATCATGAAACGAGCTTTGCTGCTACTGATAGCCGGCGCCGGAGTCGCGGTCGCAGCCTGGTACGCGGTGCACCTGGCGACCTTCGCTTCAAACGAAGCGGTCGCACAGCTGCTTCCGCGCGGGACGGTTTTGCTGCTTCACGCGCCGGACATTAGCCGGACTCGCAACGACTGGCATCAGTCCGACGTTTACCAGCTCTATCGCGAGCCAGCAGTGCAGGATTTTCTTCGGAAACCGCTAAGCCGCGTGACTCGAACAGGCGCTGCTTTTCAAACTTTGAAAGAAATTGAGGAGCTCAATCTCACGGACGGATTTTTCGCGCTGACTTCCGTCGAACAAACCAATCTTAAGTGCGTGGCAGGCTTTCATTTCAAGGGAAGCGAGCAAGAGGCCGAGCGAGTGATCGGTAAATGGCGCACACACCTGCTGGATAAAAATACGAACGCGAAACGCGAGACGATCGAGTATGAGCGGCACAAGATCGACACGGTGGCCATCGCATCATTCACGTTCGCTTCCGCTTATGACGGTCACTGGTTTTTTGCAGCGAACGATCTGGCGGAATTAAAAGCGATGCTCGACCGCGCGGACCAGCGCAATAAAGATCAATCGGCGACACTCGAGACAGACGAGTCGTATCGGGCAGCAAAAGCGCACATGCCGCCGAATTACGCTGCGCTTTTTTTCCTGCAGCCGAAAACGCTTGCCCAGCAACTGCAATCGCTTCAAGGAGCAATCGGTTCTCCCGTTTCTCCAAAAGAGCAATCCTTTCTACAGAAGATAAACAGTGTCTGCGGCACAATGCGTTTCGATAACGGCAAGATGCACGATGTGTTTTTCGTGGGAATGCCGCGGATCGACCAGACGCCGGCGCTCACCCGTTCGTCGTTAAACCTGGGCAGCAAGGACACGGTCTTTTATCTGGCTGCAATGCTCAACGTCGGGGAAAAGATTGACGCGATCGCTCAGACGCCTGCCATCGGCGACAGGATCCAGAGATTGTTTCAGACGTTCGCGGAGAGCGGAATTACCGCGGACGATTGGAAGGCTGCTTTCGGGCTCGAACTGGGCTCGCTGGCGGATTGGCCGGCAACCTCGTCCTGGCCCACGGTGGTTGCGACCCTCCCGGTCTTGGATGTCGGCAAGGCCAGCAAGATTGTCGATGCTGCGATGCGCATTGATGAAGACTCGTTCTGGGCGCGCACGGAGCGGGATGGCGTGCGCTACTTCTCGATGCAGTCGCCAGCCAGCCTGATCGCCATCACGCCGACTGTTGCATTGTCGGACCGGGTGATGGTCGTAGGTCTAAGTGCAGCGGCCGTCGAGGCGGCCATCAAGCGCAGCCGAAGTTCCGACGCAGAATTCGCGAGCGGACAATCCTTCAAAACCGCCGCGCGATTGGTGCCCCCGCCCACAAACTTCTTCTCTTATGTCGACACCGCGCTTCTTTATACCCGGCTCGACTCTACGGTGCGGCCATTATTGTTAATGGCGGCGGCGTTCATGCCCGGCGTGAGCGAGTACGTCGACCTGGATAAATTTCCGGCGGCGGAATTAATTACGAAACATCTCAGCCCGATTGTTTCTTCACAACGATACGATCGGGACGGTTACGTGCTTGAATCGGCCGGACCGGTGACGCTAAACCAAGCCGCAATCGGCTTCGCCGGCATTGGCATCGGGGTTGCCAAAGACGATAAAACCCGCGGGATATTGCCCAAAGGATTCCCAGGATTCCCGGCGCCCAGCCCGAGCGGAACACCGTAAAAGTAGCCAAGACGGTTTCCGGCTGTCTTCCCAGGGAAACTGGGCCATTTCGGCGCTATTTACTGGAGGCCGGAGTTGCCCAAGAAAAAATACTGCTAAGTAACGCGAATGTGTTATTCTAACCAGTCTATGGCTATTCTAAGGAAAAACGCATTCTCCCGCCGAGTTCCCGATCTAGTGACCGAAGAACTCGTTGCTGTGCTCTCGCGACGCGCGTCGTTTGAATTCAAGCAACTTTTCGACATTGTCCACGAGAATCTCAGGGCACGGAATGCCGCCAGCGGTGGCGAGGAAATGCTGCGCCTGCGCTCTTACGAGAAGCTGCAAAACCTGGTTGCACGCGGCGCAGTCAAAAAGAATGGCAAGAAATACAAGGGTTTACCTTCGGCATTGGCGGCAGCAATCGCACCCCAAAACGGACATATTCCCGTTCCGATCAAATAATTCGGCAGTGCCGCGCAGGGTCGCCGGCACTTCCGATACATAGCTGATGCTGCGAGAATACTTGCCGCTCTTGTTACAAATCGTGGTGGCGATAGGCTTTGCCGCCTCGGCTTTGTTAGTGAGCGTGATCGTCGGGAAGAGCGGCAAACGAACCAAGGCGAAAGACACGGCTTACGAATGCGGCATGATCCCGCAAGGCGAAGCGCAGCCTCGTTTCAGTGTGAAGTTCTATTTGGTGGCGATGCTTTTCATCCTGTTCGACCTGGAAATCGTGTTTATGTATCCATGGGCGGTGGTTTATCGGGACGCGATTAAACAGAGCAGCGTCATTTTCTGGAGCATGCTCAGCTTCGTCTCGATCCTGATGGTCGGGTATATCTATGCGCTAAAAAAAGGCGCGCTCGATTTCAAGAAGTAAAGCCGCGTCTTCGCAGCCGCCGAGAAACTCTTAGAAAGCCCACCAGCCGCGCACAAACAGGCTGGCAAAAAGCGCCAGAAAAAGCAGCGACCAGACGGTTATGACCGCGTTCCAAAAACGATTCTTGGCCAGCAATGCGAAAAGAATAAAAATAGGGAACATGGTCAGGCAATAGCGTGGAAGACTGACGAGAAACGTCACGCTGGCTACGAGAAGCCAGTTCCCGGTAATCCACATCGCGTAGAGCGGCCGCAACTTGATCCAACTGAGGATCGAACAAACGAAACCTAGTCCGACAAAGTACAATTCCTGGGCTCCCACTATTTCAGCCTGACTGGGAGAACGTTGGAGGTTGCCAATGGCTTCACGGATGCCGACCCACGGACCGGCCATGGACATTGCGAACAGATTTTTGCGCATCCGCAAGAATGCGAACGGATCGCCGGAGATTTTCCAGTTTACCAGGAGGTAAACACCGAATCCCGCTGGCAGGAGAGCGAGCCAAAGCCAGCGCCATTGCCAACGCCTGGTGACGATCAATTGGTGGATAACCTCGACGCCAAGAGTGGGAATCAAAATGATACCGTTGGCCCGCGTCATTCCGCAGAGAGCGCCGAGCATTCCAGCGAGCCACCAACGTTCGCTCCGCGCCGCCACAATGGAGCCCAGCGCCAAGGCAAGAAACAGGCTTTCGGTGTAGCTGATGTGCAAAAAATAAGCGGTCGGGAAAATCAGGAAGAACCAGACGGTCCGCCGGGCGACCTCAGCGGAATGATCGAACAGCGTAATTCTTCTCAAAAGAATGGCTGCAATGACCGAGGCGATAGCAGAAACAATAAAACCACTCAGAAGATAATTGCCGTTTAGCCAGGCGACCGATCGCACACACCAGGGGAAAAAAGGGTAAAACCAGGCTTTTAACACCCCGGTCGGATTGTAGCCGAACTGGGCGATTTCCAGGTAATGCAGGGAGTCCCATCTGTTCCAAATCTCCAACCAGCCAAATCCGCCCTTTAACGGTTTGTCTTCGAGAACCTGGAAGCTCTTGGCGCAGAACACGAAAAGTAAAAGTTTCGTGGCTAAAACCCACCCCACCACAAGCCAATCGTCTTTCGGCAGGACTGAGACTGCCCGTTTTATGCTATCAAAAAGGGGCGATTTTTGATTTGCGATCTCGCTCATACTTCACGACAAAATTTGACGCTCTCTGAAACCCCCTTACCTATCTTCCCCTGCCCCAAAAAACGATGCAATAAAACGGTTTTCTCACACGTCTGATTCCTACTTGCGCGCCTCGACGGAACCGCCTAATAGCTTTAGCTTCCATGATTCACCACATCGTCCTCTACAAGCTTAAACCAGAGGTCACTCCCGCGCGGGTCGAGGAGATGATGATGAACACCCGGATGCAGCTCTTGAAAATCCCCGAGGTCCTCAGCATCAAATGCGGGAAGCGGGTCGATCCCGAGTTGGCGTGGCCGTTCTTTATCGCGATCGATTTCGAGTCCATGGACAAATACGCAATCTTCCGGGAGGAACCCATTTTCGTGAAGTTCATGGAGGAAGTCATTAAGCCCAACAGCACAGACTCGTTGACTCTCGATTTCGAGATGGATCCAGGCAAAGACGTGCGGTTTTCCTAATTGGTTGTCATTCCGAGCGAAGTCGAGGGATCCCGCAGCAAAGCTTTAAGGTAACGTCACGGGATGGCTCGGCTTCGCTCGATATGACGACAATCGCGATGAACAAAAAAGCGATCCTTCTGGCCGGCGGCGCGGGAACGCGCCTTTATCCGATCACCAAGGTCGTCTGCAAACAGCTTCTGCCGGTTTACGACAAACCGATGATCTGTTATCCGCTGGCGACGCTCATGCTCGGCGGTCTGCGCGAGATCCTGATCATTTCGACGCCGAAAGACCTGCCGATGCTTCGCGACTACCTCGGCGATGGCACCCACCTTGGGATCCGGCTGGAGTACGCGGAGCAACCTAAACCGGAGGGAATCGCACAGGCCTTCCTGATTGGCGCAAAATTCATCGGTAACTCGGGCGCAGCGCTCATTCTGGGTGACAACATTTTCTACGGGAAACTGGATTTTTTTCGCGATGCGTTGTCGATCAAAAAAGGGGCCTGCATTTTCGCCTATCAAGTGGGCGATCCGCAGCGTTATGGCGTAGTCGAATTCGACAGCGCCGGAAAAGCGATCAGCCTGGAGGAAAAACCAAGCCATCCGAAAAGCCAATTCGCCGTACCCGGCCTTTACGTTTACGACGAGCATGTGGTCGATCTTTGCCGCACGTTGCGCCCGTCCGCGCGGGGCGAACTTGAAATCACCGATTTGAATTTGCTTTATCTCAAGAAGGACGAGTTAAACGTAAAGCCACTCAGCCGGGGCATGGCATGGCTCGATACCGGCACTCAAGCCAGCTTGCTAGAAGCGAGCAATTACATCGCAACCATCGAACACCGGCAGGGACTAAAAATTGCCTGCCTGGAAGAGGTCGCGTTCCGTATGGGATTCATCAATCAATCCCAACTGGCGGCGACCATCAGTCGATTGCCCAAGGGCGAGTATCGGGATTACCTCCAACTGGTCTGCGACGAAGGTCCGAACTCGTGAGCTGACCGATTACTTCGGCTGCTCACGCAACAGATGGTTTGCGTCGGCCAGAAGCTTTGTGACCGCGTCCGCATCGGTCGCTTCGTAATAGCCGCGGATTTGGCCATGTCGATCCACCAGCACCATTCGAGTGCTGTGAACAGGAACGCCCGCTTCGTCTCTCCCGTCCGAGACGGCCAGCTTGAATCCATCATGAGAGAGTTGGTAGATGGCCGACTTGGATCCCGTTAGAAAATTCCAGCGATTTGGATCGGCGTGGGATCTCTCGGCATAATCACGCAGAACTTCAGGGGTGTCCTTCTCCGGATCGACCGTAAACGAAACCAGATTCACGTCTGTCGCGGCCAACGGCTTTTGCAGTTCGCTCATCCGCGTGCTGATCATCGGGCATGGGCCCGGACAACTGGTGAAAATAAAATCCGCGATCCAGATTTTTCCCGCGAGCTGAGCGGAACCGAACGGTTGTCCGCTCTGATTGGTTAATTGAAAAGAAGGAACGGCGCCGTAGGAAGCGACAGCCCGCTGCTGAAGCGCGCTCACTTCCACATGACGCAGCCAAAGCAAGACTCCCAATGTCACGAATGGAATCAGAATCAGTGTCGCCTTCCAAGCGGTTCCGCTACGCAACGGCGCCCGGCTCATTGTCGCAGTCGTGTTCATGATTTCGTCAGAACCAAAGCAGCCAGAAGCAATGGCAGGTAAATGATCGAAGCAAAAAACAAGGCGCGCGCGGACGCGACCGTGCGCAGCCGCAAAAAGCGCATCGCGACGGCGATGAAGAGACCGCCGAGAATAAGTTCGACCGGAATATAAAACATTGTCACGACTTGAAGAGAGGCCGGTAAACCGGCAACAATCAGCAGCAGGATACAAAAAAACACGCTCTGGCTGGCGCTGCTTTCGCCGGTCTGGTCGTCGTTTGAGATCATTCGAAACCCGGCACGCGAATAATCGTCCCGATACATCCAGGCGATGGCGAAAAAGTGCGGCAGCTGCCACAAGGCAAGGACGGCAAACAGGCTCCAGGCTCCAGGATCGATCGTCCCCCGCGCGGCCGCCCAACCGATCATCGGCGGAATCGCGCCCGGGATCGCGCCGACGAGAGTGTTCGCGGTGCTGGTCCGTTTCAACGGCGTATAACCGAAAATATAAATGGCGATCGTAATCGCCGCGAGAATTGAGCTCAGCGTGTTGCAGGCTACGGCCAGGTATCCAACGCCGAAGAGCGAGAAGATGGCACCGAGCGCCAGAGCTTCGACAGGACGCATCCGGCCGCCGGGGATTGGGCGCGTGCGCGTTCGATGCATCAATGCGTCGAGCTTGCGTTCCCACCATTGATTGAGTGCAGCCGCGCCGGCCGCCGCAGCAGCCGTTCCGAAGACGGCATGGAAGAGCGCGACGTAATTGATCGGGGATTCCGCGGCAAGATAAAATCCCACCGCAGTCGTAAGGAGGACAAGAAGCGTCAACCTGGCTTTGACCAACTCGGCTAAATCCGCTGCAAACCCTGTGCGCGCAGGGGCGAGACTCGAGCTGTCGCCCGGTGTTTCGATTGCGGCGTCTTTCACGAAGCGACGACTCCCCTGGTCTGAAATGCCGGTATCAATCCTCCGTCCGGTAGAGCTCGCAGAATTCGCCAGCAAATCACGGAGATGCTCACGCCGAAGGATAGCATGATTGCGCCCACGGCGACATGAGTGGTGGCAACATCGGCTGCCTTGTTGCTCCAAATTGTCCACGCCCCGAGCGTGATCTGACAAAGGACCAAGACGACCCATGCGATCGACAACCGCTTCAAGATCGGAAAATCGGGCGCATCTCTCCAGACTCGCAAACAAAATGCCGTCACCGCGATCGCAATCAGAAGGGCCAGAAAGCGATGGGCCATCTGCAGCCAGATTTGGAACGCGGTCACGTTGGAAAAAGCGCGAGCGTCGCGCCAGGCATTGATCGTTGCCAGGGCGGCCTTGCTCGTATCCGGAATCCACCGGCCATTGGCCGTCGGAAAGTCCAGGATGGCGAGATCACGATGTTGATGGCGCATCGTAGCGCCGAGGGCGAGTTGGCCATAGATCAAGATCGTGATTGCAAAGGCGAGTGTCTTGATCGGTGCCAGCTTGATGGGATTAACGCTTTGATTCGGCAGCGATCGCCAAAAACCCGTCGTGGCAAGCGCGATGACGACAAGCAACGCGAGAAAGGCCTGGGCAACACAAGCGTGAAAAATACCGATTTCGTCTTTCATCATTGTGACGCGCAATCCGCCCAGAATTCCCTGCAAAATCACCCCGGCTAGCGCAATTATACCCAAGTTGCGCAACCATCGTCGATCTTCGCAAAGCCAAAGCCAGCCCGCGAGAATGATTGTAAGAAATCC
>JBDTZF010000096.1:0-10533 GCA_040005265.1 Verrucomicrobiota bacterium
GGTCTGCCGCGCGTGGCGGAATTATTCGAAGCGCGCCGGCCGAAAGATGCCGCGGAGATTGCCAAGATCGACGGAATTGTCGAAATGGGCGGCACGGCCCGCGGCAAGCGACGCCTTATCTTGAAGGATCCGAAAACGGGCGCCGAAGAAGAGCATCTCATTTCGCTCACGAAACACGTCATTGTCTTCAAGGGCGATTTCGTGAAGAAGGGGAACCAACTGACCGAAGGGCCGGTTGTTCCGCACGAAATTCTCGAAGTCTGCGGACCACAGGATCTGCAGGAACATTTGGTCAACGAAGTGCAGGAAGTTTACCGGCTCCAAGGCGTCGAGATTAACGACAAGCACATCGAGATCATTGTGCGCCAAATGTTGCGCAAGGTGAAGATCACCGATCCGGGCGACACCTCGTTGCTCTGGGGCGATCAAGTCGACAAGCTCGATTTCGAGCAGGAAAACAAGAGAGTCGGCGAGAAGGGCGGGAAACCGGCGGAAGCGGTTCCAGTTCTTCTTGGAATCACCAAAGCTTCGCTCGAAACGGACAGCTTTATTTCAGCGGCATCATTCCAGGATACAACGCGCGTGCTTACCGAAGCCGCGACGCTGGGCAAGGTCGATCGCCTCCGTGGTTTCAAGGAAAACGTGATCATGGGTCACTTAATTCCTGCAGGCACGGGGTTCCATTCGCATCGCGAGATCAAACTCGTGGAAAAAGGCGAGCCGATCGGCGCTCCTGTGATGGAAGAGGCCGAGCCGCAGCCGGCGATTGGGTAAGCGATAGCGGGGTAATTGCCGGATGTCGATCGTCACCAAAACGGGCGATCAGGGTGAAACTTCGCTGATGTACGGGCGTCGCGTGCCGAAGAGTCATCCTCGTGTCGATGCCTATGGTTGTGTTGATGAATTGACGGCGGCACTGGGCCTGGCCCGATCCGTTTGCAAGGACCCATCCGTTTTCGAAAAAATTTTCGCCGCGCAAAAAGATTTGATCGTGGTGATGGGAGAGCTGGCGACCGATCCGCAGGATCGGCAGCGCTACGTTAAGGACGGGTTCCACCTGACGACAGCCGCGATGGTGGACCGCGTTAGCGAAGTGATTCTCGATCTTGAAAAGGATAAATCGCTCTATCCGAAAGACTGGGTGATCCCTGGCGGGACCCCTCTCTCCAGCGCGCTCGATTTTGCCAGGGCGGTTTGCCGTCGCGCGGAACGGCGGGTTGCGGGGTTGATGGACCAGGAGAAGGATCTGAATCTGGAGATCGTCCGTTACCTCAATCGGCTCTCTGATTTGTGCTGGATCCTGGCGCGGTTTGCCGAAAAATCGCCAAGCGCCAAAACCGGCTGAATTTTCTTGTTGCCGACTGGCAGGATATCTGGCTACCTGTCCGTCGTTGGTGTCCGCCCAACTACGATGAACTGGAACAAACGCTTCTTCTTGCCTTCCCTTTTCTTAGGATTGCTTACTGCAACATCCTTCGGCCAGTCTCCGCCTGACGCTCAGCCTGTACCCGAGCCTCAGGGAGTATCCCAGACTCAGACTGTCACCCAGATTCATTCTGCGCCCGAGGAGGGGCCGGTTCCACGATCCGGTTCTGCCTTGCTGAACTGGAGCGGTTTTTATATCGGCGGAAATGTTGGCGGTATTTGGGGCGATTACGGTTTTGGTGATTCTTCGGTGGACGTGACTGTGCGGCAGCCTCGGGGTCTGGCACCTGGGATCTTCCCGGATGGCCCAGGGGCGACGGTAGTCACCATCGAAGTGCCGGCATTTCATGCTAATACCGGGGGTCAGTTTATTGGTGGCGTTCAGGCCGGCTATAACCGTCAGTTCGGCAGCTTTGTTTTTGGCTTGGAAGGTGACGCGGTCGGCCTGTCGCTGAGTGCCTCGCGAAGTTTCACGCTGCATTCCGATATGCTGAATGTTGATGGACTGACTGCCACACGCTCCGCCTCGAGTGATTGGATGCTCACCGGGCGCGTTCGCCTGGGTTACGCCTGGAAGCGCTTCCTTTTCTATGGCACCGGTGGATTGGCCGTATCGAATATGACGGTCGATGCGATCGATTTCGCCTCGGTTGCGTCGCCCGGTTCTCGGGGCGCAAGCGATGACACTCTGATTGCCGGATGGACGGGCGGGGGCGGCGCCGAGTTTGCGGTTTCGGACGCGGTGAGTATTTCCGCCGAGTATCGGCATACCGGTTTTGGCAGTCAGGACTTCAGTCTTTCCGGAGACTCCAGGTTCATGGTCCATTCCACCCATACCGACCTTAACGAAGACCAGGTCACCCTCCGGGTGAATATCCGGGTGGACAGCCTGTTCCACCGCTGATCCGCCCTGGTCGGACCCGCCGAAATTGGATTTGCCATTGGCCACTGGATGCTGCATCTTTCCGTCCCGCCGTTGCCAGCGTTCTGGCGACACAAGTGCGGGCGTCTGGGACGTCCGGGCGCGGCTTGCTTGCAAGCGGCGCATCTCGATTAATCTCTTTACCAGGTAAGGTTGTTAGTCCGGCTTGACGGCGCGATTTTTCTCTATGGCAAATACAACTGAATTAGTGCCCGAGCTTTTGGAAGCGGGTGTCCATTTTGGTCATCAGACCAAACGCTGGAACCCGAAAATGAAGCCCTTCATTTTCGAGAAGCGTAATCAAATTTACATCATCAACCTCGATGAGACGGTCGTGCAGCTCGGGCGCGCGACGGATTTCCTTCAGGAGGTCGCGCGACGCGGCGGCAAGATCTTGTTTGTCGGCTGCAAAAAACAGGCGCAGGAAGCAATCAAGGAGGCGGCAGTCGCTTCCGGCCAATTCTATGTCAATCAGCGATGGCTGGGCGGCACGCTTACAAATCTTACTACCATTCGCAAGAGCATTGGCCGTTTGAAGTATATCGAGCAGATCGAGCAATCGCCCGAGTACAAAAAGATGGGCAAACAGGAGTTGGCCGCGCTCAACCGCCAAGCCGCGAAATTGCGGCGCAACCTCGAAGGGATTCTCGAGATGGAGAAGCCGCCCGACGTGTTAGTCATCATTGACACCATGCGCGAGCAAAATGCCGTTCTCGAAGCGCGCCGGCTTGGAATTCCAGTCGTCGCCATTGTCGACACCAATGCCGACCCGGACATGATCGATTACCCGATCGCCGGAAACGACGATGCCATTCGCGCGATCCGCGTTATTTTGCAGAAGCTCGTGGACGCAATCGTTTCGGCGAACAACGAGGCCCGGATTCGAGAGCAGGTCGAAATGGCCGGCGTCTCGGCCTGACGGCGGAGTTAAGAGGTTGAGGCGTTGAGAGGTTGAGCAGACCCTCGCGCGCTTTATCCTCTCAACTTCTCAACCATTCAACCAGTAACGTTTTAACATGGAAATCGATCCACAATCAGTAAAGAAACTCCGCGAAAAAACCAACGCGGGCATGATGGATTGCAAACGCGCGCTGGCCGAAGCGGCCGGCGACTTCGACAAAGCCGAAGCAATCCTGCGCACGAAAGGAATTGCCAGCGCGAGCAAGAAAGCATCGCGCGCGACCAAGGAGGGGATCGTTGCCGCTTACATTCATCAACAAGGGAAGGTCGGCGTGCTCGTCGAAGTAGATTGCGAGACAGATTTCGTGGCCAAGAACGAAAGCTTTCGCGTGTTTGTGAAAGACATCACTCTTCACATCGCGGCAGCTCATCCGCTGTATGTCAGTCGCGAGCAGGTCCCGGGATCGTTGATCGAAGCCGAGCGCGAAATTTACAAGGCCCAGGTTGAAGGCAAACCGGCCAACGTCATTGACAAGATTGTCGATGGAAAACTCGAGAAGTTTTACAGCACGGTTTGCCTGCTTGAGCAGGGTTTCATCAAGAATCCCGATCAAACCATCAGCGACCTGTTGAAGACAAAGATTGCCGAACTGGGCGAAAACATTGTCATTCGGCGGTTTACGCGATATCTCATGGGCGAAACGGTCGAGACCGACGCGCCTGCGAGGTAATAACGCGGTCGAAGTCGGGGCGCTGCAACGAGCGTTGTTTGCGCATCCACAAAAACAAATACACGCGACTCGAAGTCCGGAGCCGTTGTTCTCTTGTGCGGTTCTTAAAGGGAAACCGTACCGGGTACGAGGAACTAATTTCCTTAGCTCGCAAACTCAACCCAGGGGAGACTATGAAAATTGATTCGTTAGAGACGCTTTATGTCGAAGAGTTGCGCGATATATACAGCGCGGAAAACCAAATAGTGAAAGCATTGCCAAAAATGGCAAAGGCCGCTTCGTCTTCGGATTTGCAGGAGGCGTTCGAGGAACACCTCGAACAAACGAAGGAACATATCGAGCGACTCGAAGAGATATTCGAGAACATGGACAAGAGTCCCAAGGGCAAGACCTGCAAGGGAATGAAGGGTCTGATCGAAGAGGGCTCTGAGATGTTGGAAGCGGAAGGCGATGAAGCCGCGATTGACGCCGGCCTTATTGCAGCCGCACAGCGTGTCGAGCATTATGAGATGGCCGCCTATGGCACAGTGCGCACGTTGGCCGAGACACTTGGCCGAAAGGATGATGCCGACCTGTTGCAGGAAACGCTCGACGAGGAAGGCGACACCGACAAACGGTTGACCGAGCTCGCCGAGGACATCACGAACGCCGATGCAACGGCGGAAGCACGCTAGGAAACTGTTGGCAAAAGTAACGCCACCGCCATCGCATTGCGCTGGCGGTGGCGTTTTGCTTGATCGAGCACGCGTTGCGTTGTCGATTCCGTCAAAATTCGCGCTTTACCTGTGGCGGCGATTCTCAACCATCGTTAGATTCGAAACGCATGGGCCTCGCCGAGTACAAGCGAAAACGCAATTTCGGGAAGACGGCCGAGCCGGCTGGCGGAAAACCATTGCCAAAGGCCGTGCGTGGCGCGTCCCGATTCGTCATGCAGAAACATGACGCCCGGCGCCTTCATTACGATTTTCGCCTTCAAATGGAAGGGGTTTTGAAGTCGTGGGCCCTTCCCAAAGGCCTTCCCTGGGCCAAAAGTGAAAAGCATCTCGCTGTTGAAGTTGAGGATCATCCAATTGAATACGAAATGTTCGAAGGGATCATTCCTGAAGGACAATATGGCGGCGGCACCGTCATGGTCTGGGACCGGGGCACCTACTACGTTTACGGCGAGCAACCGCTGAAATCGCTGCGCGAAGGAAAACTCCACCTCGTTCTCGATGGCGAGAAAGCGAAGGGTGAATGGACACTGGTGCGGATCCGCGGCCGCGATGGCGAAAAAAACCAATGGTTGATTCTGAAAACCGGAGCCGATGCCAAAGCGCCCTCGGCGAAAATTGATGACCAATCGGTCAAGACTGGCCGCAGTTTGAAAAAGATTGCGGAAGATCGAGATGCCGAATGGGAATCGAACCGCGACGACAAGGAAGCCACCGCCGCCTCGAAACTCAAGGCGCGCGTGCGTTCCGCTGTTAAAAAAAAAGAAAAAAGCGAAGTTATAGGGAAGACGCGCCGCCTGCCAAATCCAAAGGCCGCTAGCCGGAGCGGCCGGCCTGCAATCCCTGGTTTAGCGGATCTGCCATCGGCCAAAGCGCGGTTCATCGAACCGATGAAGCCAAGACTGGTGGATGATCCTCCCACGCATGGCGATTGGATTTACGAGCTCAAGTTCGACGGCATCCGCCTGATCGTGATCAAGGTCGATCAGAAAGTTTCGTTGTTATCGCGGAACCAAAACGAATTAGCAAAACGCTTTCCGGAAATTGTCGAGGCCGTGAAAGAATTGCCGGTCCGCGAATGTGTGATCGACGGCGAGGTCGTCGCGCTCGACAATGAGGGGCGCTCTTCGTTTCAGCTGCTGCAGGCGCTTGAAATGGAGGGCCGGAAATCTCCGGTTTACTTCTACGCCTTCGATCTTCTGCAGCTTGATGGGAAGAGCCTGGTGTCGCTTCCGTTGGAGGGGCGAAAGAGCGTTCTCGAGAAGCTGTGTGTCGGGGCAGGGGACCCGATCCGGTATTCGGGCGCGATTGGAGGAGACGCCAAAGTGTTGCTTCGGGAAATAAAGCGGCGCGGCCTGGAAGGAATCATCGGTAAACAACCAAATTCGGTTTACGAGACTGGTCGGCGCAGCGGTGTATGGATCAAGCTCAAGTGCGTTAACGAACAGGAATTTGTAATCGGGGGGTACACTCCGCCGCAGGGTGCGCGAAAATATTTCGGCGCATTGCTTGTTGGATATTACGACAAAAAAACAAAGCGTCTCAAATTTGTCGGCAAAGTAGGCACCGGATTTAATGACAGGACCTTGTCGATGTTGCACAAAGAATTTCAGAAAGAGCTCCGGGAAGAATGCCCGTTTGTCGATCTTCCTCACAAGACCGCCGGCCAGTGGTCCCAAAACATCACGCCGGGAATGATGAAGAAGATGCATTGGCTGAACCCGGTGTTCATTTGCCAGGTAAAATTCGCCGAGTGGACTCGTGACAACAAATTACGGGCTCCCGTTTTTCTAGGCCTGCGAGAAGATAAAAAACCCAGCGAAGTTGTGCGGGAGGTTTAGAGGCGGCCGTGTCGGCCGCTTTTCTCGTCCGGAAGGAGTTGGCTCTCCACGTACCAGACGAGCAGAAGCTCGTCCCTCCGATTAATTCAGTCCCAACGCTGAAACCGTGGCGGCATCGATCGCTCCAGTGACATCCAAATCGTTATCTTCCTGGAAAGCAGTGATCGCGGCCCGCGTCGTCGGGCTTAACGAACCGTTCAGCCCTCCCGCGTAGTAGCCGAGTTCTTTGAGCGCGCGTTGCACGTTCACGATTACCTGGTCCGGCAACAGATTGCCGTAGGTGTAAATCGGGCCGTCGTAATCATAAAATTGATAGGCAGGATCGTAGCCCCATGCCGGGCACCAATATCCGGCGTCCCAATAATAATATCCGCCTCCGACAAGCACGATGATGGTGTAGTTCCGCTTCCACCACGACCGATCGTGCCGCTCATGCCGGTAACGGCGAAGGGCATCCGAATAGGCGACCTGATTGTTGGTGGTCGGGACGCCGCCGCTCCCGCTGTTCGTGTTTCTCGGGTTTGGCGCGGTTTGTAGCGGCATTGGCGAGCGATGCAATTGTTTTCGCTTCTCCGATCCGCGGCCGTGCCCGGTCTTCGGCTGCCGCTGTGGCATGGGCGTAGTGTTTGGAACCGGAGTCTGTGCCCGCGCGAATTGGTTGGATGCAATCAAGACGCAGGCGGCAAAGGCGATCAGGGGTTTCATATTCTCCGAAGAATTAGACCGCAATCACGCCGTTATCATTCACGATTTTCTATCAAGCGGCTTGAGCGGGTTTTTCCCGTCCTTCGCATATCTTCCTTGCCACCCCCTCGCCGGGCTTGGTAGAACTCCTCCAATGAGAATTCGCTGTTCGGTTGTTCCGTATGCGCGTTGGACGCTATTCATTCTAGCAGTCGCCTTCGTCACTGCTACGACGCTTGCTCAAAACGTAAACGGCTTCGTTCATGCCAAGATCCAGAACTTTCAGCAAACCAGCACCGCCGCCCCCGTCGTTCATCCCACGATCCCATTTCAATTCGGCTCGGTCGTGACGAAGGGCACAGCAACGATTACCGGCGCGATGGTTACATTCTCCGGCACGTCCAGCCCGCGCTCTTATAGTCCGTTGGCCAGCGGCAGCTTCTCCATTCTGGACGCCTTCACCACTCAGGCCCAGTTGGATGCCGCTTATGGGCTAGGCACCTACAATCTCAGTGTTGTTACCGATGCCGGCACCTTTTCGCGCTCGTTATTTTTCTTCCCGTTTACTTACCCGCCAGTACCAATGCTCACCGTTCCGGCCGCTGATTGGCAGAGCGGCGCCGTGGTGATCGATTCCGCGGCGGCCTATAACTTTACCTGGAATACATTTACTGGTGGAGGCGCGCTGGACGGCGTCGAACTTATCTTCCGCGAGGCCAGTTTGACTGTCGGTCCACTGCCGGCGACTCAAACCTCATACGCGCTGCCGGCCGGCACTCTGCTGCCTGGCAGGACTTACACCTGCGATCTCGGTTTCCTGCGTGGTGCGGGTACAGCCACGGGCGACATGAACATCGGCACCGGTTATGCAGCGTTTGTCAAAGACACAGGTTTTATGGTCCGCACCCTGACTCCGGCTTTAGCCCTGATGTCCGCTGTGTCGCGCAAGACTCACGGCGCTGCCGGAGATTTTGATATCGCTCTTCCACTGTCCGGAACTCCCGGGATTGAATGCCGGACCGGTGGCGGAACCGGGGATTACAGACTGATCATTACTTTTAACAACATGATTGTCAGCGGCAGCGCGGCGGTCTCCAATGGCGCCGGCAGCGTAGCAGGCACTCCCACGTTCAGCGCAAACGCGATGACGGTTAATCTGACCGGCGTCACCAATGCGCAAACCGTGACAGTTACGTTGAGTAGTGTGACCGACGAATTCTCTCAAACGTTGCCCGACACCGTGCTCAGTGTGAGTTTCGTTCTCGGTGACTCCAACGGCAACGGTACCGTCAACGCATCGGATGTCAGCCAGACCAAATCGCGGATCGGCCAGGCGATCGACACAACAAACTTCCGTTCCGACGTGAATGCCAATGGCACGTTCAATGCCAGCGACGTTTCTCAGATAAAAGCCAACATCGGCGTCGCGCTCGATGGAATGGGTGAGGGGTTGAGAGACAGATAGGTTGAGCGGGAGCTAAACTTAATTACCCTGGTATCCAAAGCGGCAGAACACTGCCGCACTCCAAAACGTGCCGTCAATGTAGGCGCATTATTTTTGAGCGTTTTGTCTCTTTACTGATAACTGATAACCTACTTCTCGTCCTCCGGCAGCGTATCGATCTTGAGTCGAAGTTTATCCGCTGCGCGCGCGACGACGTTGCGGGCCCGGTCGCCTTTGTCTCTGGTCTCGCGGTGCACCTGATCGATCGTCCTATCCATCGCGGCTTTGATGCTCGCGGCTGTTCCGCCCTTCTCAATTTCGCGCACTACCACGCCTTCTAATCGCGCAACTACCGCGTCGATTGTGTAGTCGGGGTTCACTGTAAAATCGCCCTTCGGATGATCTTCGATCGCGCTGTAAACATCGATCACCTTTTCGCTGTGCGCCCCCCAACGCAGCACCTTGTAAAAGAGCGCGCCTTCCCGCTCACCTTTGTAAACCAGATCGATGATGGCCGCCACGATTGAGGCCGGCATCAGCGCAAAATCGCGCACATTATCGAGCAGCATTTTTATTTCAAAAACCAGCACATCGCGCAGAAACCGCCACCGTTCATTTGAACCGGCACGCGGCGTATTCCAGTCTGGATTTTCGTTCATTGGACGTTGGGTATTGGACGTTGAGCGTTTGCTTTTGTCTGCCGTCGCCGAGCTTTCTGCGCCGGCACAATAATCGCCAGCGAAAAATAGGCCCAGCCGCTCCACTCCAGCTGCTGTATTGGCAAAACCAGGGCCAGTACCAGCGCTACGATTCCGACACCGACCGGCGCGCTCCACCCCGTCACTTCGTCGCGCGTAATCTGTTTTTCTAGGTCGTTTAAGCGCAACGGCTCCCGCAATTGCCAGGCCCGCAGATTCAGGAGCAGGATCTCCAGTGCGATGGCGATAAACCCGATGGCGAACAGCGCAAACAGCGCTCGCGATTCCGCATCGCTTCGGGGCCCGAGCGGATGGCCAATTCGGCCCTGGCTCAGGAGAAACCACATACCCCCGAAAATCGCTCGCAACGGGTATATATATATGAGGATCGTCCCGAGCATCGTCCAGCTGATCAGAATGGATGTGCCATCTTCGAGCCCATAACGCCGGCTCCACAGCCAGTGCCCCCGCCAGAAGATTCCCAGCACCGCAATGCTGGCCACGAACGCCGGCACATTCTTGAAAGCGGCCAGCAGTGTTTTGATCTCGTCCGGAACCTGGTTGGCGGCGATCACCAGCATCGAGATCGCGAATGCGAAGGCCGCATCGATGAAGGTTTCCAGCCGGGTCATCTCCATGCCCCGCAACCGAAATCCGCGCGACCGCGGCAACGCATCGAGATCGGCCGGAACCGCCGATGCAATATCCTGAAATTTCTCGTTCACCGCCGCGATCCTACTCTTCTGAACACTCAGCCATCAACTCCGTAAAGGAGTGGTCAGCAGCCAGCAGTCGCTCGGATTCTTTTCACGCGCACCTTTTGCTCGCGGGCGTATGGTTGAGGAAATGCCTCTACATGATGTTAACTGGTTAATTCTAGTCCTTGGCTCGCTGGCTACCTTTCGCGTGAGCCATTTGATGACGAAAGAGCGCGGGCCGCTCGCCATATTTGAAAGGATCCGCAAAGCGTTGCCCGGAGGGGTCGGCTCGGCTCGGGAATGGGTGAGTTGCATCTGGTGTTTCTCGCTCACCGCCAGCGCCCTGGTTTGCATCATTTTTTTTGCCGGCGGTCTCCGACTGAGCTGGGATTATTGGATCTTCCTTTGTTTAAGCTTCAGCTCCATGTCGCTCTTGGTTAATCACGCCTGCGGCAAATGAAGAAGTTGATGGTTGAG
>JBDTZF010000013.1:0-32878 GCA_040005265.1 Verrucomicrobiota bacterium
GCAAATCGCCGACAACGTGTTTTCAATGCCACACCGAGGTGCGCGCGCAATTTGCCCTGCCTCATCACCATCCGGTTCTCGAAGGAAAAGTTAGTTGCGCCGACTGCCACAACCCGCACAAGGGATCGGCGATCAAAGGCGGCGGGACTAACCTTTCGCAATCCCTCAAAGGCGGCGGCACTGCTTTCTTGAGCCAGAACGAAACCTGTTTCCAATGCCATACAGCGCAAAGAGGTCCTTTCGTCTTCGAGCATGAAGCGTTGCGTGAAGGCTGTGTGTCGTGCCATTCGCCGCATGGATCAGTCAATCAGCGAATGCTAACGGAACGGAACCACACTCTTTGTCTGAAGTGCCATTTCCAAGAGCAGACCGTCGCGGGCAGAATCGTCATCGGAGACGTCGATCACACCAGCTTCTTGCCCCAGGGGACGTGTTGGTCGGCGGGATGCCACGAGGCCGTTCACGGCTCCCAAGTCACTGGGCTCCTTAGATATTGAGAACCCAGACATGAGCATTATTTCCTCCGCAGCGTGCCCAGACAGGATCGCGCGGATGTTTGTGCTCGCCGCCTGCCTTGTCCTGGCCGCCAACTGTCCTCTCGTTGCCGGAAATACGCCGGACGGGGATGCAACTCCAAGCGAGGGAAAAGACGGAAAAGCTGCGGCAACCGCGGCGACGGAAGAAGAAACGCCAGACTACAAGAACTGGATCGACCTGGGCATCGGCGGTTTGATTATTCACGGCGACGCCGCGCAATTTAAGCAGGAACACAGGATGTCGGGTGATGTTTTCGGTGGCATCGAGGACATGCATTTGGAGCGTTCGATCGGAAAAGCGACGTTGTCGATCGACGGTCGCGCGATTTTCGACAACGACGATTACGATGTGAAGGTCGAGTTGTCCCAGCCGGGACTTGGTTATATCCGGGGCGGCTATACCGAGTTTCGCAGTTGGTACGATGGCAATGGCGGGTTTTTCCCGGTTAACGGGCAGTTCTTTTCTCCGGCGCATCCCGAGATGATGCTTGATCGCGGCGAGGCATGGGTCGAACTCGGACTGCGAATGCCGAAGCTGCCCGAAATTACGTTGCATTACTCGCACCAATTTCGCGATGGCCAGAAAGACTCAACCATCTGGGGCGACACGACACTGACGGGGCTGGGGGTTAACCCCGCCCGCAAAATCGCGCCTGCTTTCCGTGATATCAACGAAACACGCGACATTTTCGCGATCGATGTCCTGCAAAATTTTGGGAAAACCGACATCGGCCTGGGAATGCGCTACGAGCACAGCGAGATTGATGACCGGCTGCAATTAGAGCGGGGAGCGGGTCAACTTCCACCCGTAGTGGCGCCGCCCGGCGCGCAGCGCTTTATCACCCAGCGTGATGAAAATAAAGGGGATTTTTTCAGTGGACATGTCTTCAGCGAGACGCGGTTTACCGATTCGATATGGTTTACTGCGGGTTACTCCTACACCACTCTCGGTAGCGATCTCGCCGGCAGTAGGATCTTTGGTACTCACTACGATGCAGGTTTTGGAGACCCTATTCCTACCCTTCGACCATTCGACCATGGCTTTCTCAACCTCGCTGGCACTTCGCAAGCAGATGACCACCTTTTCAATGCCAACTTTCTATGGATGCCACTAAAGAATCTGACCGTCCTCGCCGCGTTCCGCTACACTCACGAGAACAAAGAGAGCGACTCAATTTTTCTCGCCACGGACACAACTACGACGCCACCTATCGTACAAATAACGCCAGTCCCAACGGTCGCCAATACATCAGGAGACTTCGATAGGTTCGCCGAGAGATTGGAACTTCGCTACACTGGCATCGCTAACTGGCTTCTCTATGCCGAGGGCGAACTAGAAGAGGAATTCGGCAACGTCCGCGCGCGCGAGGAGGGAGGCATCTCGGAAGAGCTCCTGAATAAGGACACCAGGTTTCTCGATCAAAAATATACCGCCGGCGCTAATTGGTATCCGATGGCAACACTCAACGTGTCGATGCAGTACTATCATAAGATCGCGGCCTATGATAACGACATCAAATCCGGAGAATTCCCGAGACTGCTTGGACAGGATTGGAATACCGATGACGCAAATGTTCGAATTACGCTGCGTCCTAATATTCCAGCGTGGCTTGGAACGCTGGTTCTCGTCAGTCGGTACGATTTTGCGCGATCGACAATCGACACTCGCTGGTTTTTTGAAGGCGAGGTAATGGCTGAAGAGCAGACTGGCGTGATCACCAAACATGTGTTCACCGAGAGCATTACGTGGAACCCGTGCGCGCGACTCTACACCCAGGGGAATTTCTCTTATGTTCTGAACAAGACAGAGACGCCGGCCGACATTAATCTAATACCGAACGCATCACCTACGGTCCTCGATTTTCACAACGACTATTGGACCGTTAGCGCCTCAGCGGGCTATGCCCTCGATCAAAAAACAGACCTTCGCGCCGAGTATTCTTACTATCGTGCCGACAACTATACGAACAATGCGCTTGTGGCCGTTCCATATGGTATGGGAGCCACGGAGCATACGGTTTCGGCGAGTGTGACCCGGGAAATTACCAAGAACGTTCGGCTGAGAATGCAGTACAGTTATTTCACCTATACCGACCAAACATCCGGCGGCCACAACAATTACGAAGCGCACTCGCTTTATTCGAGCCTGCAATTCCGATTCTAAGGGATCGACAGAATTCAAGCAGTGTCAGATTATCGTCGCCGACGGCACTGGCGAATCGCTTTCGGAAATAATCGGATGAAATGGCGTTTACTTTACTTCAGCGTAGTGGGAGCGCTGCTTGCAAGTTGCGACAAAGAATCTGAGATCAAAGTCTATCGCGTCTCCAAGGCGCCGCTCGAGGAATCCGCACCCGAACGGGGAGATGCCATGCCGACAAACGCGGCATCACCTGCGCTTCCTCGCGGCCTCCCGCCAGTCGCATCTACCGGGACAGTGCCGACACCTCCGAACTGGGAACCGCAGCCGCCCTCGCAAATGCGCCAGGCAAGTTTTCTCGTCAAAGGCGATAACGACGCGGTCGTAGATATTTCACTTGTTAGTCTGGGCGCTGCTGCCGGAAACGTGCTCGAGAATGTGAACCGGTGGTTATCGCAGCTCGGCGAGGCTCCGATCACCGGAGAAAAGCTGGCTCAAATGGCGCAAAGACTCACCACATCGTTAGGGGAAGTCACGGTTGTCGATCTCGCCGGCCTTCCTAAGGATGCCAATTCAGCGAAAGACGGCCGGATTATTGCCGCAATGGCATCGCCAGCTAGTTCCACGCTCTTTTTCAAAATGCGCGGGAACGCCGCGCTGACCGAGGCGCAAAAAGGCGACTTCATCAAATGGGTTGCGGCAGTTTGTAATTTACAGGCGGAAAGTAAATCGCCAACAACAATGGCAGCGATGCCGCCGCCGGATTCAGGCGCACCGAAGATCAAATGGCAGGCACCTAATGGCTGGACTGAAGTTGCGCCGTCATCAATGCGCTATGCGAGTTTCAGCGCCGCGGAAACGAATGGCGCCAAGATCGATATCTCCATTGTCACTTTTCCGGGCGACGGCGGAAGCGATGCCGATAACATCAATCGTTGGCGTCAACAAATCGGGCTCCCGCCGTTGGAGCCAGGTGCAGTCAATTCAAGTATCGTTCCGTTGAAAGCGGCAGAGGCGACGTTTTCGACCGCCGATATCGCCGGCTCGAACGCGCGCACCGTTGCCGCCTGGACACGCCGCGATGGCCGCGTCTGGTTTTTCAAGGCAACGGGACCAGGCGCTGCCATCGAAAAGGAGAAAGCAAATTTTGTGAGGTTCATCGAGTCGGTTCGATTTTGAAACGATGTTGCGCAAGGTTGTCGATCTTTTCACGTCGCTTAAGCTGACGATCGTTTGTCTCGCCGCCGCGATGGTACTGATCTTTGCCGGAACGCTGGCGCAGGTTCATCTCGGCATTCACGAAGCTCAGCAGCGTTACTTTCAGAGTCTGTTTGTTTGGTGGCCGCCGGACAGCCGCAGCTTCAAGATTCCTATTTTCCCCGGCGGTCATCTCATCGGCGCAGTGTTGCTCGTTAACCTCATTGCCGCGCACGCCAGGCGCTTTCGTTGGGCCTGGCAAAAGCTTGGCATTCATCTGACGCATGCCGGCTTGATCATCATGCTGGCGGGCGGGTTATTTACCGATTTGTTCGCTGTCGAGAGCCACATGCGGCTCGCCGGAGGCGATACGAAAAACTATTCCGAGGACCAGCTCCGAATGGAATTGGCCGTTATCGATACGAGTGATAATGAGTTGGATCAGGTGACGGCAATTCCGGAGGCCGTTCTGCGGCACAATCATACGATCGATCACTCGAGCCTGCCGTTCCGGATCGTGGTTCGAAACTTTTTTCAGAATTCGCGCTTGAAGATGCTAAGCGAGGCGGGAGGCGACGCGCGCCCCATCGCAAATCAGGGCTCGGGCGCGATGATTTCCGTCGAATCGGTTCCTCGCGCCACCGGTGTTAACGAACGTGACGTGCCCAGTGCAGCCATTGAAATTGTACCGAAGGATTCCGGTGGTTCGCTAGGCATATGGCTGGTTTCCGACGCACTGGGAGCGCCGCAAACATTTTTCTGCGGTGGGAGAACCTGGGTGATTGCGCTGCGCA
Source organism: Verrucomicrobiota bacterium (assembly GCA_040005265.1). Taxonomy (GTDB): domain Bacteria; phylum Verrucomicrobiota; class Verrucomicrobiia; order Chthoniobacterales; family UBA10450; genus JBDTZF01. Next base: position 4,668 of record JBDTZF010000013.1, read on the forward strand.
CTACGCGTTATTACAAGCCCTATAGCGTGACCTTACAGAAATTCACCCACGAGCGTTACCCAGGTACCGAGATTCCGAAGAATTTTTCGAGCCGCGTCACGTTGATTGATCCGGAGCTCTCAGTGAACCGCGACGTCCTGATCTATATGAATCATCCGCTGCGCTATCGGGGCGAGACGTTTTATCAGGCCGGATTTGAGAAGGACGATTCCGCCACAATCCTGCAGGTCGTTCATAACCCTAGCTTCATCGCGCCTTACCTGGCCTGCGTGATTGTCGCCGCAGGGTTGCTTGTGCAATTCGGTTATCACCTGGTTGGCTTCGCCCGAAAACGGAGGAGTGCGCTCGCATGAAACGGTTCTTTCCAACGGTTGCCTTTGCCATGGCTGCGTTATGGGTGGCGATGAGTTGGCTTCCGCCAAGGACCTCGAAGGACGATGTCGATCTTACAAAGTTCGGAAAACTTCCGGTGCTCGCAGGTGGTCGCGTGAAACCGCTCGACACAGTTGCCCGCAATTCCCTTCTCATTATCCACACCAAACAGAGTGTGGGGCTCGCCGACGACAAACAGATCGACGCGACGCGATGGCTTACCGACACGCTCTTTAACGCACCGGTCGCCGATCAATATCCGGCGTTCGTGATTCAAAATGCCGAAGTGCTCGGCTTGTTTGGTTGGGAACAGAGCGATCAGAAGAATTTCAGCTTCAACGATCTCTCGCCGTTCTTGAAACAAATCGACGAACAAGGCGATCAATCGGACAAACTCGAATCGGTGCAGCGCTCGGCTTATCAAAGCGCCGTCCTAAATCTTCGGAATTCCCTGGTTCTTTATCAGCGGCTGAAAAACAGTTTGCGGCCGGAAGTCGCGGAAAATTTCGCGGCCGAACTCCAGGCTTTTGCGAACAATGTCCCCGCCGCGGGAAAAGCGGCCCGGCAACGCGAGGCAGGAGAGGATTTCGACAAAGGAAAACTGAACGATGTGGCGGAAGTCATGCAACGCTACGCCAAGCTGTCCGAGTTAGCTTACTTACTCGTTGTTCCGCCGGCGCGAGGACAAGACGAGTGGCGCTCCGTTGGCGACAGCCTGCTACAAGCGGTTAGCACAGGTGAAATTTATCCAGTCGTAAAAGAATATGCGGCGATTGGTGACGCCTACCGCGCAGGCGATCGCGCAAGTTTCAATCAACATGTCGATCTTCTCGCCGGCTTGATCGCGCAGGAGCAGCCGACCACGACTAAACGCGCGTCGTTCGAGTTCTTATTCAACCAGGTCGATCCATTCACCCACAGCATGGTGTTGTACGTCCTGGCGTTCCTGCTTGCCTGCGGATCGTGGCTCGGTTGGAGCCGGCCTCTCAATCGCGCGGCATTCTATCTTTTGCTGCTCTCGCTGGCGGTTCACACATTCGGATTGGTTTCGCGGATGTATTTGCAGGAGCGGCCACCGGTCACCAATCTTTATTCGTCCGCCATTTTCATTGGGTGGGGAGCGGTCATCGTATCCTTGATTCTGGAGCGAATTTTCCGGGACGGGATCGGCGCGGCGTGTGCCGGTGCGATTGGTTTCATCACGCTGATCATTGCGCATCACCTCGCCGGCAGCGGCGATACACTGGAGATGTTGCAAGCTGTGCTTGATACCAATATCTGGCTGGCCACGCACGTGGTTGCGATCACAACCGGTTATTCGGCCATGTTTCTCGCTGGCATGCTCGCCATCATCTACATCGTGCGCGGCGTGTTCACCGGCTCGCTTAAAAAGGAAACCGCCGATTCGCTGGCGCGCATGACTTACGGTGTGGTTTGTTTTGCCACGCTCTTTAGTTTCGTCGGCACTGTGCTCGGCGGAATCTGGGCCGATCAATCGTGGGGCCGATTCTGGGGTTGGGACCCGAAGGAGAATGGCGCCGTCTTAATCGTGCTGTGGTGCGCGATCACTTTGCACGCACGCTGGGGCGGATTTATTCGCCAGCGCGGACTGATGATCATGGCGATCTTTGGCAACATCGTCACCAGCTTTTCCTGGTTTGGCGTGAACATGCTCGGCGTCGGGCTGCATTCCTACGGCTTCATGCAGAAAGCGTTTCCGTGGTTGGTCGGATTTATCGTTAGCCAGCTCGGCTTGATGTGCCTGGCCGCGATGCCGCTCGAGCGCTGGCGAAGTTTTCGAACAAGTGCCGGGGTGCTGCGTCCAAAAGATAAGCCTTCAGGTTTGGAACTTGTCCCTCCTGGACTCGCAGTGGAATCAACGCCAGAGTAACCAAATCAATCGGAAGGATTAGATATGAAAACAATTGTTACTCTCATCACCACCCTGTTCATCGCGTCGGCCGCTTCGCTGCTTGCCGCGGACGCGAAAACAAATTGGAACGCCAACTGCGTGCAATGTCATGGCAAAGACGGCCACGCCGATACGAAAATGGGAAAGACATTGAACGCAAAAGACCTGACCGATCCCAAAGTGCAGTCGTCGTTCACTGATGCGAAAGCAGCCCAATCGATCAAGGAAGGCGTGAAGGAAAACGGAAAGACGACAATGAAAGCGTTCGGCGGAAAATTGACCGACGATGAGATTAAGGCTCTCGTCGCCTACGTGCGCACGCTCAAGAAGTAATCACGCTTCGACACCGGTCGATCAAAGTAATCCAGATGGCTCTGCCGCTGGGTCGACATGGTAGTCCGCGTAACTACATCACGCGGTTGACGATCGCGCAGTCGGTCGCACGAGCCGTCGCCTATCTGATGTGAAATTTACAACTCTCTCCGCGCTCGCGCTTGTTTGCGCGTTAACCGGTTGCTTCCACGCCGTCGAAACGGCACCGCCGAAGACGGTGGAGATAACAGGCGATGATGACATGAAGTTTAACGTCACCAGTTTTGCAGTGGCGCCGGGCCAAAAAGTGACTCTGACGTTAAAGAACATCGGCGAGCTACCGAAAGAAGCGATGTCACACAATTGGGTATTACTGGAACAGGGGACCGATGCGGCCAGGCTCGTTCAGACGGGAGTCGGGCACCCGGAGAGCGATTACATTCCATCCGACCGCTCGGTCTATGTTCTGGCAAAGACGAAATTGGTGGGTCCTGGAGAATCGGATACGATAACATTCACGGCGCCTCTCAATCCGGGCCTGTACGAATATATCTGCACCTTTCCCGATCATTATCCTCGCGGAATGAAAGGCATAATGACGGTCAGGCCGTAAAGGGACACGCTTAACCAAGGCGGCTATTTCAAACTCTTGATATAAGCGACAAGGGCTTTCAAATCCTCGTCAGAGACATCGACGGCCTTCATTTCGCCTTCGAGCATTTTCGCGGTCGGGTGACGTAACAGCTTCGATATCTCATCTGCCGATTTTTGCGCGGTGGCTCCCACCAGTTTGGGTGCAGCGCTCGTTCCCACGCCATTTTCGCCGTGGCAGGCGTCACATGACTCGCCGTCATATATTTTTTTGCCGGCGACGGCGAGCGGGTCGAGGACCGTAGCAGTCGGCGCCGATAAGGAACTCGCGGCCGCTTCTGGTTCAAATGGCTCGCGCATGAATTGCCCGGTCTCTTCTTGTTGTTTAGCCACTTGCTTCGCGATCGCTGGATCAAGACGATCGTCGCGTTTGCTCAACAACCCGAAGACGATGAGCGTGCCGAGAATTGCCAGATAGATTCCAACGGCGATCGGTCGTTTCCATGGCCGTCGTTCGAGGCGCCGGTCGATGAACGGGAGAGCAATGATTAAAATGGCGGTGAGCGTCGGGACGATAACAATACCGACAACAGCCAGCGATCCTTTGAAGTATTTGAGCCACTGAAAAATTGGCAGGTAAAACCACTCCGGGCGCGGTACGTATTGCGTGTCGGCGGGGTTTGCCTTTGGCCCCAGATCAGTCGGCAACCAATGCGACAGGGCGCCCAGCGCGCAGATCATGAGCAGCGCCACTGCCGTATCCATTAGAACCTGGCGTGGATAGAATCGCTGCGTGGGCAATCGCGGCTTCACCGGATCTTCGCTGGGCGGGCCAGCCGCTCCTGCTTTTCGAAAGAGATAAACATGCGCCGCGATCAGGCCAAGAATTGCGGCGGGCAGCAGGAAGACGTGGGCCACGAAGAATCTCGAAAGGGTGAGAGTGCCCATTTCGTTTCCGCCGCGCATTAAACGCTTCAACATGGATCCAATCAATGGCACCTCGCTCGCCATGTTGGTTCCCACCGTCGTGGCGAAGTAGGCTTTCTGGTCCCAGGGCAGCAAGTAGCCGGTAAAAGCCATCGCCAACATCAGCCCGAAGAGTGCGCAGCCGGAAATCCAGAGAACTTCGCGGCGGCCTTTGTAAGCCCCGTAAAGAAATGTCTGCGTCAGATGCAGGAGCAACACAATCACGACCGCGCTGGAGCCGTAGGCATGCAGGCTTCGTAAAAACGATCCACCCGTGACCTCTTTTACGATGTAGGCAACGGTGGTGTGCGCGTGATCCGCGGTCGGAGCGTAATAGAGCGAGAGAAAAATACCGGTGACTGCCTGGGAAATAAACAGAAAGAGCAGAACTGAGCCGAAAACATAAGCCCATCTCGCCCCGCCGGGAATCGGTTCGTCCAATGCTTCATGCATCAACGAACCGAGACCGGTTCGGCGATCGAACCAGTGATACATTCGTTGCCATCGCTTGCCGTACGGATGCGCCGGCTTTCCGTCAGGCTTTTGCGGGTCGGCCATGTCGCGATCTCCTTAGGCCAGAACTTCCTTTGTCGGAATCAGCTGACGAAAATATTGGTAGCGAACTTTCAGCATTCCGTTGTCGATCTTGCTCTCGAGATCGTCCATTGCGCGCGGCGCTGGACCCGAGACACGCTGGCCATCGAGCGTGAAAATGGCTGAGTGACAGGGGCAAATGAATTGCTGCTTCGATTCGTTCCAGGGAAGCGAACAGCCAAGATGAGGACAGATCGGCGACAGCACGCGCAACACATTGTCCTTCATCGGCAAAACGTAGATTGCCTTCTCCGAGATAATTTTTCGCCAGCCGTCACGCTGTTCCACCGTGATCAACTTCTTGATCGGCGCCTTCAACGATGCAAACTCGTCCATCTTTCCGATGTCCGACCAATCGGTCCTCGTCGTTGTGGTCAGAAGCGGGTGCAGCGCAAAACGAATCAGCGGTACCGATAGCGCCGCGCCGACCACCACGGTGCCAAACCCGAGCAATACGCCCAGAAATGAACGCTTCGTCATTGATTTCGCATCCGAAGAAACGTCATCGAGTCCTGTTGTGCGATCCGCTTCGCTCATAACGATTTTAAGGCCGTGCTTTCGACCTCCGGGAATTCTGAGGAAAAATATTTTAGACGGCAAGCTTGAATCGCGAGATTTTGCGGACGCGTGCGGTCGACTGAATCGGTCGGCACACTCGGTCCCGCGCGAGATCGCCGCTGCGTTCCTTCGCGACTAATTGCCGTCTCTCGCCGGCAGGCTTAGACCCTCGTAGGTCTCGGCGACAATCTGATCGACAACGGCTTTCAAATCCTGTGTGCGCTCCCACGTGGCCAGTTGCCGGTCCGCGCCGGTGCCTTCGCGCATGATCCGTTCGACATGCGCCATCTCTTTCACGGATCCGAGCTCGTTCACCTCGGTCGATACGAACTCGAGCAGCTCGTTCAACAAACTTCGCGTTTCCACTGCTTCCTCCCTGCCGAAGTCGATCAGTTTCCCATCGATGCCGTAGCGCGACGCGCGCCACCGGTTCTCATCGAGAAGACGGCGTCGATAAATCCGAAACGTCGTGTTTTTTCGGAGGAGCTTGTAGAGCTTGGCAATGATGGCCTGAATGAGCGCGGCCATGGCGAGCGTGTCGTCGACGCGTGATTGCGCATCGCAAATCCGAAACTCCAGGGTGTCGAAAAACGGGTGGAGCCGGATGTCCCACCAGATTTTTTTTGCGTTATCGACGCACCCGGTTTTCACCAGCAATTTGCAGTAGTCTTCGTATTCGGAAAGGCTGTCGAAAGCGTCTGGGATTCCGGTACGGGGAAATCGCTCGAACACTTTCAAGCGATAACCTTTGAGTCCGGTGTTTTGCCCGACCCAGAAAGGCGAATTGACCGAGAGAGCATAGATGTGCGGGAGGAAATAACGGGCCTGATTCATCACGTGAATCGCCGATTCGCGGTCCGGAATGCCAACATGTACGTGCAACCCGAAAATGAGGTTCGCCCGGGCAAGCAATTGCATGTCCTGCACGATTTCCTGGTAGCGTTCGCCCTCGGTGATGAGTTGATCGTGCCAGTGTGAAAATGGATGTGTTCCGGACGATGCGATTTTTAATCCGCTGCGCCCGGCGAGCTCTGCCAGCCGGCTGCGTAATTCGACCACGTGCGCCCGCGCATGATCAATCGAATCGCAAATCTCCGTGCCGAGCTCGACCACTGATTGGTGCATCTCCGGCTTGATCTGCTCTTTGAGCAAGACCTTGCCGCCCTCGAGAATTTCCTGGATGTGCGAGCGCAGCTCGCGGGTTACCGGATCGATAATGGCGAATTCCTCCTCGATGCCGAGAGTGTATCGGTGGTCTTTTGCGCTCATAACGGGGGCGCATTGTGCCTCAAAAAGGGCGCGCTGTCATCCCGAGCGGAGCCAGGGACCTTGCGGACCAAGGGGAAGTGGACTCAAGCATGGCGAGCGATGTACGCTGCCTGGCGGTCGGGTCCATTAATTCCAACCGCGGCGTCCTTCGCTAGCTCTCACGATGACAGCCAGGCGATGTCGATCCTACTCCAGCTCGCCCAGGCTCCCCTTCGTCACGCCCGACTGCACAAATTTGCCCCAGCTCAGATTGTCCCGCCCTGGAACGTGCTCGCGCGCCTTGCGAATCGCCATTTCGGCGACCGCTTCCACAACCCATTCGAAATTTGCCTGACCGACTGACGCCGCTTCCGCGTCCGGAGCTGGATTACAAAAATCGATCGCCACCGGTACGCCGTCGCGGATTGCAAACTCCACCGTATTTAAGTCGTAGCCGAGATACTGATTGAGCGTCATCACTCCTTCCTCAACCTTTTCGAGTATCTCGCTCGGAGCCTGCCACTCAGTCTGATACCGCAAATGGTACGGATGACGTGGTTCGTAGGGCATGATGCGCACATTGCGCTGGTCGATCGAGTAACAGCGGAAGTACATGTCGAACTTCACTTCCTCCTGCAACATCATCACCAGCTGACCGGTTTCGTTATATGCGCGGAAAAATTCGTCGCGATCGTGCAATCGATAAACGTTCTTCCAGCCGCCACCCGCAAAAGGTTTGAAAAACGCCGGCCAGCCGACGTAGGCGAAAATCTCTTCCCAATTCATCGGGTATTCCAGATTGCGAAACGATTTGTCGTTCGTGTCCGTTGGCGGCTGGTTTGATGGCAGCAGCACGGTGCGCGGAACGGCCACATCGATCTTGGTGGCCAGAGCGTTATTAAAAAACTTTTCGTCGGCGCTCCACCAAAACGGATTGTTAACGACCGCGGTCCCTGTGAGCGCGGCGTTCTTGAGCCAGGCACGATAGAACGGGACGTCCTGGGAGATGCGATCGATGACCACGTCGTAACCGCAGGGCTCGCCCTGCACAACCTTGTCGATCTTAACGAACTCAGCCACGGCATCTATGCCACCCGTTTTCTGATTCACCCGCTCGACGAATGCCGGAGGAAAACTCTGTTCCTGGCCAAAAAGGATTCCGATTTTTTTCATAGGTTATAGTTTCGACAGATAGTACGGCAGCATGTCGCACCAGTAGTTCCAATCGTGGCCACACCATTTTCGGTCATCGAGCCAGTGCCGGATGCCCTTTGCGTCTAGAATCCCGGAAAGCCGATACGATTCTTCTCGGGTGTTGTCCCATTCGCCCGTGCCGATAATGATCCCCATGTGGCCGTACTTCCACGGATCGGTCGTGTTTGGCAGATATTCGTAGGGACTATTGAAATAAATATTGTCGTCGTGATATCCGTCGAAAAACGAGCTGATATCGAACGAACCGCTCAGGCTGATGAGGTGGCTAACCGCGTCGGGATGGCGAAAGGCGATGTTGGCGGCGTGATATGCGCCAAGACTGGCGCCGCTCACCGCGACGCGCGGTGATGAACATTCTTTCCGGGCCAGATCGAAAACGTCGTGCACAATCACATTTTCGTAGGCGTTGTGGGTCCGCATCCGGTCAGCGGGATGGATCGATTTGTTGTAAAAGCTGTCCAAGTCGATGGCGTCCGGGCAATACACGGTCAGGCGCCCGGCATCGACATAACCGGCAACCGAATCGACCAGACCGAAGTCTTTGTTCTGATAGTAACGGCCGAAAGAAGTTGGAAACAAGATCAACGGAAGACCACCACCGCTTCCAAACACGAGCATCTCGAACTCGCGGTTTAGCCATGGCGTGTGCCATTTGATATGACGTTCGTTCATGTTTCCCTGTCATTTCGGGCAAAGCCGGAGACGAAGTCGAGAAATCTCTTACGGCATTAGAAAGATAGGTGACAAGATCGATATCCTCAACGATGCGTCTCGGTTCAAATGGCCGAACAGACGCTTACCGGAAACATCAAACGCCATCGGGCATTTCCATCGCGAGTTCTCCGGAACCGGCGCGATGTGCTCGTCTATTTGCCGCCGGGGTATCGGCGGCTGTCGAGCAAACGGTACCCGGTCTTGTATTTGCATGACGGCCAAAATGTTTTCGATGCGAAGACAGCGTTCGCCGGGGTGGAATGGAGAGTTGATGAAACTGCCGATCGATTGATTGACAAGGGCCTGGTGGAACCACTCATCGTCGTGGCGATTGCAAACACGGGCGAAGACCGAATTCACGAATACGCGCCGACGCGCGGAGTGATCGATGCGAAGGCGAAGAAACGCAGCCGCGGGCTCGCCCGCCTCTATGCTCAATTTCTGATCGAGGAGCTTAAGCCGTACATCGACAAGAAATATCGAACGAAACGCGAGGCCGAATTCACCGGGCTTGGTGGATCGTCGCTTGGCGGGCTGGTTACACTCGCGATTGGCATTCTGTTTCCGCACGCATTCAGCCGGCTGATGGTGATGTCGCCATCTATCTGGTGGGACGACTTCGCGATTTTCCGGCTGGTTGATTCCATCGAGCAGAAGCCGCCAATAAAAATCTGGCTCGACACCGGCACAGCCGAGCCCGGATGGGAACAGGCACGCGAGTTACGAGATCGTTTGTCCGAGAAAGGGTGGAAAGTTTACGACGATCTTCAATACGTGGAGGCCGAAGGCGCCGATCACAGCGAGGGGGCGTGGGCTGCGCGTGTCGATCCCGCGCTGCGATTCTTGTTTCCTCGAAACCGGTAGGCGCTACGCAGGGCGACTGAGGTCAATCGCCCTTACCTGCCGCCCGGTGGATCCGGATTTGGCGGCAACGGTTCAGGCTGCGGAATGGGGTGCGGGCCCGGGGAAGGCGGCGCGGGTCTTGGAGTTGGAACTGGATCGGGCATTCGTGTGAATTATTGGAACGGCTTACCATACACTTGGAAAGCACGGGTGAAACCGCCAACAAATTCCTCGTCCTTTTCATAATCGAACGCGCCCTTCTTGGGCAGCCACTTCAATTCGCGCGGCGCGTCCGGATGATTCGGATCGTAAACCGAGTAGCGGTCTTCGCCCTCTTTCGAGCGGAATTGTTTACGCGCAAGGACGGTAACTGCGTGATTGATGTGGAGCGTGGGATAATCGGACAGATAGAGAATGAAAAACTCGTTCCGGGCAAGCGCCCGGTTGAGATCGTTGTGAGTTTTCTCCTGATAGGCCACATCGTGCCTGTAAAACATGCGCGCGTTGCCGAGCCGAAAATAGGTCGGCCAACCCAGCCCGATGTGTTTTTGCATCAACCGTCCGCGCGCCTTACTCATGGAACGCAAATCGGCGTAGCCGGGAAATACGATTCGCTTTTCCCACGGTAGAGCGTCGTTCCACGGGCGCATGTGAGTAACGGCCCGCACTCGCGCGGCCAGTTCCCCGTCATCGAGCGCCGCGCCGCGCGGCTCAAAACGCGCGAACTTATCGAACTGCACAATCGTCCGGCTCATGACGAAACAGCGGCGCATGTAGCGCTCTGATTTTTCGTTTGTCGGTCGAGTCTTGCGAACAACCTCCCCTTTCTCGTATTCAAACACGGTAGAATTAGCGAATGAAAGTGTGTCGCGGTCGAATCGAAACTCCGACAGACTCGCGACGGCCTCCCCGCGAATGAATACGGCGAGTGCGCAGACGGCGGCGCTTCGACAGAAACGGCCTAATCCCATGACGGGGCAGTGACGGTAGAGTTCTTTCCTTCGGCAAAGTTGCCAAGAGCGCGAAATTTTTTGTAGCGCTTCTTCAGCAACTCATCGACGGGAGTTTCAATAAGGCTTTCGAGGTTCCGGCGCAGAGCCGCGCTGAGATTTTCCGCAGCCACTTCGTAATCGCGATGGGCGCCACCCTCCGGCTCGGAAATAACCTCATCCACCACTTCGAGTTTGAGCAAATCCTGAGCGGTTAGCTTGAGCGCCTCGGCCGCTTCGGGAGCGTGACGCCGGTCCCGCCATAAAATGGCAGAGCATGCTTCCGGACTGATTACCGAATAATAGGCGTTTTCAAAAATCATCACCCGGTCAGAGACGCCAATTCCAAGCGCCCCGCCGGAACCGCCTTCCCCGATTACCGCGGCGATTGTCGGTACGCGCAGATTCATCATTTCACGCAGGTTCACCGCAATGGCTTCTGAAATGTGGCGCTCCTCCGAGCCGATGCCGGGAAAAGCCCCCGGAGTATCGATCAATGAAATGATCGGAATCCCGAATTTTTCGGCCATCTGCATTAAGCGCAAAGCTTTTCGATAACCTTCAGGATGCGCGCACCCGAAATTACGCATTACGTTTTCCTTGGTGTTGCGTCCCTTCTGATGCATGACGACGACGCAGCGTTGCGAGCCGATCATGGCTAGCCCGCCCGGCATCGCCTTATCATCGGCAAAATGACGATCGCCGTGGAGCTCGACCCAGTTGGTAAAACAGCGCTCGATATAATCGAGAGCAAACGGCCGCTGCACGTGGCGAGCGATCTGCACCCGCTGCCAGGCGGTCAAATTGCCGTAAATATCCCGCCGCTTCTGGCGGATTTTCTCCTCGATCTCTCCGATCGCCGACTCAAGATCGACGTCGTGTTTATTGGAATGAGTCTTTAAATCCTGCAAGCGCCGTTCCAATTCAAAGATCGGCTTTTCAAAATCAAGCGGTTGCAATTCCATTTTCTCAATTCGTAATGGTGACACCCGTCTTGTTGTTTACAAGGCTGCTTAGTTCTTCCACGTCAGAGGCGTCCAGGCCGAGACCCTGCGGCGGCGGTTCCTGCACAGTTGAATGCGAGGCATCCGGCACGGAATAAATCATATAGGCGGGATTGCCCGAGCGAATCCAGCGGGTGCTGGTCGCGTATTCCTTCGTGCCAAGGCCGACGCGCTTCCCATCCTTCCACGCCATCGTTTCGGAAACTTTCGTTATAACCTTCGGGGGCACCTTGGCCGGCAGCTTTTCTTCTCGCACATGGTACTGCTTGAAGAACGCTCCGCTATTCAGCAGTACGATCAGCTTCGCCTTGCGCTGAATTTGAATCGAAAAATCGGGATGCGAAATGAGCAGACGCTGATTGATACGCAGCATCGTCCCACTCAAATTGTTCATGCGCATAATCAGTTCGGGCGTCGATCTTGTCTTTCGACCTACTTTGGCCAAAACGTCGCCCGGTTTGACGATGTATTCTTCTTTCTCCGGCGACGGATGACTCGACAGCAAGATATCGACGTTCACCTCTCCCAGAAGATCTTTGGCTTCGTCCACATGTTGGCCGGTTGGATATTTCTGAATGAAAAGCGTAAGGGCGTTGCGCGCCTCCACTAATTTACTTTCCTGACGCAATTTGGCCGCAGCCTGAAATTCAGGCAGGCTCATGTCCGGCGGTGGAGTGAAGGTAGTTTCACCGCGCTGCTCCTTTCGCACCTGGATGTCTTCTTTAAAGACGAGGTTGTAGCCAAACCAGGCGGCGCCGACGATGAAGAGGGCGAGCAGGAGGACGAAGAGCCATTTCATGGGTGCAATTTATGGGTTCATGCCGCCGTTGAAATTCGGCCCCGCCGATCGCCGGGGCAAGCAATTGGTTGCGCCAACGCTCAAGTCTGTTCCGGCTCGCTGCCAGGGAAGAAACGATGCCAGAGTCGTCCGATGGTGCGCTCTTCCTCGTTGTTCCAGGTATAGTGACAGTCCTCGCAGTAGAATTCTTTCGGGATGATTTTGAGCGCACAAAGCAGGCCGACAAGCGCCGGAGTCATGAATTTACGCGTCATTTGCGGGTACTCGATGCGTGACGAGCCGCATTGCGGGCAGCGGATTACGGCGGCGGCGATCACTGGATCGGTGGCTTCCCATTCCACCATAAGGCCCTGGGCGCGCTCGAAATCCTTGTCATCCACGAGCACCTTGACGTTCGCCTGCGGTTTGGACATGAAGCCGACCGCTTGAAGGGGTGCTTCGTTGTGAACATCGGCGTGCAGGCCGGCTTGCTGGAGACGCGCCTTGAGCTCCTTTGCCTTGGCCGTTTCGTTAAAGGTTGCAATCGTCACCATAGAATTCGTTTGGCTTGCGCCATCTGATCAAACATCAACTACTGGCCGAGCGCAAGACTTGACGGGGGGAACCATTTGTAGAGCATGAAATAGACAAAAACTCCCGTGACCGAAACGTAAAGCCAGATGGGCATTGTCCAGCGGCCAATATGCCGGTGCCGGTCCCATCGCCGCCGGAAAGCAGGGATCAGCGTTAGAAGGACCAAGGGGAGCGTGACAAAGGCCAGCAAGACGTGGGAGATCAGAATCGGAAAATAAATCACTGCAATCCATCCGGTGTACCCGGACGATTTTTCGCCGGCATGCAGGTGATAGACGACATAACCGACAAGGAAAAGGGTTGAGCAGGTGACCGCCGCAATCATGCATGGGACATGCCGCTGCCAGACGCCGCGCCGAATCCAAAACCAGCCGGCGGCAATGAAAACCGCGCTTACGGCGTTCAGCGAGGCGTTGATCGCAGGTAAATCATTTATCGTCATGTCAAACGGAGGAACAGCTTGCCCGTCGTGACGGGAGATATCTCTTACTGTTGTATAAGTATAATGAAGATTCTCGACTTCGCCCGGAATGACAAACAATCAGAATTGAGCTCATGCCGCCCGTCCTAGAAAAACAGGAAGCGGTTGTCGCAGCGAGGGACCGACCTCCGTCATTCGGCCGTCGTTTGGCCGTTTCCATTCTGCGTTTCTCTCTGATCGTCGCGCTCTCCGCGTTGATCGGCGGCGGCTATTATCTCGCCCGCAAGGGATTTGGTAGGCAATGGCGATCGCGCGTCGTGGAGGAATTGCATCGGCGGGGCGTGGAAGCTTCGATGCGCCGCCTCACACTCGACCCCTTTCGGGGCCTCATCGCGCGAGACGTGCGCATCTTCGATTACAAGAACCGCGAAAATCTGCTCGCAGTCGTTAGCGAAATCTCGCTCGATATTAATTACGCTGCGTTCCTTCACCGGCAGCCGTTTCTTAATGCCCTCGATGTTCGCAATGCTCAAATCATCCTCCCCCTAAAGAGCCCGGACGGCAAAATCGGGACGGCGGAGCTTAATAATTTTCGTGCGCATGTCTATTTTCCGCCCGAACAGATTTACGTCAGCCAGGCTGAGGGAATTTTTTGCGGCGTGCGGATTTCGGCGACCGGCCAATTAATCAAGCGCGCCGACTACAAACCCTCGCCAGAATCGTCGGCCGAGGAATGGGAAAAGATGATGTCGATCCTGGAACGGCTCGTGGACGAGCTGCAGAAGCTCAAGTTCCCGACGACGGCTCCGTCCCTGCAGGTGAAATTTAGCGGCGACCTTGCCGATCTGGAAAATGCGCGAGTCGAAGCGACCCTGCGTGCCGACCGGATCGAGCGCGGTGGTTATGCGATAAGAAACTTGAGTGCCGGCGCGGAGTGGGCCGATCAAACGTTCAATCTCACGCACTGCGAATGGAGTGATACTCAGGGCAATTTCGCCGGTCAAGCCAAGTGGAGCCGGCAGACGAACGCTGCCGATTTTCAGATCCGGAGTAATCTCGACCTAAAGGGCCTGAGCGAAGCATTCGAGATCACTGGGTTACTGAAGGAAACGGAATTCAAAGCGTCGCCGTTGGTGGAGGCGTCCGGTTCCGCGAATTTTGCGGAGGAGCATCCCCAGCTGAAAATCATCGGCCACGCCGCGGTGGGCGGCTTCGTTTACAAGTCGGTCCCATTTTCCGATTTGAGCCTCAACTTTTCATGGGACGGCGAACGAGCGTTGCTCCGGGACATTCACCTCCGTCATCAAAGCGGGCAGCTCACCGCCGAGGTCTTCGATTCGCCGAATGAATTTCGTCTAAACATAGACAGTACGATCAACCCGGGAGCTCTGCGTCCCTTGACCTCGGGAGACATGAGCCAGTTCATGGGCGAGTGGGAATGGCAACGACCGCCGACGGTTCATCTGGAAATTCGCGGGCCGGATAGAAACCCTTCCAACTGGCGCGGTCAGGGAACTCTCGCTCTCAATCGAACTCGTTTTCGTGGCTCCTGGGCGAACAGTGGAACTGCCAGGATTGTTTTTGGCGACGGTGCCGTGACCTATGAAAATCTTCGGGTTACTCGCGATGAAGGCATCGGCACTGGGACGTTTACCTACGACTTCAAAAACCACGAGGTCCGGATCTCGAACGTCAAAACGTCGTTGCGTCCGGCTGAAGTGATTTTCTGGATCGATCCGAAGATCTGGAACACTGTCGCGCCCTACAAGTTTCGGCAGCCGCCGAACCTTACCATCAACGGCGTCTATCAATTCCGGGGCGGCAAGAAAACGCAGCTGCAAGTCATTGTCGATGCTCCGCATGGAATGGATTACGATTTTCTGGGGAAGACCCTGCCGTTCGACCGAGTGACCGGGCGATTGCTTTTCACAGATGAAAAACTTCAGCTGGTCGATGTGAAGGCTGGCCTGTTCGGCGGGAATGTCCGGGGTAACGCCGATATTTCACTCGCCCATGACGATCCACGTTACCGGGCAAAAATCGCCGCTAGCTCAATCGATTTTCCGAGCCTGACCGATCTCTACTACCAATACAAAACATCGCATGGTGAATTGGACGGCAGTTACGATTTCACGGGACTCGGAAGCAATGCGCGCATCATGCAGGGGACCGGAAAAATTCAGGTCACGAACGGCGACGTGTTTGCCATTCCGATTTTTGGCCCGCTCTCGGGAATCCTTAATACCATCGTGCCGGGGACCGGCTACACCATCGGGCGCAAGGCAACTGCGTCTCTCCGTATCAAAGACGGGATCATTCACTCTGATGATCTGGAAGTAGCCGGCAAAATTTTTAGCATGCTTGGCCACGGCGACATCCACTTTCTCGATGACAAACTCGACTTCGAAGTGCGGATGGATATGCACGGCGCGGCCGGCCTGCTGCTCACACCAGTCTACAAACTCTTCGAGTACGTCGGCGAAGGCAGCCTCAAGAAGCCGGACTGGCATCCGAAAAGGTTCTAAGAATTGCTGATTGTGAATGAAACAAAGAAGCCCGCGCGGCCGCCGATTGCCACCGCCACCACAATCAGAAATCAGAAATCAGAAATTCTCCTTGGCGCCCACATGTCGATCGCCGGCGGCGCGCACATGGCAATCGAACGCGCCCGCTCGATTAGCTGCACGGCTATTCAAATATTCGTGAAGAACAACATGCAATGGTTTGCACGCCCTCTCACGCGCGATGAGATCCGTGGATTCCTCGAACATCGGCAACGGGGCGATCTGTTGTCGATCTTCGCCCATGCGAATTATCTTATCAATCTCGCTGCTACCAATCCGCTGTTCCACGCGAATTCGCTGCGCGCTCTAGCTGAAGAGCTGACCCGGGCGGATCAGCTCGAATTGCCATTTCTTGTTCTGCACCCAGGAGCGCATCTCGGCGCCGGAGAGGCGGCCGGACTCGAGAAGATCGTAAAGTCGATTGACCGGGTCCTGTACAGGATCCCGAAAGTGAATACCAGGATCGCGCTGGAAACTACGGCCGGACAGGGCTCATGCCTCGGCGACAGGTTCGAGCACCTCGCTTACATCATCGAAAACGCTCGCGAACCGGAACGCCTTTGTGTCTGTGTGGATACCGCGCACATATTTGCGGCCGGTTACGATATCGCCAGCGAGGCGGCGGCAAAAAAAGCGTTTCGCGAGTTCGATCGCGTAGTCGGCCTCGAACACCTTGCCGCGCTTCACCTCAATGATTCCAAGACCGTTCGCGGATCGCGAGTGGATCGACACGAGCACATCGGCCAGGGCAAAATCGGTCTCGGTGCTTTTCGTTTTATTATGCGCGACCGGCGGTTCCGCAAGATTCCAAAGGTATTAGAAACACCGAAGGGCAAGGAACTCGCCGAAGACGTTCAGAACATGAATACGCTGCGCGGGCTACTAGAAACAAGGACGCGCCGATGAATATGTCATTCTGAGCAAATCGAAGAATCTCTGATCATTTCTTCTCGAAGTCAGAGATGTTTCGCTCCGCTCAACCTGACAAGGCGATTACTTGATCAGTCGAATAGTCAGCGGATAGCGGTACAGCTTCCCCTCACTCGCCTGAATGGATGCGATAATCACAAAGACAGTGTTCAGGATCCACAGCAGGATCAAAATCGGGATTCCAATCAGCACGATGCAAAGGATCGCGGCGATCGCGTCATAAATCAGCATCGAGAGCTGAAAGTTAAGGGCTTCTTTCCCGTGCGCGTCGATCTCGGCCGAATCGGCGCGTTTGACCAGCCAAACGATCAGAGGGCCGAGAAGGTGCCCGAGAAAATGAAGGAATAATCCGAGCAGAGCGCTGGCGTGACAGAGCACGCACCAGGTTCGTACATCGGACGAAGTGGTAGCGACAGGCACTGGTGGCGGTTGTTGATCCATAACTTGTCCTTTCAAACGTAACGTAAAACAAACGTCTCGCTTGTCACGGAAAACGCAAGCCAGGCGGCTCGCGCAATATCATTCTTTCACACGCTCGATGTGCGCGCCGAGCTCGCTCAATTTTTCATCGAGATGCTCATAGCCGCGATCGATGTGATACACGCGGCTGACTTCGGTGATTCCATTCGCTGTCAATCCGGCCAGCACGAGTGCAGCCGAGGCGCGCAAGTCGCTCGCCATTACCGGCGCGCCGAGCAAACGGTCGACTCCAGTAATCACCGCCCTCGACCCGTCCAGGTCGACATTCGCGCCCATGCGTTTCAATTCCGCGACATGCATGTAACGCTGCGGAAAAATATTCTCGGTGATGACGCTGGTTCCGTGGGTCGTGGCCAGCAACGCGCACATTTGCGCCTGCATATCGGTCGGGAAACCGGGATAAGGTTCGGTCCCCAGCTCGAGTGGCTTGACGGATCCGTTAGACGAAATTGAGATTGCCTGCTCGCCAACCTCTACGAGGAATCCGCAGATCGTCAGCGCATTCGTTACCGCTGTCAGGTGCGCGGGCTCGACCCGCTTGATCGTAACACCCTTGCCGCAGATCGCGCCCGCGACCAGAAACGTCCCCGCCTCAATTCGGTCCGGGATGACTTCGTGTTCGGCGCCATGCAATTCGGACACGCCTTCAATAATAATGCGGCGCGTTCCAGCGCCCTCGATCTTCGCGCCCATCTTGTTCAGAAAATTCGCAAGATCGACAACCTCCGGTTCCTGGGCCGCCCCTTCGATCACGGTAGTTCCCTCCGCCAGCACCGCGGCCATCATCACGTTGTCGGTGCCGAGCACAGTCGGGCCGAGTTTGCCGCGCATATTAATGATCGCGCCGGTTAATTTCGGTGCGAACACCTTCACATTGCCGCCTTCCACGCGCACGGCCGCGCCCAGCGCCTCAAACCCTTTCAAGTGCAGATCGATCGGACGATCTCCAATGACGCAGCCTCCCGGCAACGAAACAGTCGCTTCTTTGCAACGCCCCAGGAGCGGTCCGATTATGCCAACCGACGCGCGCATCCTGCGAACGATGTCGTAGGGCGCAACCGAATTTATTTTGTCCGACGTGATGTTGACGGTCCCACTGGCCCGCTCCACGTCGGCCCCCAAATGGGAAAGAATTTGGAGCATGTAATGGGTGTCGCTCAAATCCGGGACGCGCCGAATGATGCATGGTTCGCGCGTGAGCAAGGTCGCCGCCAGAATGGGCAAGGCAGAATTCTTCGAGCCGCTGATTTTGATCGAGCCGCTTAAAGGATTGCCACCGTGAATGCGAATCTTATCCATACCGGCCAAACAGGAACCGTACGATCCCTGAATAATCCTTTTTCGACTCGATGTCGTGAAAATTTTTCTCTCCTAAAAAAGCGACCAGCTCGTCCGCCTGACCGAGGCCGATCTCAAGCGCGAGGAACCCCCCGGGCTCCAGGTGTTGCGGCGTTTGCTCGATGAGGCGGCGGATCAATCGATCGCCGCCGCCCGTGGAAAAAAGCGCTACCTCCGGGTCGTGCAGGACTTCGCGAGCAAGCGTATTTCGATCTTCCTCTGCAATGTAGGGAAGATTCGCCACGATCAGATCGACCTTGGCATTCAAGACTTCCAGAAGATCGCTTTTCAAAAATTGAACACGCTCGTTAAGGCCGAGTCTCTCGGCATTCTCCCGCGCCAGCGACAGGGCGTCTTCCGAAATATCAACAGCGAAGATCTGTGCCTCCGGAAATTTCCTGGCGAGACTTAGTGCAATCACGCCACTACCAGTCCCGACATCAGCGATTTTGGACTTTGGATTTTCGATTTTGGATCCCAGCAACTCAGTCAGCTGCTCAGTTTCCGGCCGGGGAACCAGCGCGCGTTTGTCACAAAGAAAAACCTCACCGCAGAATTCGACCGTGCCGAGTAAATGCTGAAGCGGTTCGCCTTCACCGCGGCGCCGGACAAGTTCACGCAAGGGCACGAGTTCGCCTTCGGCAAGAGTTCGCTCGAATTCCAGATAAAGCTCCATGCGCGTTCGCCCCAGCGCGTGCGCCATCAAGTGCTCCGCATTCAATCGCGGACTGTCGATCTTGCGGTTTTTAAAATAGACGGCGGCCGATTGAAGCACTTCGAGTACGGTAGTAGGCCGTTCTTTTGTCATGCTCGGAATGACAAGGTAATCAGCCCGAGACCGCGGACTCGTTCAATCGTTCCGCCACATCCGCGGTCTGCAACGTCTGAATCAGCTCGGCGAGATTGCCCTCGATAACGCGGTCCAAATCGTAAAGGGTGAGCCCGATCCGATGGTCGGTGATCCGGTTCTGGGGAAAATTATAGGTGCGAATTTTTTCTTCGCGCCCGCCGGAACCGATCTGGCTCTTCCGGGTGGCCGAGTATTTTGCTTCTTCTTCGCGCTGTTTCTCTTCGAGCAGGCGCGCGCGCATGATTGTAAGCGCTTTCTCCTTGTTTTTTTGCTGGCTGCGACCGTCCTGACAACGAACGATTCTTCCCGTGGGAATGTGCAAGACCTGGACGGCTGAATCGGTTGTGTTTACTCCCTGGCCTCCGGGACCTCCAGCGCGGCAGACCTCAATACGCAGATCCTCCGGCTTTAGCTCAATGTCGACATCTTCAGCCTCCGGCAGAACCGCTACGGTGGCGGTCGAGGTGTGAATGCGACCTTGCGCTTCCGTGGCCGGCACTCGCTGAACGCGATGCACTCCGCTCTCGTAACGGAGTTTTCTAAAAACCGATTCGCCGGAAACGCGGAAGATCGCGTCTTTGAGTCCGCCCAAGTCTGACGGACTCATCTCGAGGTCCTCCGTTTTTAATCCAGCCGCTTCCGCATAACGGTGATACATGCGATAAAGATCTGCCGCGAAGATGGCGGCTTCGCTTCCACCGGTGCCGGCGCGAATTTCCACAATGGCGTCGCGATTGTCATTTTCATCCGGAGGCAACAAACCGATCTGAATATCGCGCTCGAGATCAGCCACCCTCTTTTCCAGATCTGGAATCTCGTCGGCAGCCATGGCCGCCATCTCGACGTCGCGCGAGCTGGCCAGCTCGCGATTGTCGTCGAGTTGCTTGCGCGCGGCTTCGACTTCATCCCATTTCGCCAGCACTTGTTTGATGTTGGAATGCTCGCGCATGAGGTCGCTGGCCCGTTTGCGATTTGAAAAAAGCGCGGGATCGGCAATGTCGCGCTCGAGTTGCTCGAAACGCTCGCGTCGTCGGTCGATAAGGGAATTAAAGTCCATATAAAGAAAAACGCCGAGCCCGTGCGTTTACGGGGTCAGCGTTCGAACAGGGAACCAGCTAAGCTTTTTTAGCGAAGCGGACGGCTTTCGCGCTACCGTAACGCTTCGTGAATTTCTCGACGCGGCCCGCGGTATCGACGAACTTCTGTTCGCCGGTGAAAAACGGATGGCACGCAGCGCAAATACCGATCTTAATATCCTGGCGGGTCGAGCGGGTGTGATACACCGCGCCGCACGCACACGCGATATCGGTCTCAAGATACTCTGGATGAATGCCTGTTTTCATCTTTGGAAGGGAGCGCGAAACTTAACCATGTACGGGTATGTGTGCAAGTGATGAAATCTGACGACCCATTATTGTTGGCCTGGGAGGAAACGCTGGCGCGAAAAGGCGATAAGCCGGCCATTTTCAACACTGCAGGGGAGGTGTTGCGAACATTCCGCGGGATCGAGGAACAGGCACGCGCGATCGAAGCGAAGACCCGCCCGGCTCCGACCGATAACCGGCCTCATAATGTAAGTGAGATTCGCATTGGAAACGACGCGGATTGGTTTTCGCTCTTTCTTGATTGCTTGCGCAAGCAGCGCATTTGCCTCCCGACCGACGAATCCATAACTGCGCAGCAAGCTGATGCAGCAATGTCAGTTGCGGCGAAGAGCGGCATCACCGATTGGGGTGACAGGCCGCCAACGCTTTTCAAACTGACGTCTGGAACAACCGCCGCCCCGCGGCTCGTTCGATTCCGGAGCGCCCAACTGCTGGCCGATTGCAATCAGATTTGCGACACCATGGGGATTTCCGATGACGACGTTAACTTTGGCGTCATCCCGATCTCGCATTCCTACGGCTTTAGCAATTTGCTAACGCCGCTGATCGCGCGTGGCGTGCCGATAGTAATGAGCCGCGACCGAACTCCGCGGGCCGTGCTTGTCGATCTTGCCCGCACAAACGCCACCGTTTTTCCCGGGATGCCGCTTTTCTATCAGGCTTTTTGCGAAATGGAGATCCCGAAGTTTTCCGGACTGCGACTTTGTGTATCTGCAGGGGCACCCCTCTCCGCATCGCTTGCGCGAAGGTTCTTCCAAAAATTCAATCAACCTATCCACTCGTTCTACGGTTCGTCGGAATGCGGCGGAATTTGTTACGATCCCGACGGGACGACGTTTGAAGACGGTTTCGTCGGCCAGCCGATGAAAAACATCGATGTTGAAATTATCGATCCAACCGTGGCATCGAGCCAGATTCGCGTGCGTAGCGCGGCGGTGGGCGATGGTTATTTCCCTGAGCCGGATGAAGAAAGATTGGGTAACGGAATCTTCGTCCCCGACGATCTTCTGGAGCGAAGTGGGGCCGGATTCAAAATCGTCGGGCGTGTCTCCGATGTGATCAATGTCGCCGGAAAAAAGGTGAACCCGGCTGAAGTCGAAGCGCACTTGTTACGTTTCCCAGGAGTGCGCCAGGCGGTGGTGTTCGGTCGCGAATCGGCCTTGCGCAACGAAGAAGTGGCCGCGTGCATAGTGACCGATGTCGATCTTCGCGAAAGTGATCTCCTCGAATTTTGCCGGGGTGCGTTGAGTGGCTGGCAGGTGCCGAAGCGCGTTTTTGTAGTCGACGCAATTCCGGTGAATGAGCGGGGAAAAACCAGCCGCCGGGACCTGGCCCGGAGATTCACGGGGTAAAACGCTTCATTGTCATTCCGAGCGCAGATATGCCAGTCCGGCTCGGACAGCGCAGTCGAGGAATGGAGCGGCTTGGGAAGTCGGGACATAGACGGGAAGGCTGAAAGCCGAGTGAGCGGGCGCGAACGAGTCAATTCCGCGGCGTTACCGTTAGGCTTCGCAACGGGATGTCCTCGACTCCGCTCGGCATGACAAATCAAAAAATGCTTTGCATTTGCCCGGAAGAAGGCCTCTCTAACTAACAGCGGTGAAAGGAAAAAAATCGAAGCAACAGGGGCGGGTTCTCGTGCTGGAGCCGGACGAAGAGTTGGCGTCCGAGATTTCCAGCGCGCTGGATGAGGCCGTTCCGGAAGCGCAGGTAGAGATCGCGCGCACTTTGGAAGAAGCACAGCGCCTGGTATCCGAGGCAAGGCCGGATCTCTTCGTTCTCGATCTCGACGCCATGCCCGATTTGGGTCAGGATTTTCTCTACGATCTCCGCACGAGTCATCCTTATGCGCGCGCCATTATTCTGACCGCAGCGCATCTTGCCAGCCAGCGCAAAAAGGTCGCAGGGCTGGGCGCGATTCATTTTCTGGAAAAACCGTTCCCGCGGGAAGATTTTATCGAGCTGGTCGAGCCGATCCTGCGGCCTTCGCAAGAGGATGATGAAAAATTTCGCGGCACGCTGAGCGACCTGCACATGGCGGATATTATCCAGTTAAAATGCATGAGCGGATCGAACTCGGTGCTGGAATTTACCGGACCGAGCGGAGAAAAAGCCCGGGTCTTTTTTCAGAACGGCCAGGTGCGTCACGCCACGGCCCCCGGACGGAAAGGATTGGCCGCTTTTAACGAAATCGTGACCTGGAAAGGCGGAATGATCTCCGAGGTTTCTGGCGCGGGGCCGACGCCGCGCACCATTGATCAGGACTGGCAGGTTTTGCTCATGGACGCCGTGCGCCAGTCGGATGAAGCATCCGCTTCAGCCCCACCTAAATTCCGGCCGAAGCTTTCTTCCACCCGGAAGGTGCTGGTCATCGACGACAGCATGATGCTGCTTCGTTTCGTGGAAGAGGTCCTGATCGACGCAAATTTCCAGGTCGTGATCGCTCCGACTGCCACCGAGGGTTTGCAGGCCGCCAAAGCGAACGTGCCGGATTTGATTCTGCTTGATTACGTTTTGCCCGACATGAAAGGCGACGAAGTAAGCCGGAAATTATTGGAAGATTCGCCGACGGCCGATATTCCTGTAGTCTATATGTCCGGCTTCGGGCCGGATTTGATACCCGATCGCGTATCCAACGCCAACGTGATTGGGTTCTTGAATAAACCGTTCACTTCGGATTTGCTTATTAAAACCGTGGAGACTCATATGCCGAAATCACCTGGCGAACCGGAACCAACAGAATTTGAGGAAGAGCCAGCGACGAACGGGGAGTTCGTTGAGGCAGAGCAGGAAGCTGTCTTCTTCGATGAGCAACCTGCGCCGGAGGCGGCGCAATCTGCCGATAAAGCCGAGGAATGGTGGAGTCCGCCGCCCACCGCCCCGGATTGGTCGCAACCGCAGCCTGCTGGCGCCGCCGTAGCTCAGGCGGCCGATGATTCCAATCTTCCAAATGAGTCCGTTACCGGCGGGGCGTATTTTTGCGGCGACACAAATTTCTTTTCGCTTAATTGGGCCCTGCGCACAATAGCCAAGGAACGGCTCACCGGAACGCTCCGCGCATTTTGGGAGAATTCGCCCGTCGAGCTTCTCACCCGAAACGGCCAGATCGTTTTGGCTACTTCAAGCGACCCGGAACTGTATTGCCCGGAAGCGCCAGTGACGCTCGCTAACGTCGATCCCGAAAAAATCGCCGCAGCGAAGGCTCAACAAGTTGAAACAAGCTGTCCGCTTTTCCTGACGCTTGCCCGCGAGGAATTGATTTTGCGCGATCCGGCGATGCAGTTGGTCCAACATTACGGGCAAAGACTTTTTGCACAGCTATGGACCGCACGGCGGGTGCGTTTCACCTTCGAGCAGACCGCCGAGTTTCCGGAGTACGCCAATGAAGTTTCGCCCGAGCCGGATGTGGATCATTGGGCGCTGGCCTGTTTGCGTTTCATTCAATTTCAAGATCTTGGGGCACAGGCAAACTACGATCCGGCGTCGATTCCCGCCTACACTAAGGACGGCTTCGATCGCATCCAGAATCTAAAACTCACCGTGGCGGAGGCCCAGTTTGCCTCACAATTTAACGGTACGCGGTCGATCGCTCAGATCGCTAAGAATCTGCGGCTCGATTTGAAATTCGCGCGGCTCACCTTGTTCCGTTTCCTGGCGCTCGAGATCGTAGAATGCTGGCCTGCCACCGCGGCGCCGAAACAGGAGAGCAAGGGAATTTTCCAGCGTTTCGGCCGCTCCATGATGGGCGACTAGCTTACCGCCAGGAAATAGCGGCCGATCATGAAGAAGAAGGTCCTCGTCGTCGATATCGGCGGGACGAATGTGAAGTTGCTGATGTCGGCTCGCGATCAGCGAAAGTTCCCGTCTGGCCCGCGGATGACACCCAGGGCAATGATTGTGCAGTTCAAGGAAGCTGTGCGCGGCTGGAACTTCCATGCGATTTCAATTGGATTCCCAGCCCCGGTTCGCAAAGGTCGCGTTGTCAGGGAGCCGAAGCATCTCGGCAAAGGCTGGGTTGGGTTCGATTTTTCAAAAGCGTTAGGCAAACCGGCGCGCATGGTCAACGACGCGGCCATGCAAGCTCTCGGTAGTTATCACGGCGGGCGAATGCTTTTTCTCGGGCTTGGCACCGGGCTTGGGTCAGCCCTCGTATGGCAGAAAACTCTGTTCCCGCTGGAATTGGGCGATCTGCCTTATCGCGACGGCGATATCATCGAGGAATGGCTGGGTCAGCCGGGCTTGGAGCGTCTCGGGCGGAAAAAATGGATGCGGGAAGTTGAGCACGCCATTGGTCAATTGAAACGCTCGTTTATCGCCGATAACGTTGTTCTCGGCGGAGGGAACGCGCGATTTTTCAAGAAGCTGCCCGCTGGAATCGAAACCGGCGACAACCGCAATGCTTTCCGGGGCGGCGTGCGTCTTTGGGACAAGGATCCGAAGACGCACCGCGAGAAATGGCTGGTGATATGACCCTCACCTGGCGCTTCGCGTCCTCCCCGGGATCGCGACCGGGTGGAGCGCTGAGAGGATTGTTCGCCAACGGACGAACTCGCCGTGGCGAGAGGTGAGGGCCTCGATATATCCTATTAAGCAATATTAGAACGTAGGACCACCATCAGCCGAGACTTCGATTTCGCTTTTCTCTTCGTAATTCGGTGGTCCTTCGTCCTGCGGCGACGTCTCGAGCAAGCTTTGCTCGCATAACCGCGCGTATTTCCCGCCGAGCGCGATCAATTCGTCGTGTTTGCCACGCTCAATGATTCGCCCGCGATCCAGCACTAAAATCTGATCGGCACGGACAATTGTCGAAAGCCGATGCGCGATGACAATCGATGTACGGTTCGCCATCAAATGCTCGAGAGCCTCTTGAATCAACCGCTCCGTTGTTGTGTCCACACTCGCCGTCGCTTCATCGAGGACCAGAATCGGCGGGTCCTTCAACAATGCGCGCGCAATCGACAACCGTTGCTTCTCGCCCACGCTTAGTTTTACTCCGCGCTCACCCACCACGCTTTGCAGACCGTCCGGCAGTCGCTCGATGAATTGCCTGGCGTTAGCCGCATCGACTGCGCGCCACAATTCCTCGTCCGTTGCCGCCGGCTTTCCCATCAGCAGATTTTCGCGGATGGTGCCGTTGAACAAGAAGCTTTCCTGCGTCACGACACCGATTGACTCCCGCAACGCGCGTAAGCCGTATTCGCGAATCGCTTTGCCATCGATATAGATTTCGCCGGCGCCCTCTTGCAGTTCGTAGAAGCGCGGCAGCAAACTGGCCAGGGTTGATTTGCCGGCCCCGGTCGCTCCGACGAGCGCGATAGTTTCACCGGGACACGCGTGAAGCGAAATATTTTTCAGAGCAGGCAAACCTTCGGCGTAACCAAAGCCGACGTTTTCATAACGGATATCGCCCGCAATTCGCGAGGTGCCGAGGTCAAGGGCCGCGGTTGAAAAGCCGGGTTCCACTGGTTCATCGAGAATTTCGAACACGCGTTCACCGGCGGCGCGTCCGGCCTGCACAAGTTGGTTGAGCTGATGAAGTTTTCCGATCGGCTCGTAGAGGTATCCGGTCAGAATCAAAAAGCCGATCAGCTCGCCGAGCTGCATCGCGCCGTTCAGGACGAATTCTATTCCTACCGCGACGATAAGAACGACTCCGAGCGAACCGATCAAATACATCGACGGGTTATAAACCGCCCAAACCCGCATGACGACAAGCGTGGCTCGCCGCAGTTCGTTGCTCACGGAATTGAAACGCCCATGCTGCTCGCGTTCCCGCGCGAAACTTTTGATCTGGCGAATGCCGGATAGATTATCGTGCAGAAGCGAGTTCATCGCGGAGGAAGCGCGCCGCTGCAATCGATAGCGCCGGTGTGCCGTCAACGTGTACCAAAGAGCGCCGCCGGCGAGAAGCGGCAGCGGCGCTAGTGCGAGCAGAGCGAGTTTCACGCTCAGGTAAAGCATCACCCCCAGCACGATGACCACCTGTAACGCGGCCGTGACGCCTTGCTCTATGCCATCGATCAACACACGCTCTACCGAGTTCACGTCCTCGATCACGCGCGTCATCAAATCGCCCGTGGCGCGATTATCGAACCAACGCAGCGGTAGCAATTGAATGTGCGAATACAGATCGCTGCGCAGGTCGAAGATGACCTTTTGCTCGAAGGTGTTGTTTAGAATGATGCGCAGCGAATTGATGCCGTGTTGCAAAACAAACGCGGCGGTCGCCAGCCCGATCAACGGCCATAACTTTTCCGGATGATGCCCCTGGACCACATCGTTGACGATCGGTATCGTGACCGCCGGGAAAACAATCACCATCAGGGTGGTCACAATCGCGCAAGCGAGCGTCCCCGCTGCCATCCACGGATACCGTTTTACATAAGCAAAAACGCGCCAGACCGTTCTCATTTCCGGCCTAAACGTCGACGCGCCTGCCAGTGCGTCAAGGTATGGGCAACTGCTGCGAGTAGATTTTGATTTCTAGCTGGAGGGCTTCCGCGCCGATTGCCACGCCGTAGCCAAGCGAAGGCTGGTCGGCGCCCTAACAGCCGGATCTGATTGGGAGTGATTTATACCCGATCGCCTGAATGCTTGTGCCGATCTTTGAAGGTCAGCTCGGCGATGCCGGATTTATCGAGCTCGCCCAGGCCTTCCGTAATCATCCGCTCGTATTGAGCTTTCGTAGTCCGCGCGAGCGGTAGATCAAGACCAAGACTGCGAGCGAGCTCCAGCGCGATGCCGCTGTCTTTCGCCGCGTGCGCGGCGGAGAAGAAGCAACCGTGCTCGCGGTTTTGCATGTCTTCGCCGTCGGTTTCGAGCACGCGCGAGTTTGCGCCGGTTTCCGCGAAGACTTCGCGTAATGCTTTCAAGTCGAGCCCTAGCGCCGCGCCCAGCCCGAGACCTTCGGCCAAGCCTGCGGTGTTGATGTTCATTACCATGTTGACCAGCGCTTTGACTTTCGCCGCTTCGCCAGCTTTGCCGATGAAACGCACTTTCGATGCAAGCTCCTTCAAAATCGGCTCCGCCTTGCGAAACGATTCCTCGCGTCCACCGCACATGAGATAAAGTTTGCCCTCGCGCGCCTGCGTGATGCTCGAGGCCATGCACGCTTCCAGCGTTTGTGCGCCGGCTTTCTCCGCCAGCTTCTCAACATCGACATGCACCTTTGGCGATATGGTAGCGCAGTTGATGAATAACTTGCCGCGCGCATTAACCAGCAGATTGTCTCCGGTTCCCGAAAACACTTCACGCATCGCATCGTCATCGGTCACGACCGTGACGATCACATCCGACTCCGCCGTTACTTCCGACAAGTCCTGCGCAGCCGCGCACCCCAACTCTGTCGCGAGTGCTGTCGCCACGGCGCGATGCGAGTCGTAAACCGCTGTGACGTGAAGCTGTCGATCTCTTAACCGGCGCGCCATGTTCGCACCCATTCTTCCGACGCCGACGAATCCAATATTCATTTGTCTTACGCTAAAAAATTCGGCTACGGATCTGTGGCGAAGTTCCACTGTTTAAATTCAAAGCTTCGCAGCAAAGAATGGATT